>CAZCBS010000023.1:0-22225 GCA_964496965.1 uncultured Bacteriovoracaceae bacterium
TTCAAGCAGTTACAGTCGAGTGGCAGCTTAAGCATTTCCCGAACTGTCGCAATATTTCGGGCATTTCCTACTTCTTACCTACAAATTGCCTACAAAACGAGCCGTTGAAATCGCGGGTTAGTCCCACGTTTCTTTTACGGACGTGCGCCTTTTCCCGCCAAATTAACGTGGTTTCGTTCGAAGCCGGGGAGGGGGTGCAATGCCAGCGTAACTAATTACACAAATAAAAAAGCCCAAGGTTAGCGCCTTGGGCTTTTCAAATTTTCACTTTGGCCAGTTCCAGATTTCGCAGGTCCCGAACCGGCCTTTTTACCCTTTAACCGGGGCTGCTTTGCAGCGGCTCCTGGCAGGTACATCTCCATTCTTAAAGAGATGGGACGTGCCTGTCAACTCGGATTGGAGAGTTCAATGAATCCCACTTTGTGCCCTGTTATTGCCGTAGCTAATCAAAAAGGCGGCGTTGGAAAGACAACAACCGCTATCAATCTTGCGCAAGCTTTGGCGCTTCAAGATTTGCGCATCTTGCTTGTCGACCTTGATCCCCAAGGTAACGCCACACAAGGCGTTGGCGTCCGTCTGGAGACGATCCAAGGCTCTATCGCGGAGATGATCCGCGACCGAGCGCTTTCTGTCGATCGAGTGATCTACAAGGGGGATGGGCTCGATCTTATCCCAGCTACTCCTCTGCTTTCGCGCGTTGAACGTGAGATGGTTTCAATGACCAACTCTGAGCTGCGTCTAGCGCAAAGGCTCCAGCCTTTGCGTTCGCAATATTCCGTCATTATTGTTGATACACCGCCGACGTTTGGACCTCTCATGAACTCCGCGCTCAATGCGGCAACTCAGCTCATAGTACCTGTCGATTCGGGCTATTTTGCGATGATGGGAATTCGTGAACTCGCGACTGAAATCGAAGAGATTCGATGTGGCACAAACCCGAGTCTCACTGTGCTGGGTTATCTTCTAACACTTGTCGATCCAACTAATATGTCGGGTCAAACCTGGGACACGCTGGTTGCAAGTTTCGGGGATCAGGTATTCGAAACCAAGATTCGGAGATCAGTTAAGCTTCGTGAGGCCCCGGCGCTCGGCAAGACGATCTTTCACCATGCGCCCGACAGCGCAGGCGCACGCGACTATCTGGGACTTGCAAACGAAGTCATGGAACGATTGCGTATCGGCGATGTCCTCTCATTGGCAAATGCCGAGTCACGGCCTGTGCTTTCCGTTGTTGACGGGGGTGTGCGATGAAAGCCAAGTCAGAACTCAAGGCAGCCCTTGAAGCGCTACAAGTCCGTAAACCGCTGCGGCTCCCCTCTTCAGCGCCGACGTTCGCACCTCCGCCACCCCAGGTTGCTTCGCAGGCCATGGTTGTTGCACAAACCCAGGTTCGTGAAGATACCCCGATCGCGGTGGAAACCCTGGTTTCTCCCGAAGCCCTGGTTGATGTATCGACCTCGGTTCCCATGCAAACCCAGGTGGAGTCTGTAAGTATCGAAAATCAAAAAGAACAGGCAACCTTGGTTGCTGGCGATACCCAGGTTGCGCAAAAAGCCTCGGTCGCTGTGGGAACCCTGGTTGATATAGAAGCCAAGGTTTCCAATGCAACCCCGGTTTCTGAACTTATCACGGTAAGTGGAGGAACCAAGGCCCGACCGGAGCGAGAAGTGCATCATGCTCCAGAGCAAGATAGTGCCGTCGTCCTGGAGGCGCAGGCAAATCCCAAGCTTCAGCATGGCTATACACGGATACCCAATGTGCTGTTGATGCAGATGGTGAGTGGTGGTCTTCTCCGAAGTGAAATGCAAGTCGCGCTTCTCATTGCGCGATTGACGATTTCGTATCAGCGGCGATTTTCGCCGATCTCGAAGGCAGTCATCGAGAGGCAAACAGGTTTACGCGGACCCGCCGTGCTTCACGCGCTTTCCGAGCTTGTCGCAAAGGGCGTGATCGAGAAGATACCCGGTGATCAAAATCGCCCCAATCAGTTTGGTCTCGCGTCGGCCCAAGAGGTCCTTTCCCAGGTTTCCACGGCAACCCGGGTTCCCGTACAAACCGGGGTTGCTGCAGTTGCCTCCGCCCCGGTTTCCACGGCAAACAGCCCCCTGGTTTCTGGAGGAACCCACTTTAAATATAGTGAAACAAATAAAAACAATAACTCTCTCTCTTCGCTTCCACCGGTGCTACGTGACTATTTCTCGGAGCTTAAACCAGAGCGAAAGAGGGAGAGCGAATGGAAAGCGTTCCAAGAGCTGAATGCCGAGTACAGTGCTGACGATATTGCCGATTGTTTTGCGATTGTCGAGAGCCGTGGAATCTCCGTGAATCGTGATGGCATCGAAAGCACTGTGCGCTGTCATTCGCCGATGGCGTTTCTCAGCAAGGCGATCGGGGGAGTGCTCGAAGAAGTTCAAGCAAAGCGCTCAAAAGCTCGTGAGCGGGCCGAGCGTGAGCAGCGCGAGGCTCAGGAGAAGCGTCTGCGAATGGAGAAAGAAGCTCGTGAAGCTGCGGAGTGGGCGGAAAAAGAGCGGGCTTTCAGACGAGCTTTTCCTGGCGATGATCGCCAACACGAAGTTATCGCCGAGTTTTGCAGAGATTTACCGTTTCGCCCTCATAGCGAAGCGGGGCGAACGCTGGCGATCACGACGTGGTGGGATGGGCTCACAAAGTACGAGCAGGCGGAGTCGATTGAGTAGGGCAATAGCGAGGAAGCTATTAAATACGGCCTGTTGGTGGTTATGCTATACAGAGCAAATACGCTTCCCGTTTCGGGGATTCTATCGGTATTTGCGCGGCATATAACCTTCCAGCTTGCCGAGAAATATGCCGATCGAAAATTGAAAAACCTGATGCTTTGACATTGTGTGATCGTGTGTGGTCGAAATGACGACGGTATTTTCTTTGTTTTCGTCGTCTCTCAAGAAATAGTTGGCCATGAGGGAGCGAAGTTGTGACGGATAAGGTCTCGCATCTGTCGTCGTCGGCTGTGAACTCTCATGCATTCCCCGCATGGGACAGCAAAGAGTTCGCGATGGCGTGTAATCGTTTCTGCTCGCCTTTGACGACGGCCGAAAACTCATCCTAAAGTCGGGCCGCGATGCTCGAGATGGTTTCGCGTTAATCCTTTAGTACGGTCATTCCTTCCTCGAGCGGAATTCCTGAGGGGACCTGAATGATGGAGTAATTCTGATCCAAAACCCGCACGACTTTTCCGTGCCCGGATGCGACCATGGCACAGCTAGGTTGACCCTCTGTATGAGAGGGGCCCTGCCATGGTTTGCTTGGACGCTCGCACTTGGTTTGGAAAAGCGAGACTTCGTCGCCGACCTTGACGTCCTTTGATCCAAGGCCGATGTGGGCCTCCTCGGGAGAAATCTTCATTGCCACCATGCCTTGGTGGGTGTGCGCGCAAGCGCTAATTACCAGGGATCCCAAAGTAGTGTAGAGGATTCTTCTCATACTTATTCCTTCTGAACCCAGCTTCCCTCTTTAAAGTCGACACCTGGATCGACCTTGACGATCGAATAGTGTTCGTTCAGGGATTGGACCACGCGACCATCGCCAAGCTTAACCATTTTGCATCCGCCGAAAGTTGGATCGGAAAGTTTCGCTGCTTCTTTCGGAGGGAGGCATACGTTCTTGTAAAGACCTACGCGATCGCCAGGTTTTACCTCATTGTCTCCTAGGCAAACATGCGCCTCTTGATTCTCGTCTTTCATCACGACCGTACCGCGCATGGTGCCATGAGAGCATCCGAGACAAAGAGCTATCGAAAGAATGGCTAATGGCCGCCTTTTTTTCGTCAACCCTTGCTTGGATGTGCTCGCTGTTATTTTAGATTTGCGTGATTCAAATGTTGGCATTTCTCGTTCCAGTACGGATCTTGTCTGACCCATTTCCGCTCTCTTGTTGTTGGCGCAATGAGCTTGCCTCTTCCGACGTTCAATCATTAGCCTAATCTTTTTTCTCAACAACTGTACCGACTTCGAACGCGACTCCAGGATCAACTTGCACGATGGAGTAACCGATCTATCGACTATTGCGAGAATCCTGCCAACGTCGCTGTCCTCCCGGACCGACTTGAACATGATTTTATGCTGTCGTGGTATAAAAAGTGCTGATTTTAATCGGTGTTCGTTTCTGACGCCATTCCCAAAAGTCCTCGAAGCCACGAAAACAACTGGTTCAATAAAATGTATGGAAAAGACACAGTTTCTCAAATTGGCGTGGCTCGGCGAGTTCTGAAACATGGCTTTCTTGCGACACTTACAGTCGCGTTGTATTCCTGCTCAACTCCATCTCGAGGTGTTGTTGTGATGCCGGTTACTGACACGGAAGCGCATGCTGCGGTGGGTCCGCAAGACGTAGCGGTTGGTGACCGAATTCAGATTTATAAGAGTCGTTGCAGCAGAAGTGGATGCAGGAGAGAGGAAGTTGGACTAGGGCGAGTTATAAAACGCATCAACGCTGATTATGTAGTGATCGACGGCGACGCAGGAGTAGTTCTAAAAGAGGGATATTTTTTTGAAAAAGTTAAATGAGTCCAAGCTCTCAACGCCAACACGCCGGGCTTGATAGGTTATCACGGATGGCTCTTAGAGTGATGCATACTATTATGCATCATGGGTCTGATCCCTTCCATGAGAGGACAGTGACCGGTTTTTGCGACGACTGGGCAGTCTTTGGCAATATCATTTTGACATTGTTCTAGAGTTTTATCTGTTCTCATACAGTCGGCCATTTTTTGATACATATCGGCCATGTCCTTCTTTAGTTCTGGCGACATTTGTTCAGTCCTCGCCGCGTTTTCTTTTTTGCCCGGAGATTTTTGGGCGGAGGGATCAGCTGCGAAAGCAGGGAGGGCCAGAGCCAAGAAAAGTGATATGATTGCGAGCTTGACTGTATTACCTGAATTCGACATGTGTTTCATTCCTTTCTAATTTACTTGTTATTACTCGTTTAACGACATTGTAATACCGATCGAATTTCCGCTAATGGTGCTTGTACCAACCCACCCCCTGGATGTCGTTCCAAGATGTAGTTCGATGGCAGAGAAAGCATTGGTTTACTTGAGCATGCTCTATGCCAGCCACCTTTTCGGAAACCATTTCAAAATGCCCCATATAGTGGCTGGGAGGAGCTTGATGGCACTGGGCGCAGGCTCTGTTGTTCGGCGAGGGATGACGATATTCCGCGATCTTCCAGCTTTGTGTGCTGTGGCAGCTGATGCATGTCGTCCCAAAAAGCCCTCGGTGACGATCTTGGTTTCCGTGGCAAGTGGCGCAGTTCAGCTGGTTTATCAGAACGGATTCGTGAGGATTGATTCGCACGAGGTTCGGTTCTTTTTTTGTTGCGATCCGGAGTCCGATACTCGCTAGGGATTCGTGGTCCATTGTTAAGGGCGGCTTTTCCCCGCCTTGATGTTCCCGGTGGCATTCTTTACAGCTCGTTACATGAGCATGAAACGCTGTTGACTGACGCTTGAGCAATTTTTGGTTGTCCGCGTGACAGGTCACACACCCTACCGTTGTGACTCCCTTGATCGGGGGAGTGTGGCAGGCGGTACATTGATGAGATAGAAATGCATGTGAATGCGAGAGTGCTCCAGGCTGATAGACAAGTTGCCATGTCTCTGGCCTTTCGAGCGGATGCACGTCATGAATGACGTATCCGGTCAGCCCAATTGCAGTTAGAACTATGGACGCAGCAATGAATTTGCTCCACGTCATTGGAACCACCTAAGACCAAAATAGATTTCTCCGGTCACGTGTAAGAAAAGAAGACTGTAAAATATCAAACTCAGAACAATGTGAAATTTCAGCCAGCGAGAGAAGAGTTTCTTAAAAACGTTGTGCGATCGAATAGCGTATTCTACATCAGCGAGTGACTCGGTAAGGTCCAGAATATCCCTTGTTCGTTGCAACGTGTCGGTCGCCAGCGATTTTCTGAAAAAGTATGTGGCGAAAAGCTTTGAAAATGGACCTGAAACGGATTTGAGAAGAGATACCTCGTCCGGATGTTGCTCGATTGCTTTCACCTGATTGGAGTAAATGATTTCCAGTGCGGATGAAAGCCGCCTTTGGTCTGACATGTCTCGTAAGACGTGGCTCAATAAATATCTTCCGACGTAGCCACTGGCGATTTCAAGGAGGAGTACTGCTGTAAGGCCTGTTGCTAGCGGACCTTTAAACTTGTGTCCTGTATGGATAAGAACCAGAATCGCGCCTAGAATGGCTGTATAGATATGAATGCTGAGGAGTTTTGAAAGCGACACGCGTCTTGTCACGTGACGTTTAAGCCAAGGGATGCGTTTGACGACGGAGTAGAAAAGCGGAACGAGTAGCAGTGCTGAGCCTGAGACGGCGAAGACTCCTCCAAGTAGGCTTCCTGCGAATCTAGGGTCGCGATGGATAAAGAATCCAAGCCACAGGGTAAATAAAAAGAGTACCAGACCTGTGACAACGATCTCCTCTTTTGCTTTCATGGCTCCTCGATTTGTATGTTCTTCGTCGTCTTGGCTTGGCAGGCGAGGATAATTCCATGTTTCTTATCCTCGCCGGTTAAGGCCTCCTGGACTTCCATGAAGACTTCTCCAGATATTAGTTTGACTTTGCAGGTGCCGCAGATTCCGACCCGACACACCCAGGGAATATCGACGCCAATTTGTTCAGAAACCTCTAGAACCGACTTGTCCGGAGGGATGGGAGCACTTTTCCCCGATCGCGTAAAAGTGACGGTGGGAAAGTGCTCCAAGATGGGAGTTGGCTCTTTCAAGTCCGCTTTGGAGAGCGGAGCCTGAGGTGGAGTCGCAGTCGGTCCGAACGCCTCGGTTTTAATTTGATCTTGCGAAACTCCGAGCTCGCCTAAAGCTGTCCTCATCGCCTGCATCATAGGAGGTGGACCGCAGAGATGGATTCGGGAGTTTGCAATTTCTGGGACTGACTCTATGATTTTTTCCTTTGTCAGACGCCCTTCATAAGCCCATGGGAATTCCCCCTCTAAGTGATTAACCGCAACTAGGAGCTTGAGATTTGGGTGACGCTCTCGGAGGAATTCAAGCTCTTCTCGGAAAACAAAGTCGGAAATGGATTTGCAGGCGTACAGTAAATAGATCGGGTTCTCCATGCCACATGAAATCATGCACCGAAGTACGCTCATCAGGGGTGTAATCCCGACCCCACCTCCTATCAAAACGAGTGGTTGATTCCCTAAACCGTAAAAGGTGAGGTTTCCATAGGCTGCTTCAACGTCGAGGATGTCTCCTTCCTTGACGACATCATGCATGAAGCGCGAGACAAGTCCGTGATCCTCGCGCTTGATCGTCAAATCCAAGGCATCGTGCTCACAGGGATGAGATGAAATCGAATAAGCGCGTTTTGCGGGTTTTCCTTCGATCGTGACGCCTAATGTAAGGAACTGTCCAGCTTGGTAGGTGAACGGGAGTTCGGCGTGTGTTGGATTCGCGAGGCGAAAGGTTTTTACGTTCGGAGTCTCTGAGAAAATTTTTGCAACTTCGAGTTGCCCTTTCCAGCGGCTTGGAACTCCTTGTGCAGGACCAGCGTGGCGTTGGGGCGGCTGAGGGACGTGAGGGCTGGGGGCTTGGCCCAGTGTTGTACCGCCTGGAGAAGGGGGAGGAGAGATTGGCGGTTCACCCGGTGTTCTCGGCGGACTTTCTCCTCCGATCCGCCGGAGTAGTTGGGCAGCTCTTCTCATCTTGAAGAAATACATTCCAATCACGATCAGAGTGAAAGCGATGAGAAAAATCATGAGAAACAAATGAAACGCCGATATCCCAAAAAAACCTCGACGGCTTTCAATCGGTTCGCGTTCCTCAAGGTTCAAATTATGCTTAAACCAATCGAGAGCGATCTCTTGGGGAGTCTTTCCTTCCAAAAGTGCACGATGAGTTGAAACACCACTATCGAACTCAGCAAGCCCCTCTCGTATTTTTGCAGACGCTCGTTCCATCTGGACATAATCGTCGGCTTGGGCGGCTCGGGTCAGATCTTCGATGCCTCGATTCATGATCGAAGCGCCTGCTTTCATTCGATCATGGGCGCGGGTCTGAAGGTCGGCTTTTTGTTTCTCGGTTAGTTTCGGAAGATCCATCAAAGATGGATAAAACTCCTTCGTCTTTGGCTTTCCGCCACAACAGCCCTCCATCATTTTGGCCATCTCAGTGCCCGTTCCTGCGCCAGATCCAGAGGACCCAGCGGTCGCTCCCGGGTGGTGTTTTGCATGCTCCTCCGCTGTGACAGCAAGAGAAGATATGGAGGCGAGCAGAAGGCCCAATGTTAAGCAAACGCAACCTGGATGACGCGAGCGCGAGATTGGACTATGGCTCATGTTCCACCTGCGCCTTGGCTCTGCTTCGGAATTCGTTGCTGCTGAGATGTTTGCCCAAGAAGTAGCGAGCGCTGATCAGGCGTAAGGATTTTTGCAGCCTCTCCCACGGATCGAATGAAGCTGATTCTTTTTTCGCCTTTTAGGGCTTCAAGCTCTTTTACTTTGGCATCAATAGTCGAAATGTCGGGTTTGTCGGATGCGGTCAAATACCAAAGATCCTGCTCGGCCTGGTCAATCTTTCGATCCAACGTGGCCTGACTGAGTAACGATTTCTCCTTAATCTGATTGAGTGCTTTTTGTTGCTCGGGATTGAAGCTGACTTGGTCGGAGTGATCGAGAAAGAAACCCGTCGCACCGATATGATAGATGTGCGATGCTCCCGGAAATCCGGGAAGTTCCGACGACATCGGGTTGGACGCTGCTCCTTGTGTCTTTCCTGGTTGCGCCATCATTTTTCCCATCATTTCGACCATGCCTGGGCCCATCATAGAAGACTCCATGGAGGGGCCTGCCATTGAGGGCGCAAGGCTTTTCTCTGCTTCACGCTTGGGCGATTTTTTAACTTTTTTCTTGCCTCCGGAAGCATGACCTTGGTTCAGGGCTTTCTGTAGAGGTGCCAAGGGACCAGCAGGTTGACTCGTAACGGCGTTTTTCCCTGATGGCGGATTCCCCGTGTTCCTATGATGCTCCTCGTGCTCAGATGACGAGGAAGACGTGGGCATGTTCATGTCTTCCTCGGGAAATGACAGAGAGCTCCATGTTGCGCAGGTAATTAGTGTCATGAGCGTTATAGGGAAAAAAGAGATATCGCTTCGGCGGAAAAGGCGTACCAATGTAGTTCTCGGAAGCCTCGAATTTGTGCGGCCCATTCTTTCCCTTTCGCATTAAAAAGGTGTCACGCTCAGGTCAGAGTTTAATGGTCACTAAGTACCTTGAAATTTCGCAGCTCTTCTGAAGCTCCGATTTGATTTCGGCACACAACGCAGTCGCCGCATTGGGGCCTGCTCAAAATGCGAAAGTCAGGCCAAAAGTTCTGATTGGTCAGTGTGGATGCATCGAAGTGTACGAAATGGATCGCACCGGTGTGTACGAATGGACTTTAATTAACCCTGCGTTCATGGGCAGCCGTTGCAAGCAAGGCGTACGAAAGGTCTTGAGATGCTAGTAGCCTCATGGAAGGGCCGAGCTGGTCTTGTGTCCCGCTGAAACTCAAGGAGGAGTAGATAGATAATGACGGGAAAATGAACGAGAGTTCCTTTCCCACCGTGTCGTTTACGAGTTAGCCTTCAACTCGAATTATTTAGAATTCCTCACTTGAGAGGTCCGAGATGCCAACAGCCTGCATATCGTGCTGCACGGCGACGGCGTCGGCGACTCGTCTTCCGATAGCGCCATAATCATTAATTGAATTGCGACTCTTGTTCTGTTCTCGGTAGTCATTTTTGCTCCGATTCCGCCACTGGTTCGCAGCCTGAGTGCCATAGGGTGCGAAGTGGTACATTTTGTCCCACCGAGGGGCTATGTGGCCCAGTAGATCTAACGTCTCGTAATGAACCTACTTAATTCTGCGCTGCCAAAGCGAATGATTACATCTACATGGCACTCTGGCCGTCATTCGAGGTCTATGGCACCCGGCTTGCTGCTTCGTCGTGAATCTGCATCACTGGCCTTGGTTTCTTAATGATCGAAATCCAGTGACTTCGTAGCGAGGAGCTTGAATTCATATCCATGTAGACAACGAACACCAAGAGCACCAGGATCATCATGCTCACATGGTCGAGGATTTTAAGCGCCGATTTTGGATTTCACTCGGACTGACTCTACCGATTCTCATTCTCTCTCCGATGATCCAAATGTTCCTTGGGCTTGGTGAGTCGATACGATTTGCAGGCGACACTTACATTATCTGGGCATTGTCTTCGATCGTGTTTTTCTACGGTGGTTATCTCTTTCTCAACGGAATGTTTGAGGAGATTTCCGAGCGTAAACCGGGAATGATGACCCTAATAGGCGTCGCTATCACGACTGCCTATGTTTACAGTACCGCTGTCGTCTTCGGCCTTCGAGGCGGTGAATTCTTTTGGGAACTTGCCACCCTGATTGACATCATG
Source organism: uncultured Bacteriovoracaceae bacterium (assembly GCA_964496965.1). GTDB lineage: Bacteria > Bdellovibrionota > UBA1018 > UBA1018 > UBA1018 > CAZCBS01. The sequence goes on from CAZCBS010000023.1 coordinate 10,458, forward strand.
CTGTTGGGGCATTGGATCGAGATGCGATCCGTGATGGGCGCTTCACGTGCGCTGGAAGAGCTTGCGCGATTGATGCCTTCGGAAGCCCATTTGCTCCATGCCAATGGACAAGCAGTGGATGTTCCCATTTCAGAACTCAAGCCGGGCGATCGAATATTGATCAAGCCGGGCGAAAAGATTCCCGCTGACTCTGTTGTCATCGACGGCCTTTCGTCGGTTGATGAATCCATGCTCACGGGAGAATCTCGACCTGTCGTGAAAACAAGGGATGCCGTTGTTATCGGAGGCTCCATCAATGGCGAGGGCTCGATTACAGCGGAAGTGAGAAAAACCGGAAAAGACTCCTACCTAAATCAAGTCGTAGATCTTGTTCGGCAAGCCCAAGAGAGCAAATCGCATACGCAGGACGTAGCAAATCGGGCCGCTAGCTGGTTAACCGTAATTGCCTTAGGAGGGGGAGGTCTTACTTTTGCGACTTGGATAAGCGTTGGATCGCAACCTCTTGCGTTCGCAATAGAGCGTGCGGTTACAGTGATGGTGATCGCTTGCCCACATGCTTTAGGTCTTGCGGTTCCGCTCGTGGTGGCGGTTTCTACTGCGCTTTCCGCAACTCACGGGTTACTGATTCGGGACCGAAGCGCTTTTGAGCAAGCTCGAAATCTTCACGCGGTCATCTTCGATAAAACTGGAACTCTGACTGAGGGAAAATTTGGGATCAAAGAGACTTTGGTGTTTGATCCTTCGATTAGCGTCGAAGAGCTTCTGAGATATGCGGCCTCCATTGAAGCGCATTCCGAGCATCCGATCGCAAAGGCAGTTTCGGCAGCGGTTCCCGTGCGATTGCCGGTGACAGAGTTCAAGGCGATTCCCGGGAAAGGTGCTTTTGCCAAAGTAAATGGAAAGAACGTTCATGTCGTAAGTCCCGGCTACTTGAAAGAACGAGGGATCGGGATTCCAGAACAGGCGCGGATCGGGAGGATTGCCGCTCAAGGCGCAACGGTCGTGTATGTTCTCTTTGACGAAAAGCTCGTCGGGGCTATTGCGCTTGCGGACATTATTCGGCCCGAGTCCAAAGACGCCATCGCCCAACTCAAGCAGATGGGGATCCGCTGTCTCATGCTGACGGGAGACAATCGCAAAGTGGCTGAGTGGGTCGCCAAGGAAATCGGCCTAGATGAGTTCTTTGCTGAGGTTCTTCCTCACGAGAAAGTGGATAAGGTTAAAGAGGTCCAGTCCAGAGGTCTTACTGTGGCGATGACCGGAGACGGTGTGAACGATGCTCCAGCACTTGCGCAAGCCGATGTTGGAATCGCGATCGGAGCAGGAACCGATGTCGCAGTTGAGACGGCGGATGTAATATTAGTGCGAAGCAATCCGCTCGATGTCGTGTCAGTTCTTGCTCTTTCTCGAATCACTTATCGAAAGATGGTACAAAACCTCTTTTGGGCTACTGGCTATAACGCCTTTGCTATTCCGCTTGCAGCAGGTGTTCTTTATCGCTCAGGCATTGTTTTAAGTCCCGCGATGGGAGCGGTTCTGATGTCTTTAAGCACAGTCATCGTGGCGATTAACGCTAGACTTCTTCGCTTAAAAGAAACTACGGCAGGCAAATTGCGCAAAGAGGTCGCGGTGCAGCCTTCAGGACAACATTGGACAAAGGTGGCAATTCCGATTCAAGGCTTTTCCCGTAGCGCGGAAGATCCATTAGTCATTGAAAAGCACCTCAATCACCTCAAAGGGGTCAGAAATGTCTACGCGAACCCGGTAACTGAAGAAGCGTATCTCGAAATCGATCTCAACCAAGTCAAAGAAGCAGACATTGTCTCTGCCATTAAAAGAGCTGGATTCAAATCGGGTCCACTAAACAAATCGGCTTAGCCGAAAGGAAAAACCTCAAATGAGAAACTCTAAAATTTCGTCACTTTCATTTATCCCAGTTATCGCTTTGTCGATTTCGACTGCTGCATTCGCGGCAGATCCGACACCAGCCAGCCATAAAGGAAGCCATCCAGGAGAAACGATGAGCAAAGAACAGCGGCAAAAGATGGCAGACGTACATCAGAAAATGGCGGAGTGTCTAAGGTCTGACAAGCCTGTAGGTGAGTGCAGATCTGAAATGATGAAACAATGCCGCGAGACGATGGGGCCAACGGGCTGTCCAATGATGGGCCACCACATGGGCGAGGGAGAAATGCATGGAAAGAAAAGCGCTTCATCGCAGCAAGGCAGTACCGAGTCTCAGTCCTCGGACGAGCACAGTCAACACCATTAAAAGGGATACGCGAGGTCATGTATGTCGAGATATCTACCGCGGCTATGGCAGAGCGAAGAGCCTAGCGGATACGATCGAAGAGCTCATGCGTGAGAGGCATGCTGTGAGGCCACTTGAAGTCAAAAAATGAGTGCTTGACCTTCCCATGATGGGAAGCCTTATGGTGGAAATCAGAGAAGAGGTTCTTATGTATGAGTTCATCACCGAAGGAATGTCTTGTGGGAGTTGTGTGAAGCATGTCACCCATGCCGTTAAGTCAGTTGACCCGAAAGCTGAAATTTTGGTCGACCTCAAGCTTCAAAAGATAGCAGTGAAGAGCGCTGAGAGTGAACAGCAATTAGTTGAAGTCATTGAAGACGCAGGCTATCCGATTCTAAAATCTAAAAAGATCTAATCGAAACTTTGATCATGCGTCAAACTTCAAACAAAATGCCCAGCCTTCGAGTCTCTCTTGCCATCTTAAGCGTTTGCTTCTTCGGGGCCCTCTCTGCGAGGGCTCACAAAGGGCACGCTCATCATTTGAAGTCAGCAGGCGACGTTTCAGCGCCGTCAGAATCTGAGAGAGAGCAAGTAACGCTCCGACAGATCAGTGAAAGTTATACGCGATCGGTCAAATCTATTTTTGATCAAAAGTGCTTGGATTGCCACGGTGGGCGATCCGTTCGCCCTTGGTACTATCAGGTTCCTGGCATACGCCAGGTGATGGATAGCGATATCGCTGAGGCAACCGAGCATCTGGACATGTCCAAGGGGTTTCCCTTTGGTGGACACGGCTCGTCTGTAGAGGATCTTGAAGCTATTTCCAATGTAGTCAAGGATGGCTCGATGCCTCCCTTCTCATACCGATTGATGCACCCTGGTTCGAGCGTGAAAGGCGCGGAGAAGGATGCCGTGCTCGAGTGGGTCGAAGCATCTCAAAAGCAATTAGCTTTACCGCATCTCAAAAAATAATTTCGATCGTTTGTCACAAAAAGAGGAAAACCTGGGTATTTGTATTAGGACTACGGGAAGTGCCCGCGATACTAAGGTCAATTGGGACAACTATGGATCAGAATGAGAATAAAAAAGGCATATCAAGACGAAATTTTATTTCCTCAGCAGGAGTTGGCGGAGCGGCTCTTGGTGCAGGACTCGTTCTAGGCAAGCCTGTCCCAGTTTGGGCAAAAGAAGCGGGCCATGCAACGTCTGCAGCTGGCCACGCAGCAATACCTCCGGGATGGTCAAATGCTTTTCATCCCGCGCAGACCGCACCTCTCTATCCTCCTCGTGAAGCTCCAAGGCCCGGCGAAAAGGTTCACGAGTTTGACATCGAGCTAGGCATTTCTGTTCATGAAATTTTGCCTGGAGTGAAAATTCACGCGTTCACTTACAACGGCACTTATCCAGGTCCTGAGATCCGTGTGACAGAAGGAGATTGGGTTCTTGTTAATTTCACGAACCGCACATCTGAATTTCACACCATCCACTGGCATGGAGTCTTTGTTGCGAATGAGATGGATGGTGTTCCAAACGGAACCCAGTGGGGAACGGGTCCCAATCAAACCTTCAAATACCTGTTTCGTGCCCAGCCTGCGGGGACTCATTTCTATCACTGCCACAACATGACTAATTTGCATGTTCAGGCGGGGATGTTCGGCGCTCTGATTATCGAACCGAAAGACCCCAAAGAGGATATCGTCAGGCGCGTGTTTCCTTATGAGCGTGAATACACTTTGATACTCAGCGAAGTCGATACGGTCATGATCCAGCAGCAGATGGAGAGAATGCTGAACGAGATGGGCATCATGGAAAAGATGAACCAAAATCCAAAACTCATGAAAGAGATGAATGGTAAGATGATGGGTTGGTTTATCAATAAGAAGGCATTTGTCGACGCCGTTAAAGCGGGTTACCTGCCGCCCTATCTATCGTCCCAGGCAGGTCGAAGTCCGACGCCTAATTTCAATTATTTCATGATTAACGGGAAATCTTATCCCATGACCGACGAGCTTCTGATTAGAAGTGGGGAAAACATTCGTGTTCGACTGATCGGTGCAGGAGCAATGCCTCATTTTATGCATTTGCACGGGCACGACTTTTGGCATGTGTGCCAGGACGGATCCCCTCTTCAATCTCCTGTGCGGCTCAATACGATTCCAATATTTCCGGGTACCACGAGTGACATCATCATTCAGGGAAGCAATCCGGGAATGTGGCATTTTCATGATCACAGTGATTTGGCGAGCACCAATAATGGCGTCTTTCCTGGCGGGATGATGACCATGCTCATGTATGAAGATGCCGCGAAGTTTAACGTTAAAGTCCCTGAAATCGTGCAAGTGAGTTCATGAGAGGCCGAAGTATGAGTCAGTTTTCAAAAGGTGCTGTACTCTTTGCAATGACGCTTATCTATTTTGGTTCGGAGAGCTGGGCCATTCAAGCGCAACATGTGCCAGTGCCTGAAGATCAAAGCACCGCCCCTCAGGTCGACATCGCGGGTGTTGGAATCGCGACAGCCAATGGCGGAAGAACTGCTACTAACGGGAAGCCGGAAAGTGCAGTTAACTTTAGCGATTCGTCCATTGTTGTTGGAGGTGCGGAACGGCTCTTTGACAAAGGTATCGGAAGTTTCATAATTGGCGGTCTGACAACTGAACAGTCTGCTAGTGGGAACGGAAACTTTTTCTTCCTGCATCAGGCGGTTGTCGACTATCAATCTAAATCTTTTGAGGCGGCAATTGGAAGAACGGACAATCCGACAGCGCATTTGATCGATTTCCCAACCCTACGCGGGGACGACCTGATCACGCTGCTTAATCCACTGGATCCCTTTTCAAATGGGGTGAATCTTGAAGAGCACCGTTATTCGAACGTGGCATCCGTCACACTCAATCAGGGACTCACTTATTTCGTTAACTTCCACGCTCAGCATCTCATAAACAGTGCGGGGTATGGAACCCAAATGGGCCTTAATTCGTTTGGCGTGAATTTCGAATATATGGCTCCGGTTGGAAATGAAATGTTCCAAAGAGTTCCTTACTGGGGAGTTGGATTTGAACAAATCACGCTCAGCAATAACTCTCCGAGCGGGCTGCACCAGGGTTTCGCAGGACTCGTTATGAACTTGAACGAAAGTGTTACGGATCGGTTGGATTTTCGGTTTCAGGATATATTGAGTTTTGGCAGCGATCTTCGCTCCTTTGGAAGTATCACTGACACTTTTCAAGCGAATTCAAATGCCGTGGCAGGATCTATTCGATATTTGCACAGTCCTTTTGGGCTCCCTGGCTATCAGTTAGCTCTGACGCTTGGGCAAAAGAGCTACTTCAGAGTGGGCGATGCTGCGTCAGTCGGAGGCGCACTGACTGGCGCCAAACGGCTCGGGCAAGGGTTTGATCTTGTTGTTCAGTACCTGGGACAATGGCGTGATCGTGCGCTTGCGGCGGCTCAGTCCGATGGCATCGCATATGAGCAAGTGGGAGAGGTTGGACTTACATTTAATTTCGACGCCGTCATTAATCAGCATCTGTCACCGCGCCGGTCCATTCTTAATCAACGGCACCAGTATATCCCTTAAGTGAAAGATATGGGGTTGTTCGCATGAAAAGAGTTCCATTCTCGGCTATTTGTTTTCTTAGTTTGTCGATCGGCGCGTGGGCTGTCGAAGAAAGCATGCCTGGAATGCCAAGGATTGTGCCTAAGCGAACCTACAAAGTCGAGACGGTCGAGCAGGGTGAATCTCTTCTTGAGGAGAGGGGATATGGCGATCAGGAGCCGATTGTTCGCATGATGAATCTTATGATGGTGGGCGGTTCCGGCTATGAGGGCATGGACATGAGTCAAATGTCTTCAGGCGCGCCAGCAACTCCTGATCACGTGCATGGTCACACCAAGGCAGGTCCAGCGATTCCAAATGTTCCGGCGCCTGCAGAGGGGCAAACTGGGACTTACGAAGTTCAAACTCGCATCTCCCCAGACTCCCCGCGGGTTGGTACCAACGTTTTGGATATTGTGGTTCAAACTAAAAATACGGCCATGCCGGCGCGAGGGCTAAAAATTAAGGCTCAGGTCTCTATGACGAGCATGGATATGGGTATTGAGATGCCAAAGGTGAAGGAAATTTCGCCGGGAAAATATCGTGCGAAAGTCACATTTTCGATGGCAGGTCCCTGGGCAGTGAAATTAAGTCTGCCAGAGGGCGGAGAGAAAGTACTTACTTTCAATGTAAAGTAAGGGCTGACCGTAGTTCGCGAATTTCAATTTCTATTGCGCGCCGAGATATACCGACCGTCACAGCAGAAAGCAAATGACTGCGGTTGACGCGTGGTACCTCGGTTGCAGAGTATAAGCATGCAGATTTGTGAGAAAGTCCATCGTGAGAGCGAGCGGTCTATAAAGATCGATCCGGTAGTGGACATTCACGAGGTGGCAAGATGTAGGTCAAAGTTTTAATAAAAGGAGCCGTTATGGAGACTAATCGCTTTGATTTTCCAAGTCGTGTAAGCATACGAGGAATCGCTGTCGGTATTCTTACGACATTTGCATCGTGGATTTTGCTTATGGCCATAGTCGCGAGCCTGGGAATTTGGCGATACCGCTTGAATGAGATGCCAAACCTAGGTGCTGGATTTTGGTCCGCGATGTTTCTTGTGTTTGTCGTGAGTCTTTCCTTTGGATCGTTTATAGCGTCGGTCATTGGTCGGTCTGAGAATACCGCCGATGGTCTTCTTCACGGTGTGGCTACTTGGGCTGGCACCTGTGTTTTGGGCTGCCTTGCATTGGGAGTTGCTACTGGGAAATTGTTTGATTTCGCTTCGCAAACAAGTGGGTCAGGGGTTTTCTGGGTGATCGCCGCGGGTGATGCGATTGCGCTTTTGGCGGCGCTGCGATTTGGAGTGGCTGGAGCGCGATTTGGAATAAAAAGAGTGGAAGAGGAAAGCCGTCGAAACCAACCGCGTGCGGCTTAGTTGACCTTCACTGGAAGTTGAAAATTTTGCAGGTGACAAGAGGCTCGTCATGCCCGGTATTCGTGGAATGTTGATAGACAACTTCGCATTTGATATGGGCCGTTCGAAATAATTGCGCATCTTCGATCGAAGTTTCCTTGGAATAGCCAAGAATCTGCACGCTATAGGTTTTAAGTTCGCATTTTTCTCCGCAACTTACTCTGCTCAATAGAACTTCGTTTCCGATTTCAAACCTCAGTTTGTCGAATTCGGATTTAAGTCTTCGCATTGCGGGTTCGTTTGCGTAGGCGGCAAAAGCTGGTCCTGTCAGGGTTTCTGAAAAGGCACTCAAATCTTCGCGAGAGATCGCCAAGTATGCAGTGGTTAAAACATTGTCGACCGAACTCAGGTGATGACATCCTGATAAAACGATAGCCAGAATCAGCGAGACTAAAACATTCTTAAGATACTTTGTGCGCATTTTCATGGTTAGTCTCCTTGGTTGATCTTTAGAAAACTTTTAGGAGAGGGTTAAGTGATTGTCCAGGGCCAATAACTGCAGGGTTTGGGTCGGTGTTGAAATATTGCATGGAGCGCATCCGTTGACGAGCCATGCGAAGAGCCCCGGAATTGGAATTATTTGACGTCCAAAGAAAAGTTTTCTAAGTTCCTGCAATTACGAGGGGCATTTCTATGCGTAAAAACAAGTTGCTCTTGGCCAGTATCGCGTTGGTTATCTCATCGCAGTCTCATGCGGAAACGATTCACTGCGATGGAATCGCTCCTTACTCAGAGTCATTGAACATGACGATCGACTACGATTCGGCATCTGGTCAAATGGGAGCCGTGAAGTTGGCCCATGCGGACGGATCGAGCTATCTATCCACAGTGATCGGTCCCTTTCAGAGAAGCAAGCAAGATGGAATTTACGTCTATACCGAGACGTTCCCTGGGCAGTGGGCGGGAGATAATTCGAACGCAAACACCCTGATTATTCAAACGAATACGCTTTCTGGCTCGACTCTTAAATCCATGCTGTCGATGCCACTTCAGGGATTTTCGTCAATCCCGATGACATGTTCGGTCAAGGGCCAACCAGCTCCAGCGGAACCCCTTTGCCCTGCTAAAAGTCAGTTGAACGATCTTCTGATCAAGGCAAGCCGCGTAGGAGCGCCTAGCGAAGTTGAGTCTTTACTTGCGTGCGGTGCGGACGCTAATGCCAAAGATGAGCGAGGATGTACGCCTCTTCTTATCGTGTCTGACTTGGGATGTGGATATCACTCTAGCGCTTCAAGTGACCCTCTTGACCCCAATGTAAGTATAAGACCTACTGGGTCACGGTCCATATTTGTTATCGATCGCCTCGTTGCGTTGCTGGCTCGCGCAGGTGCCGACGTTGAAACTCAAGATCCTGTGAATTTTCAAACTGCGCTTCACATGGCAGCAAAGTATTCTAATTCAGACGCCGCTCGTATCCTTGCGCAATTGGATGCCGGGATTAACGCGCAAGATATTGATGGAAATACGCCGCTGATGCTTGCTGCCGAAACTGGAAGCGTCTTCAATGTGAAAACGATTCTTGAATTCAGTCCAAACCGGTCGCTCAAAAACAAACAAGGCATGACCGCTTACGATATCGCAAAAGAGTTCGATGCGAGAGATGTCGTTGATTTGCTCCGCCCGGTAACGAAAACGATCACGCTTCAAGGCGGGATAAATGGCGGTTGCGATCAGACGATGATTCACGTCATGCAAGGCGAAGAAATTGAAATCGCGCTCCAAGCCACGAGCTCAAAAATGTTCAAGCTCGATGCTCCTGACCTTGGAATTGATTTGATGGCAATGCCGGGAGAAACGGTGAAGCAGACTATAACGCCTGCAAAGCAGGGAACATTCCCATTTGTCTGCGGGGTGCACGGAGCACCCGACACCCAACAGACTCATGGTAAATTCATGGTCATGTAAAATCAGTACGACTACTGCTTGATGCAGTTGAACATGTGTTCTCCTTCGCCTGCTTCAGTCATGGTGCAAGCGTAGGTGATGTTCGCGTTAGCTGCGAGGTAGACTTTGACCATAATCTTGTCGGCGTCAAGCCAGCCTTTCACTCCACTGAAGTTCGCAGTTTGAGCGGTTTCCTCTTTAGAGAACTTTGACAATGCTGCGACAATCCCGTCACCGGTCATGTCGATTTTGTTTCCATGCGCGAGTGCAAGTGTGGGCAAAATGGCCGCTGCAAACAACATCCATACAGTTTTCTTCATATCTATCTTCCTTTCGTTATCGTTGTTAGTCGTTATCTCCAGGTTCGGAGGAACACTGAAAGAAACCGGGCTCGTTTAGAAATTTATTCAAGTCGCAAGGTTCTTTGACCTTTTCATCATCAGGCGGTTCACCGGTTGGCGTCGGTGATGGAGTTGGCGAGGGATTCGGTGACGGAGGATCTTCTGTCTCCTTTGCGCCATTTTTGATCCAGTCATACAGAGCTTTAAGTTCTTCAGAAGAAAGATGTTGCGCTCCTTTGGGCATCTCCCCAGAGGCGCACACTTCGTAAAGGCTACTGCCTTCTGGATTTCCTGGAATCACAAGAGGCGGAAATAGGGGCGAATTGACAATCTTTTGGTAGTTACTCAGATCGATTCCGTGGGGAGAATTGGAACCACTGTGGCACTCAACGCATTTTGGAGTAAAGACGTTTTGTTGAAGGGAACGAAATGAAGACGTAAGTGCAATGCGACTCAGTGCCTGAGTCTTTTCGATTCGAAATTGGCAAGCAGACAAAAGAAGAGGCAGGCTGACGAATAAGGGAATCGCAAACCGAGTTAACTGACCATAATTCGAGAGTCTTGCGCCCATGATGCATATGGTTAAGACAGCTGCCGATGTGTGTCAAGTATAGTGATAGGGCCGATTTAGGCGAAATGTTCGAGAGTTGAGCGCCGCAGGTCCTGAGCCTGTTGGCATATTCTCTGCTACCGTAGTGATTAATGCATATTTTAGTCTTATGAAGTCCAGTGGTTGGGCTGAAATGACACAAATGAGAGACAAATTGTCCCGCAGAAGACAAGGGAGAGGAAAATGAAAATCGTAAATCCAATGGTATCTCTGTTCGTGGTTTCAATATTGGCAGGATGCGCCCACAGCACGATGCGCGGCTCTGTGGCGATGAAGGCAAATGATGAAGAAGCTCACGTTTGCATGGGCGACAAAGAAGTCAAGGCAGGAGATCGCGTAGCATTGTATAAGAATCAGTGCACCCCTGGAGCGGGAAAAAGTGGCGCTGCAGAACCTTGCCGTAAGGTGAAGATCGGGGAGGGCACGGTTGAGCGCGTTCTCAATGAACATTATTCAGTCGTCAAAGTTGATCCGGGAGTTCAGTTCGAAGAAGGTACGGTGGTCGAAAAGGAATAGCTTATCATCTGAATCTCACTCAGAATGATTGCAAGAAACTCCTTGTCTCACTTTGTGAACGGTTGAGATTGGCCGTCAAGGTCTGTGGCGGTACGTATGGCTCGGAATACTCGATCGGAACCACGCCGATCTCCGATTTGTACAGAAGCTTTGCTCCAAGGAACGAGCATCGTTTTTGAATACTCTCCAGGCCGGCGTCACTCGTGACCAAAACTGCATTCTCGGCGAGAGCATTTCTTTCGATAATGTCCAGCCCTGTTGGCCGATCCGCGCCTAAGCGGAGATCGACGAGGAAGAGAGTTCGTTTCCCACTTAGGTCGAGATGGTCAAGGTTCGCAGACAGCCATTCCCCAAACGTATCTGGATCAGTGAAGGAGAGAATATCCCACCGTGGCAGACGATGGCGCCATACATCTGAGATAGAGCAGTCGTCATCTAAAACGACGATCCTTTGGACCTCAGCGAGTTCCAGAGCCGGAAGGAACCACGAAGGAGCAGAAGCAAGCGAAAGAGTCAGTGCGATTTTCGTACCGGCTCCTACCTCGGATTCGATCGAAATACTTCCTCCCCATGCCTTGATCGTCTTTTTGGCGTGATATAGGCCTCGCCCATTTCCAGAAAGTTTTCCGTGGGTAAATCCCTCTCGAAACAACTCGCCCTGAAGATCCGCCGGAATGCCCCGACCGGTGTCTTGAATTATGATCTCGACCTTTGAGTCGATGACATTGAGACAGACGTTGATCTCTCCAAAACCGTCGATCGCTTCGTAGGCGTTGTTGAGAAGATTTGAAAGCACAACCTTGAAATCGAGTGCGTGAATGAAAGCAAAAGCTCCGTACCCATTTCGAGACGGATCGAAATTCAATCGCACTTTAGTAAAGTCGTGTTTCTCAGCTCTCTTATCCGTGACAATTGAGTCAATGAGAATAGAAAGCGGTTCGGTTTTGTTCGGAGACGAGGGTTGCTTCTCTGCCGGCTCTACGGGAGATCGTGGTGCAATTTGCGTGGCGCCCCTGAGTTTTGCGATGATTCCACTGAGCTGATTCAGTCGATCAGTAAAAATGGCACGCTCCTCGGCGCTTAGGCCGGAGGCGCGTTGGATCTGAACTGCTAGACTAGCAATGGGAGAGTTCACATTGTGAGCGACATCGTGAACGATT
>CAZCBS010000024.1:0-22213 GCA_964496965.1 uncultured Bacteriovoracaceae bacterium
TTTGGAGCCTTTCCCCCGCTCGCTTCTCTTTTCGCGGCTTAATGGCAGAAATCAAAAAGCGGCGCGATCATGAAGCCTTCGTCGACTTTGAGCGCGCCTGGGTATTAAATATCTCCTGCGCCAAGCTGCGCGCCTTGTCTGATCGTCAGGGCCGAAAGCTCACCCCCTCTGAACAAATCGAGCTCGACTCGATCGACAACGCGCCTGGCCGGCTCAAAAAGTTTGATAGTTTCTTTCACCGCCTGAGCTTCGAAGACCAGCTTCTGCTTTTGCTGAAAGACAAATACGGAATCCCCATGGCCGAGATCGCGACCGTGCTGGGTGCCCCTGAAGGATCCCTGAAACTTCGCCGCGCCCAGGCACTCCGCGCGATGGAAGACTGGCTCTGGGGTCAAAGCTCATGAACTGCTTCGATTGGCAAAATCGCGCTTCCGATTATTTGGATGGAACTCTCATGGGATCCGTCAAATCTGAAGCGGACCGGCATCTCGATTCCTGCCGCGAATGCACGGAGCGCTTCAAGCACTATCGCATCATCCTGAGCTCGATTTCGGCCCAGCCTCGCGCCGAGCTCCCCATCCCGATTCGAAAATCGCCGTTGATCAGCGGACTTCCTCGCCTCGGTTTGCGCCTCACCCGCTCTCGTTGGGATCATATTCCCTGGTATCTACGAACCACGATCGAAGGCGTCGGCATCGTCTTCATGATTCTTCTCGGAATCTCGACGGGTCCAAAACTTCGCGTCATCTACGAGCGAAGCGTCGAAGCCAACCTGGAGGAATTTACCCAATCCTTCCGAGAATGGCGCGAATCGCGCTTTCAAACCGACGAAGACGCGCCACTCACTCGCGGAAAATCCGTCGCACCCGCTTCCGCACAGGGTACAGGCGCCGCTCCTGATGCCCTAAATGATACCGCGCAAAGAACGGACGAGCTTGCCTCAGGCGACAGCGATTCGGAAGGCGACACCTCAGCCGACGACGACGATGACGCGACCCCGGTCGAAGGCGGCGGCGGCACCAACGACACCAGCGATGTCCGCGTGGGCTCAAACGAGATCTGGCGCTTCATGCTCAAGACTGACAGTCCGCACGAAATGCGCTCAAAGATCGTCAGGATTCTCACTGACCTTCACATACCTGCAAATACCCGCGGATTGGGCGGAATCGAAGCCCCCGGCGGCATTCAATTCGACCTTCTCGTTTCCCCTGATATGATTGCTGGGATCAAACGTGAGCTCCAAGCCATCGCCCCGAAACCGCCCGCCGAGCTTGCCAACACGCCTGCCGGCGAGACGTTCACTTGGTATAAGAACAAATCCAAGACCCGCCTGCCGGATCAAAAGACTCGCGTCGTGATTTGGCTTTCGCAGATGTAAGCTTCTCGAATTATTTTGGGTACTGACTCTGGATCACGTCGTCGATATAGCTCGACTCCATGTAAAGATTTTCAGTCTCGTTCTTGCCTTCTTTAGCGGCCTTGCCTGCTTTAAGCTCGTAATCTTCTTTTAAATTTTTTGAATCCCAGGTGTCTTTTTTTGCCGCGGGATTTCTATCTGTTGAATTAGCAATTTGCTTTTTTCCGCTAGACTCCTTCTTTTGGCCAGGAGCCTCGCCATTGAAATAAGTGACGACGTACGTCCGCGCAATGCAGTAGTCTTTACGCGGGCCTTCGGGCAGATCCCCGCACGCTTGCGAGTTTTTAAATTCCGAACTCCCGGTGCCCACAGCTGCATCCATCGAATTGTTCTTGCTGAGAGTTTTCAGCTGCTCTTTTTGAGCATTTTCGATCCGATCCGCGATCGTCTTTACAGGATCTGGATCACCCGATTGTCTCAGCTTTTTCATGTGCTCATAAACTTTTAGAGCTTGCTCATAGGCCTCTCTCTTCAACTTAGGCTTGCCGTCTTTGTCTGTAACGATTTGATGAAATGTTCCTCCGGATGGATTGTTCGGATCAATCAGACTTTCCGTTACCTCGACGAAGTCTTCTCGTTTCGGCGGGGCGAGCATGCTTTTGGCGATCCTCACAGCCTCGGATCTTAAGACGCCTTTATCGGGAATCACTTTGGCCTGAGATGCGAAATCATTTCGCAAATCCACATACTTGGGAATCTCTGGAAACACTCGCTGCTTGATATTGGCGCCATAAACAGGTGCGCGATTCGATGCTCCGCCTGTCTTGTTTTTCGCCTACCCACGCTCGTTTTGAAGCCTGGCTTGGGAATCATCGTTTTTCACGATCCCTTCTTGCAATTCTCGGAGCTGTGCGACTCGCAGTTCCCGAAACTGATCCAGGCATGCGCGAGCTCCCTCTTTGGTATCAACTATATCCGAACTGCAGAACTGCGACGTGACGACCGGGATCTTGAGCTTATCGTCATCCGTCAGCCCGTTAGGCGAATCACCATCGAGTTTATCTCTCAGCTCCTTCACGCTTTCGAGGTTCTGTTCCAGATAAACGGTCTGAGTAATCAGATTTTCATTCGCTCGTTGATAGATGCGAGCCTGTTCATTGGTCGACAAATCCTGAAGCTGCGCATTGGGATTAGACCCTGGTCTCTTCTTGGGTCCCGCAGTCTCCGCCGAAGAGCCGCTTTGAGAACCCCAGCTTGGCGAAGAGTCTACTTGAGTCGATGGATGTCCATCTGCCCAGCCTAAAGTTGAAATCAAAAGAAGGCCCCCCGCCCCCAAGAATGTCGGAGCCTGGCGTAGACTGCATTTTAATAACTGAGTCAGTTTGCGTATCATTCGGCCTGCCATGAATCTAAATTCCGAAAAAATACCGGCATTTCTATTTTGACATTTCTGACTTTTTTAGTCTATTATTAAAAATAGATGTGTCACTCGAGACACAGGGCAAGGCCCCAAAAGCAAAAAGGCGATCCCCCTTTCGGAGAACCGCCTTTTTAAATGCTTTTACAGAGGCTGGGTTTGATGCCCCACACCCCCCTTACAGAGCTAACGCCTAGTCTCAGCTAGCGCCGCCGGACTTGCTGCTTCCGCCGCCAGCCATAGTCTTACGAGCCGCGCCGCCCTTAGGAGCCTTAGCTGCCTTAGGAGCTGCACCAGCGCCCTTCACCTTAGCCTTCGAAGCGAAAAGCTTACGGAAACGGCCGAATGGATCGGCTGCTTGAGCTTCTTGACCTTCAGCCTTGGCCGCAGAGCCTTCAGCCTTTGGCTTACGCTTGCGATCCAATGCTGGATGATCAACGAGCTCGAGAACTGCCATTTCAGCAGCATCGCCCCAACGGCGATCTGAAAGCTTCAATACGCGAGTGTAACCACCTGCGCGGTGCTTGTAACGTTCAGCCAAAGTCGTAAACAACTTAGCCACGATTTCGTTGTCGCGGGTACGATCAAACGCAAGGCGGCGGGAAGCTGCGCTTCCAGACTTACCCAGAGTGATCAAACGATCCACCACACGGCGGACTTCTTTTGCCTTCTGAACAGTCGTAATCACTTGCTCTTGCTCAATCACAGCGTTTGCCATGTTCTTGAACATAGCTTTGCGATGAGATGTGTTGCGTCCAAATTTACGACCGTCGACATTGTGTCTCATAATTTACTCCAACTACCCAAATCCTAGATTAATCTTCTAAATCATCGGCCTCGTCGAATTCCGACTTAGTCCGATCGTTCATCATCCGGCTCTCATCGACATCCGAATCAGCTGGCTTCGGAGGCTGAGTAGGAGGCACGAAACCATCCAACTTCATTCCGAGGCTCAAGCCCATTTCCGAAAGAATGTCCTTGATCTCATTCAAGGACTTGCGGCCGAAATTCTTAGTCTTAAGCATTTCCGCTTCGGTCTTTTGAACCAATTCGTAAATGTACTTAATGTTCGCGTTCTGCAAGCAGTTCGCCGAACGAACCGAAAGCTCGAGCTCTTCCACAGAGCGATAGAGGTTCGGGTTGAACTGAGAACCCGACTCTTCCTTCGCTTGAGCAACAGGTTCTGGCTCTTCTTCGAAGTTCAAGAACACAGAGAGCTGATCCTTCAAAATCTTAGAGCCCAGAGAAACAGCATCTTCAGGCTGAACGGAGCCATCCGTCCAAACTTCAAGCGTCAACTTGTCGAAGTCCGTGCGCTGACCGACGCGGCTTTGCGTAACGGTGTAGTTCACGCGGCGAATGGGAGAGAAAAAGCTATCAACTGGAATCCAACCCACCGGCATGTCGTCGGCTTTGTTGTTTTCAGCGGCGCGATATCCGCGACCACGAGCCACTTGAATTTCAGCGCGAAGCTTCCCACCTTTGCCCAAAGTTGCAATGATTTGATCTGGATTCAAGACTTGCACATGTTCAGACACGATGATGTCCGAAGCCTTCACTTCGCAAGGACCTGTCTTATCGATCACAACCGTTGCGCTTTCAGAGTGGAGTCTGAAACGAACTTCTTTGAGGTTGAGAATGATTTCAGCGACGTCTTCTTTCACGTCCGGCATTGGGGTGAATTCATGAACAACGCCATCGATCTTCACTGCGGTAATTGCTGCACCTTGCAGAGACGACAACAACACGCGACGAAGAGAGTTTCCAAGCGTCAGACCGAAGCCGCGCTCGAGAGGCTTTGCCACGAACTTTCCATAAGCATGAGTGAGCGTCTCTTTATCGACGTCCAATGCTTTTGGTCTAATCAAATCACGCCAATTTTTTTCCAGCATCTTTCATTCTCCTGTCATCCCCTCGCTCTGGAAGGCCTCTAGGGAAAGCCGGTCCGAGCCATGCGGGGAGTATACAGATGGTTAACGAGCTCCCTAGAAACTCAACATCTAGGCGAGGCTTTCGCCTCGCCCAACTCAAAAATTATTTCGAGTACAATTCCACAACAAGACGTTCGTTCATCGTCGCCGTAATATCATCACGGGTCGGAATATCGCGAACGCGGCCTTTCATGCCTGCTGCATCAAGCTCGATCCATTGTGGGATCTCGCGACGCTTCACGCCTTCAAGTGCGCCCATGATACGAGCGGTGTTACGGCTCTTTTCACGAACTTCAACCATATCACCCTTGTTCACGAGGAACGATGGGATATTGACCTTACAGCCGTTCACAACGAAATGTCCGTGGCGAACCAGCTGGCGGGCTTCAGAGCGGGAATTTGCGAAACCCGCGCGATAAGCGACGTTATCCAAACGACGCTCAAGCATGCTCAAAAGGTTGTTACCGGTAACGCCCTTCTTGCGATCAGCGAATTCGAAGAGGTTACGGAATTGCTTTTCTTGCAATCCGTACATTCTCTTGATCTTCTGCTTCTCACGAAGTTGAAGACCGTACTCAGAGAACTTGATACGGCCCTGGCCATGTTGACCAGGCGGGTAACCACGACGTTCGAAAGCGCACTTGTCCGTATTGCAACGGTCGCCTTTCAAGAACAACTTTTGATTTTCACGACGGCAAAGTCTGCAAACTGAAAAAGACATAAATCACACTCTCCTACGCTTCGGCGGACGGCATCCATTGTGAGGAATTGGCGTCACGTCTTCGATATAAGTCACACGAAGCCCCACAGAAGCCAAAGCTCTCAGAGCAGATTCACGACCGGCGCCTGGGCCGCTCACGAAAACTTGCACAGAACGCATTCCATTTTCAGCCGCCTTGCGAGCAGCATCTTCAGCTGCAACCTGAGCAGCGAAAGGCGTGTTCTTACGAGAACCGCGGAATCCTTTGCCACCAGCACTCGCCCAAGCGATAGCATTTCCCATCGTGTCGGTGATGGTGACGATCGTGTTGTTGAATGAAGAAAGGACGTAAACATTTCCGGAGGAAACGTTTTTCTTACCTCTCTTAACGCGCTTCACTGCTGGTTCTGCACCAGCGGAAGCAGCAGGAGCCGCAGCTCCTTCTTTCTTTTCTACTTTAGTAGCTTCCGTTTTTTGTTCAGACATAAATCCCTAACCTAATTACTTCATCGCCTTGACGGATTTTTTACCGGCAATTGCGACTGCTGGACCCTTGCGAGTACGAGCATTCGAATGAGTTCTTTGGCCACGAACTGGCAGACCCTTACGATGGCGGGTTCCGCGGTAGCAGCCCAAATCAACCAAGCGCTTAATGCTCAAGCTGACTTCACGGCGCAAATCACCTTCCACGCGATGAGAGCGATCGATGATCTCTCTGATCTTAGCCACTTCAGCTTCCGTAAGAGCATCAGCCTTCTTGCCCAAATCAATGCTTGCTTCAGCCAAGATCTTCTTAGCCATCGGACGACCAATACCGTAGATATAGGTCAATGCCACTTCCATCCGCTTATTGCGTGGGAGGTCGACTCCCGCGATACGAGCCACTGTTTACCTGCCTTTCATTACAACCATAACAACGATGTGTTCTCGAAGAGTCCTGCGTTATACAGGATAAATTTCGATTTGAACACTTCGCTTTTTATTAATTATCCCTGACGTTGCTTATGGCGAGGATTTTCACAAATCACTCGAACCACACCCTGACGTCGAACCACTTTACAATTTTCACAAATCTTCTTTACCGATGCGCGAACTTTCATAAACCTACTTAACGCTCCAATTTACATAACGATCGCCGCTCGAAGAATCTTCGCTTTCAGCGATCAAAACGGTCACTTCACCCTATATGTGATGCGCCCTCAAGTCAGATCGTAGGGCGACATCTCTACCGTAACTTTGTCTCCAGGTAAAATCTTATTGAAGAGATGTCAAAATCTCCGGCCCATTGGCAGTAATAGCTACCGTATGCTCAAAATGAGCAGAAAGTGAGTTATCCGTCGTAACAGCCGTCCAGCCGTCCTTAAGGACCTTCACTTCATGGCTACCGGCATTAATCATCGGCTCAATTGCCAAGACCATACCCACTTTTAAAGCCGGGCCTTTCCCTTTGGGTCCATAATTTGGAACCTGAGGATCCTCATGAAGGGCGCGACCTATACCGTGACCAACGAACTCCCTTACCACCCCGTACCCAAAATTTTCAACATAATTTTGAACGGCATGACCAATATCGAAGACTCGATTGCCTTCACGGCATTCGGCAATCCCTCGATAAAGGCTTTCTCGGGTCACATCGAGCAACTTTTGGGCTTCTGACGTGATTTTACCGACTGCCACCGTCCTGGCCGAGTCGCCATACCAACCGTCATAAATCACACCAAAGTCTAAACCGACAATGTCTCCCTCTTTCAAAATACGCTTATTCGAGGGAATTCCGTGAACCACTTCTTGATTAACGGAAATACAGACACAAGCGGGAAACCCATTATAGCCCTTGAAAGCAGGCTTCGCGCCCAGCTCTTTAATACGAGACTCGGCAAAGCGATCCAGCTCACCCGTAGAAATTCCAGGCGCAGCCATTTGTGCCATGTCGTCTAGAATTCGAGCGACAATCGCACCGGCCTTTCTCATCAGGTTGAGCTCACGCTCGGACTTCAAGTAAATCATGATTCTAGCCGACTACCGCTTTCTCAAAATCTGGTCGAGAGCGCCAGCCACTTCATCAAATCCCTGAGCGGCATTGAGGCGTGCGAGTTTTTGCTGCTTTTGATAGTAGCCTGCTACTGGAGCTGTTTGCTCGTGATAGACTCGAAGCCGCTTTTGAATCACCTCAGGCTTATCATCATCGCGCTGAATCAGAGTCGAACCGCACACATCGCAAACTCCATCCTTTTTAGGCTTAAGAGTTTGGACATGGTACATGGCTCCACATTGAGAACAGGTCCTGCGTCCTGAAAGCCGAGACACTAATTCTTGATCTTCAATTTCAAAAAGAATGACTTGATTGACGTCTCGCCCCAACTTCCTCAGCATCACATCGAGAGCTTCTGCCTGAGGGATCGTTCTTGGAAATCCGTCCAAGATAAATCCATTCTTACAGTCAGATGCGCCAATTCGCTCAGCGATCAAACCGATCACTACCGAGTCGGGAACAAGCATTCCCTTGTCCATGAAGCTTTTAGCTTCAAGACCTAACTGAGTTCCTTGAGAGATCGCTCCCCGAAGCATGTCTCCGGTCGAAAGCTGCGGCCAGCCCTTTTCAGCTGAAAGCCGCTTTGCTTGCGTACCTTTGCCGGAGCCCGGAGGCCCAAGGAAAATAAGGATCATGTGTACGCCGCTCTACCCTTCAAGCGAGTATGCTTCATAAAGCCTTCGTAATTGCGAGTGAGCAAGAACGTCTCGATCTGAGCCACCGTATCAAGAGCGACACCTACGAGAATCAAAACGCTGGTTCCGCCAAAATAGAACGGCACCTTAAGCTGTTGAGTCATCAAAGTAGGCAAAATACAAATTGCAGAAATGTAGATTGCGCCACCAAGCGTAATTCTCGAAAGGACATAATCAATATACTGAGCCGTTGGCTGACCTGGGCGAATGCCAGGAATAAAGCCACCATACTTCTTCAAATTGTCTGAAACATCGTCTGTCTTAAAAGTAACAGCGGTGTAGAAGTAGCAGAAGAAGATAATCAGGCCCACAAAGAGTACATCATAAAGCAAGCCCCCTGGCTGAAGGAGCGAGCTAAAGCGTTGAATCGCTTGAGAAGAAACAAACGTTCCAATAGTTGCCGGAAAGGCAATCAAGGATGATGCAAAAATCGGTGGAATCACTCCCGAAGTATTTACCTTGAGAGGAAGACTCGTATTTTGACCGCCGTAAACTTTGCGACCTACAATACGCTTAGCGTACTGAATCGGAATACGACGAGCTCCTCTTTCGACAAAGATAATCGCAAAGAATGTCGCTACGATAATTGCAAGAATCAGCAAAATCTTAAAGAGACTCAACTCGCCAGAGCGATAGAGACTGAACGTGCTTCCAATGCCACCTGGGATGCTTGCTGCGATACCGGCATAGATCAGCAATGAAATGCCGTTGCCAATGCCGCGCTCCGACATCTGTTCGCCTACCCACATCAAAAAGACAGTGCCGGCAGTCAAAGTCACCGTTGTCAACAATCGGAAAGCAAGTCCAGGATCGGCGACAACAGGTGGATTGTTATAATGCTCAAGACCCGCTGCGATTCCGTATCCTTGTACTAAGCAAAGGAGCACGGTTCCGTAACGGGTATATTGAGTGATTTTCTTTTGACCCTGTTGACCTTCTTTTTGCAACTCATGCAAATAAGGCCAAACAACCGTCAACAGTTGGAAAATAATCGAACTGCTGATGTAAGGCATAACGCCCAAAGCAAAAACGCTAAAGCGTTGAAGGGCGCCACCGCTGAACATATTAAAGAAACCAAAGATGGTCCCCTTCATGTTCGCGAAGAGCTGCTGCAGAGCAACCCCGTTTACACCAGGAGTTGGGATATGAACCCCGATTCGGTAAACAGCCAACATTCCTAACGTAAAAAGGATCCGCTTACGAAGTTCCGGAATCTTTACAACGCCGTCAGCACCTGACATGAATGAAGGCTCCTTTGCCTAGATGTTCAATCCTTGATTACTGTAAAATTACTCGCTCTTTGCAGCAGGCTTTTTGCCTGGAATCGGAAGCAATTCAACCTTCCCGCCTGCCTTGGTGATCTTTTCCTGAGCAGATGGGCTGATTCGATGTGCTTTCACCGTAAAAGCCTGAGTGACTTCACCGGTTCCAAGAATCGTAAGGCGATCGTAACGACCTTTGATCGCATTAGCTGCCGTCAGAGTTTCCAGCGAAATTTCTTTAATAGCAAGCTTGTTCAGGTCCGCGACATTCAATACAGCTTGAGTGCGGCGAGCGAAGTTTTTAAAACCACGCTTCGGAATACGTCGATAAAGAGGCATCTGGCCGCCTTCAAATCCTGGACGAGAGACGCCACCCGAACGAGCCAATTGACCCTTATCACCTTTACCTGCAGTGGCTCCCAGTCCGGAACCAGAGCCGCGTCCAAGACGCTTACGCTTTTGAACAGAACCTGGCTGAGCTTTGATCGTATTCAACTTCAACATACTTAAGTACCTTTCTTAACCGGTCATCCGTAAGGCGTTCGCCTCCATTGACCTGGGCTTGCAATGCAAGCAAGCCTTCTTCAACCCATCCGATGGGTATCTCGAATATGAACTCGCTAACGCAAGTTCTCTTTATCGGGCTTCAGAAACAACTTCAACTAAATGAAGGACTTTTTTGATCATTCCGCGGACCGAAGGAGTGTTCTCCAGGGTCTTTTCTTGTTCGCGGCGCTTGAGTCCAAGCCCACTCATAGCAGCCCGTTGATCTGGGTTGCAAGCAATGAGGCTCTTTTTAAGGCGGATCGTAATGGTCCGTTTTGTAGCAGCCATGACTATACTCCTAATTCGTAAAGCTCTTGATCTGGCCTAGCCGGATCTGGTTACAGGATCTCGGCAACAGTCTTGCCGCGAGCCTTAGCGATATCTTCGAAATGACGAAGCTTCTTCAAGCCTTCCAACGTTGCACGAACAACGTTATGAGGGTTGTCGCGACGAATCGACTTGGTCAGGATGTTTTGAACACCTGCGACTTCCAAGATCGCACGAACAGAAGAGCTTGCAATGATTCCAGTACCTTCTGGAGCTGGCTTCATCAAAACTTGGCTAGCGCCGAAGTGACCGATGACTTCGTGAGGAATCGTATTTCCTTCCAGAGGAACCTTCATCAGATTCTTCTTAGCTTGTTTGCCTGCCTTTTTAATTGCTTCCGGCACTTCGCCCGCTTTACCGAGACCGACGCCGACTTGGCCTTTCTTGTCACCCACAACCACGATTGCAGCGAAGCTAAAGCGACGACCGCCCTTCACAACTTTCGCGCAGCGATTGATATGGATCACTTTGTCCTCAAATTCAGAATCTTCCTGAGGACGGCCCATCTGTTGGTTACTTGCACCGATTGCCATTTAAAATGTTCTCCTAAAATCTCGGCCCGAGCTCAAATCGGGCCTATTCATCAGAACTTGAGTCCGCCTTCACGTGCGGAGTCGGCCAACGCCTTGATACGACCATGGTAAAGATAACCACTGCGATCGAAAACAATCGAAGTGATGTTCTTGGCCAAAGCTCTCTTTGCAACGAGACCACCGAGGGTCTTTGCACCATCAATTGTCCCACCGACCTTATCACGCAGCTCTTCTTCATTCGTCGAAGCCGCGACAAGGGTCACACCCTTGGCGTCATCGATCAACTGCACATAAAGGTGACGGTTCGAACGGAAAACGGAAAGCCGTGGCTTTTCCGTCGATCCTTCTACGCGAGCGCGAATGCGGCGCTTGCGCTTGAACCGAACTACTTGTTTTTGACTCGTCCCACGACGGATCTTGGTTGCCATATAAAATCCTCTTTATGATCGCGTACACGATCATCACATATTCGGCCCACCGTGAGGTGGGCCGGGTCAGGTCATTACTTGGCGCCTGCTGCCTTACCTTGCTTACGAACGATATGCTCATTCGTGTACTTGATACCTTTACCTTGATACGGCTCAGGTTCTTTGAATGAGCGAATCTTTGCCGCTACCATGCCTACCAACATCTTGTCAGCACCGCTGACAACAATGTGGGTGTTGTTTTCAACCTTAGCGGTAATCCCTGCCGGAAGCTCATAGTCAACCGGGTGAGAATAGCCCAAAGTAAGAGTCAGGGTGTTGCCCTTGACTGCAGCACGATAACCGACGCCGACGACATCGAGCTCACGATTAAAGCCCGTGTGTGCACCGTGAACCATGTTATGGATCAGAGTACGGGTCAAACCGTGAAGAGCTGCTGCGTTGACAGCAATCTTTTCATTGCGGTTAACAACGATAGCTCCACTGTCGATTTTCACTTCGACACCACGAGGAACCTTGTGAGAAAGCTTGCCCTTAGGGCCTTCGACCTTGAGGGTGCCGTCTTTCAAATCGACTTTAACGCCTTGAAGAATCTTGATGGGTTGTTTACCAACGCGCGACATATATCACCAAACCTCACAAAGAATTTCGCCACCGACTTTTTGTGTCTTAGCGCGGTGACCGGTCGTCACGCCCTTCGAGGTGGACACAATCGAAATACCTGCGCCGCTCAATGGGCGAGGCATTTCATCATAGCCCGTGTACCTACGAAGGCCAGGACGGCTGATGCGGCGGATTCCCTGAATCACGCTGGCGCCTTGGTCGGTGTACTTCAAATACACCTTAATGACCGGACGGCCTTCTTCACGCATCAAACGGAAGTTCTTAATAAACCCTTCTTCTTTAAGAACGCGGACGATATTCGCCTTCAAACGGGAAGCAGGAATTTCAACCTTCTCGTGCTTCTCTTTTGCTGCGTTCCGGATCCGGGTCAACAAATCTGCAATAGGATCAGTCATGCTCATAATCGATAACCTCTAAAAGCTTACCAGCTCGACTTGGTCACGCCTGGCAGCTGGCCCTTGAGAGCCAAGCCACGGAAGCAGAGACGGCACATGTTAAACTTGCGCATGAACGCGCGAGGACGTCCGCACAATGGGCAACGGTTCCGCGCACGAGTCGAAAACTTCGGCTTCATTCCAATCTTTTCGAGTTTACACTTCTTAGACAAGATCGCTCTCCTTCTTACTTACGGAACGGCATGCCAAGCTCAGTCAAGAGCGAGCGTGCATGTTCATTCGTCTTAGCGGTGGTTTCGATCGTGATCGTCATACCTCGGACCTTGTCCACCTTGTCGTAATTGATTTCGGGGAAGATGATCTGCTCGCGAATACCTAGCGAGTAGTTTCCTCGTCCATCGAAAGACTTATTATTCACGCCTTTGAAGTCGCGAACGCGTGGAAGCGCGACGTTCATGAGACGATCCAAGAACTCATACATACGAGCGCGACGGAGAGTAACCATCACACCCACAGCGTTACCTTGGCGCACTTTGAAAGCTGCAATAGCTTTACGTGCACGGGTAAGAACCGGTTTTTGTCCGGTGATCGCCAAAATTTCTTCGTACGTACCATCCAGAACCTTAGGATTCGCAACGGCGTCCTTAACGGCGCAATTGATCACGATCTTGCTCAAACGTGGAACCTGCATCGCGTTTGCGAATTGGAATTCCTTCATCATCGCAGGCACTGCCTTGTTGCGATAATGCGTCTGAAGACGTGGTTCCTTGCTCGGCGAAACCTTAGTTTCACCAGGGCCTGCGATCTTCACGGAAGCAGCGGCTGCTTCTTCCTTTGCTTTCTTGGCTTTTGCGCGAGCAGCATCGCCTGCTGCCTTTTTCGCTTCTGCCCGAGCCTTAGCTGCTACTTCATCAGCGCCGCCGGCTTTTTGATCGTTATCCTTATCTGCTACCACAGTTACCTCCTGCCTGACTCACGTTCACACGGCGTCCAATTGCTCGTCGCAACGCTTACAGACTCTTACTTTTACCGTTTCACCCTTGGTCTTGCCGCCCTTCTTGGCCACCATTTTGTGACCATGACGGGAGCCCTTGTTGCACTTGGCACAGAACAGCTGCACATTGGAATAATGGAGCGGGAGCTCTTTTTCCACGATGCCGCCAGCAGGGTTCGTTTGGCTTGGCTTCACATGGCGCTTCACCATGTTGACCTTCTCAACCGTCACACGGCCGGTGGTACGGCTGACGGAAAGAACTTTTCCAACTTTACCTTTTTCACGGCCAGCAATGACCTGAACCTGATCATTCTTACGAATCGAAAACTTCATGCGCTCAGCATTCATCATAAAAACCTCAAAGAACCTCAGGAGCCAAAGAAATGATCTTCGTGAAAGCACGAGCGCGGAGCTCACGAGCCACTGGTCCGAAAATACGGGTGCCGATTGGCTCGTTTTGCGCGTTGATCAAAACCGCTGAGTTGGCATCGAAACGAATGTACGTGCCATCGTTACGGTTCACTTCCTTCTTCGTCCGAACGATAACGGCCTTCAGAATTTCGCCCTTCTTCACCTTTGCGTTCGGGGCTGCATCTTTCACCGTCACAACAATGATGTCTCCCAAACTTGCATATTTCCGACGGGATCCACCTAAAACCTTGATGCACATAACCGACTTAGCGCCGGAATTATCAGCCACGTCCAGGCGTGTACGCATTTGAATCATGACATTAACCTCCTACGCCTATCAGACGTTCGCCTCAAGGACCTGTCCAGCGCGACGAACGATCGCCTGAAGGACCCAACGTTTATCTTTACTCAATGGACGAGATTCGAGCAATGCAACCCGATCTCCCACTTTCGCTTCATTTTTCTCGTCGTGAGCTTTGAAGTGACGTGAACGGAGCACGTACTTCTTATAAAGTCCGTGACGAACACGACGATCGACCTTCACAACGATTGTCTTTTGCATCTTGTCGCTGACGACTGTGCCGATGACAACTTTACGCTTCTGGAGCGGATTGCGGGAATCAACAACTCCTGCAGTCATCGTTTCAGCCGGAGCTGGAGCAGCAACCTTTTTCGCTGGAGCCTTAGCGGTTTTCTTCTCAACCGCGCCGGCAGTTTTGGTTTTACGTTCGGTTGCCATTACTTACTCCCTCCGACAACGCCGGTTTGAAGAGACTTCATCCGGGCAATATCCTTACGCAACCGCCAAAGCATCGCGGTATCGCTCAGCTGGCCAGTGGCTTGCTTCATCTTGGTCTGGAAGAGCTGGGCTTCAGATTCACGAATCTTGGTCGCCAACTCATCTTTCGACAAATTCTTCAATTCTTTAAAACGCTTTGTAGACACGTTTTTTACTCCTTCTTCGCTCGCTTACGCTTGCGCTGGCACTTATTTAGCTGCGGCTGCCGCTTTCTTAGCTTTCTTTTCTTCAGCAGCTTTTGCCTTTGCCTTAACAGCGAGGGCTTCAGTTGCCTTGCTAATCGGCTTACAAGAAACCGGAAGCTTGTTATTCGCAAGACGGAGCGCTTCGAACGCTTCAACTTGCGGAATGCCAGCCATTTCAAAAATGACTCGGCCTGGCTTAATTACGGCTGCCCACTCTTCCACGTTTCCTTTACCAGAACCCATGCGGGTTTCAGCAGCTTTCTTAGTGAGAGCCTTATCCGGGAAAACGCGAACCCAAATCTGACCGCCGCGCTTCACGTAACGGGTCATCGCCACACGGGAAGCTTCGATCTGACGGGAAGTAATCTTTCCACATTCGGTTGCTTGGAGGCCGAACTCGCCAAAGAACAAGGTTCCGCCACGGTCAGCGCGACCGCGCATCTTGCCCTTCTGCATCTTTCTCCATTTGACTCGCTTTGGTGCCAACATGATTTAACTCCTTAAACGAACTCTCAGACCGCTTACGCGTTCTGAGCAGCCTTGGCCTCAGCAGCGGCCTGTTTCTTCAACGTCGTGGTTTCGCCATGGTAGACCCAAGCTTTAACGCCGATCACACCATAGGTGGTACGAGCTTCAGCGGTGCCGTAGTCAATGTTGGCGCGAAGCGTGTGCAGAGGAACGCTGTCTTCGCTGTACCATTCGGTACGTGCGATTTCAGCTCCGCCCAAGCGACCCGAGACGCGAATCTTGATTCCCTTAATGCCTTGCTTGAAAGCAGCCGTCATGCACTTCTTCATTGCACGGCGGAATGCCACGCGCTTTTCAAGCTGAGAAGCAACGTTCTCAGCGATCAGCGTTGCATTGGCTTCAGGTTTCTTTACTTCAACAATGTTCAGAACCACTTCGTTGCCGGAAAGCTTTTGAACTTCTGCTTTCAAGGACTCAACGCCAGCGCCCTTTTTCCCGATAACGATACCAGGACGAGCCGTATGAACGTTGATCTTCACTCTGCTTGCAGCGCGCTCAATCTCAATGCGAGCAATGCTTGCGCCGTGAAGCTTTTCCTTCAAATAGTTACGAAGAGCGATATCTTCGTGAAGGAGCTTAGCGTAGTCGCGCTTAGCGAACCAACGGCTATCCCAAGTTTTCGTAACACCGATACGAAATCCGACTGGATTAACTTTTTGACCCATAATCCTTTAACCTCTTACCGCTGTCCGAGCTGCACGGTCACGTGGCTCGTCTTCTTATTGATCCGGAAAGCAGATCCCTTTGCTCTCGGGCGGAAACGCTTCAGCGTCGTGCCTTGACCCACCAAAATCGTCTTCACCATCAGACGATCCACATCAACGCCGCCTTTTTGGTCAGCATTGGCAACTGCACTCTTCAGGAGCTTGTACAAAACCTGAGCGGTGCGTTTGCGAGGGGAAAACTGGAGGTATGCCAGGGCCTCGTTGATGTTCTTACCACGAACTTCGTCCGCGAGCAGTCCCATCTTTCGAGGGGTAATCCGAATAAAACTGACTTTTGCTTCCATCGCTCAATCCTCAATTACTTGGCAGCGGGCTTAGCTGCTGGAGCTGCTGCTGGTTTAGCCGCACCTTCGGCAGAAGCCTTCTTGTCCGCAGGAGTATGGCCATGGAAGGTGCGGGTCTGAGCAAATTCGCCCATCTTGTGACCGACCATGTTCTCCGTCACATATACTGGAATGAACTTCTTGCCGTTATGAACAGCAAACGTCAATCCTACGAAATCTGGCAACACCGTCGAACGACGGGACCAAGTTTTGATCACCTTGCGATCTTGGCTCTGGCGAGCATCTTGAACCTTCTTCACCAGATGCTCATCGCAAAAAGGGCCTTTTTTAATGGAACGGGCCACGTTTGATCTCCTTTGTGTTTCTATTTCTCAACCTAGCTACGCCAGGATTGGTCAATTCTTCTTACTTACGGCGCTTTACAATGAAAGCGTCAGTACGTTTATTATTTCTAGTCTTATAACCCTTCGTTGGAACGCCCCAAGGAGTTCTTGGGTGTCCACCACCGGAGCTCTTACCTTCACCACCACCGTGTGGATGGTCGATCGGATTCATCGAAACACCGCGGTTGGTTGGGCGAATGCCGAGCCAACGAGCACGACCTGCCTTGCCGATCGAAATATTTTCGTGATCCGTGTTGGAAAGCTGACCAATCGAAGCGCGGCAGCGAGAATGCAACAAACGAATTTCGCCGCTTGGCATCTTGACTTGGCAATATTCGCCTTCTTTGGCCATCAATTGAGCGAAGTTACCCGCAGAACGTGCAAGCTTTCCGCCTTTTCCTGGCTCGGTTTCGATGTTGTGGATCAAGGTGCCCACCGGAATCGAAGACAGAGACAGATTATTGCCTGGCTTAATATCAGCGCTTTCGCTAGCCAAAACAGCATCGCCAACACTGAGGTTCAATGGAGCGATGATGTAACGCTTTTCGCCGTCAGCGTAGTTCAACAAGGCGATATATGCAGTACGGTTTGGATCGTATTCGATCGAAGCCACGCGTGCTGGAATTTCGCGCTTGTCGCGTGCGAAATCAACTACGCGATACTTTCTCTTATGACCGCCACCGATATGGCGAACCGTCATACGGCCGTAAACGTTACGTCCGCCGGACTTGCTCAAAGGAGCCACGAGTTTACGAGGCTTCTTCGGCTGTTCGCTCTTAGGCGTCAAAATTGAAAAGTCTGCAACGTTCTTATAACGCAGAGAGGGAGTCGTCGGTTTAAATGACTTAATCGGCATATTTCACTCACTTCGTTTGAAAGAAGTCGATCTTCTGACCTTCAGCCAGAGTGACCAGAGCTTTCTTCCAGTTTGCGCGCTTGGTTTCGAACCGACCCACGCGCTTCATCTTGCCATGCATGATCATCGTACGAACTTCACGAACCTTCACATTGAAAAGGCCCTGAACAGCTTCGCGGATTTCTTGCTTGTTCGCTTCAGAAGCAACTTCGAAAGCATACTTTCCAGCGACTTCAGCGAGAGCAGTGCTCTTTTCGCTGATGATCGGTCTTTTGATTACATCGTAAATATTACGCATTGCTTTACCTCAATCCGATCACTGGGGAGCCAGGCGAGATTCAACCGCCTGCACCGCACGCTTCGTCATCACAAGCCAGTCATAGCGGACGACATCATAAACGTTAAGGCCTTCAGTACGAAGAACCTTGAACTTCGGAATGTTACGTCCCGAAAGCTCGAGATTCTTATTCAGATCATCAACCACCAGAGCCTGGTCGAGAGCGAATTTATCTTTGAAGATCTCATTCAAAACCTTGGTCTTGATGGAATCGAGCTTGAACTCATCAACGATGAGAACGCGATTTGCTTTCACGCGATCCGACAGAGCGGAACGAAGAGCACCGCGCATCATCTCCTTCGGCGTAGCTTGTTCATAAGAACGTGGCTGAGGACCGAAGCTTTGACCACCGCCTGGATTCAATGGAGAACGGCTAGAGCCCTGACGAGCATTACCAGTTCCCTTTTGCTTGAATGGCTTGCGGCCACCACCGCGAACTTCTGATTTGGTCTTAGTCTTAGCAGTCCCCTGACGACGTCCCGCCAGTTGAGCCTTGATGACCTGGTGAACCAGAGCAACATTCACATCGACACTGAAAACGTCGTCGCGAAGCTGGATGGTTCCAACCTTCTTCTTACTTTGATCAATGACATCTAAAGTCGGCATAACTTATCTTTACTTTCTCGGCCGTTTTACCGGTCTTATCCCTTGATCGCGCGTTGAACAGTCACGATTCCGGTCTTAGGACCAGGAACGCTTCCATGAACCAACAAAAGCTGATTCTCAGCATCAACACGAATCACGCGAACGTTTTGGATCGTCACTTTTTGATGACCCATATGGCCTGGCATCTTCTTATTCTTCCAGCACTTACCTGGATCGGCACGGTTACCGATAGAACCCAGTGAGCGGTGAGAAACAGATGCACCGTGAGACTTAAAGCCACCGGCCATGTGATAACGCTTCATACCACCTTGATAGCCTTTACCTTTACTCATAGCCGTAAGGTCTACGAGATCGCCTGGCTTCAGGAAGTCAGCAGAAAGAACTTTTCCAACGGTCAAGCCATCAAGCTTGTCGCTCTTGGAAAGACGAAATTCTTGATAATGATAAAAGCCTGGCGCGCCAGCAGCCTTGTTTTGACCTTGCTCTGGCTTGCTTGCCGATTTGGCTTTCTTCTCAAGGAAGCCAACTTGAACAGCTTGATAGCCATTCTTGTCCATCGTCTTCACCTGAGTAATAAGGGTTGGCTTCAAATCAATGACTGTCACCGCGACAGAATCACCGTCGTCGGTATAAACTTGAGTCATACCTGCCTTAACACCAAGGACGCCACCACGACCTTGAGTGAGGGCCACATTTTCACGGCTAGCACCGCCGGTCGCATGAGTCGACTCAGCAGCAGCTCCAGCCTGCGCTTCGGGCTTTTGCTCCATAACACTCTCCAAGGGCAATCGGTTAAATAGGACTACCCTAAAATTTAGCTACGATTTTACCGTCACAGCATCACCGGGAAGCCGCCTAATCGACTAAATGTCAGGCCGCCGGATGCTTTCATGCAGTATTTCGTTTTTGAGTTTCTCGACTTTCCCCTTGGGATCTATCGACTGACGCCGATATGATGCAAAGAGAAGTATCGATCCCTCTTCAAGATCTCGTTGAACTGCTTTGAGGCAGCTTTGAAATCTTGATTGAAATCTCTACGCAATCCTTCTTGATTACGATTTGATTTCCACGTCAACACCGGCAGACAAGTCGAGCTTCATCAAAGAATCGACTGTTTGCGCGGTCGGCTCCAAAATATCCAAGAGCCGCTTGTGAGTCCGAACTTCGAACTGTTCACGGGACTTCTTGTCTACATGAGGAGACCGGAGAACGCAATATTTATTGATCACAGTTGGAAGTGGAATTGGGCCACGAACGGTAGCGCCAGTTCTCTTCGCGGTGTTCACGATTTCCCAGACAGATTGATCGAGAACGCGATGATCGAATGCTTTCAACTTAATGCGAATCTTGTGTTCCATTGCCATGTTTTCACACCCTATATAAATTCCGGGGAGTTCCCTTGGCGTCCCGATGTGTTGGGAGCCAGCAATCTATCCCGGACCTTCAGTTGATCGTCAAACCAGCTTTAAATCTGGCATGGCGAGTTAATAAGAATTGAGGATCTTTACTTTGTCCGGCGCAGAAATTCTAGCGAATAATGACGCCCGATTTAATTTTAATTTCTTCAGCGATATTTGGCGGAACCGGCTCATAGTGCGAGAACTCCATCGAATAAGTCGCACGCCCCTGAGATGAAGACCGAAGAGCCGTGGAATATCCAAACATTGCAGCCAATGGCACCTGAGCCTTGATCACCTGCATTCCGTGCCGCGGACTCATATTAAGAATTTTTCCACGACGGCTATTCAGATCTCCAATAATTCCACCCATATAGTCGTCCGGACAGACGACTTCACAAGACATCATCGGCTCCAGAATAGTCGGATCCGCCTGATGAGTGGCCTCACGGAACGCCATGGAAGCCGCGATTTTATAAGCAATTTCAGTTGAATCGACGTCGTGAAAAGAACCATCTAGCAAAGTCGCCTTGATATCGACCGCCGGGTAACCTGCGATAATTCCCCCCAGCATCGACTCTTGAAGGCCTTTTTCGACGGCTGGAATAAACTCTTTCGGAATAGCGCCCGCACGAATCGAGTTCACAAACTGAAAGCCTTGACCGCGCTCAGCGGGCTCCAGCTTGATCACGCAGTGGCCGTACTGACCTTTTCCACCGGATTGCCGAATAAACTTACCTTCGGCATTGGCGGATTTCGCAATTGTTTCTTTGTAAGCGACCTGAGGAGTGCCCACGTTGCCTTCAACCTTGAACTCACGCTTCATGCGATCAACGATGATCTCGAGATGAAGCTCGCCCATTCCGCTAATCAAAGTCTGTCCCGTATCTTCGTTTGTTGAAACACGGAAAGACGGATCCTCCATCGCAAGACGCTGAAGCGAGTTCGCGAGCTTTTCTTGATCTGCTTTCGTTTTTGGCTCGATCGCAATCGAAATCACTGGCTCTGGAAATTCGATTTTTTCCAGCAAAACAGGCTCTTTTTCATCACAAAGCGTATCGCCCGTAATAGTAAAACGCAATCCGACCGCAGCCGCGATATCTCCCGCCTTGACCTCATTAATGTCTTCACGCTTGTTGGCGTGCATTTGCAACAATCGCCCAAGACGCTCGCGCTTTTGCTTGGTCGCATTGTAGACCATTTGGCCAGATTCGATTTTTCCGGAATAAACACGGAAGTACGTGAGCTGCCCCACGTATGGATCGTTCATGATCTTGAACGCGAGAGCCGAGAAAGGCTCGGAAAAATCGGCTTTGCGAAGAATCGCCTTTTCTTCGTTTTCAGGGCTCTTGCCTTCAACTGGAGGAACATCCACCGGCGAAGGAAGGAAATCGACAATCGCATCCAGCATCGGCTGAACGCCTTTGTTCTTGAAGCTCGCGCCGCAAGTAACAGGAACGAGTGCGATCGAAATACAGCCTTTTCGAAGCGCTTTTTTAAGATCCGCAGGAGAGATTGCATCTCCATTGAGATATTTTTCCATCAAAGACTCATCGCACTCAGCTGCCGCTTCGATGAGTTTTTCGCGGTATTCGTTCGCTTCGTCCTGAAGCTCCGACGGAATCGCCTGAATCTCAGGATTAGCTCCAAGATCTTCAGTACTCCACGCAAGAGCCTTCATCTCGACCAGGTCAATCACTCCACGAAAAGTATCTTGGCTTCCCCAGGGAATTTGAATCGCCACAGGATTTGCGCCCAAGCGCTCACGAATTTGATGAAGCACGTCGTAGTATTCGGCCCCAATACGATCCATCTTGTTGACGAACGCAATTCGAGGAACGTGATACTTATTGGCCTGTCGCCAAACCGTTTCGGACTGAGGCTCAACGCCTTCAACCGCCGAAAAAACCGCTACTGCGCCATCCAGAACGCGAAGCGATCTCTCGACTTCGATCGTAAAATCCACGTGGCCTGGCGTATCGATAATATTGATTCGATGCTCTCGCCAAAAGCAAGTCGTCGCGGCAGAGGTGATCGTAATCCCGCGCTCTTGCTCCTGAGGCATCCAGTCCATGACTGTCGTGCCTTCGTGAACTTCGCCCAATTTATGGGTTTTTCCGGTGTAATAGAGAATGCGCTCGGTGGTCGTCGTTTTGCCGGCATCGATGTGAGCCATGATGCCGATATTGCGAATGGACTCGAGAGCAGCTTGGGATTGAGAAGGACGATCAGCCATAATCTTTTTTTACAAAAAAATTTGGGCGAAGACCAGCAACCTTCCTTTGAAAGCTGCTGATTTTCGCCCTGAATGTAGTTCTATCGTTTCTTTTGCTTGGACTAACTTTTTTACCCGCTTTGAACTTCATTGAAGCTCTAAGACATGGCGCAAAAGCTACCAGCGATAGTGTGCGAATGCTTTGTTTGCATCCGCCATTTTGTGCACGTCTTCGCGCTTCTTCATCGC
>CAZCBS010000025.1:0-21885 GCA_964496965.1 uncultured Bacteriovoracaceae bacterium
TCTGTAATGAGTACGATCGCATGTGCACCGTGAACAAAATCAGCCCGATGGAAGCGATGAAGCAGTTTTACATTGATAAGATTGGGCTCTTCGATATGGAGCTTTTAAAAGCTCTGGGTGCGATTATCAAAAATGAGTGATATGAATGGCAGGTTTTACTTATGAGTCCATCGGAACCGTCTAATCAGGCTAAACAGGCCGACAAATTCAGCCGTCTTAAAGCGCTTCTCGAAGAACAAGAAACTTTTCCATTCGACTTTACGCTGAAATTCATCGGTAAAAACACGGACCGATTTCAGAAGGGTGTTTCGCTTTTTGAAAGCGCCCATCCGATTCTGAAAATGCAGGCTCGCCGAGAAAGCGCAAAGGGCAATCATCTCGCCATGACCTACACTTTCTCAGCTCGCAGCGCCGACCATATCATCGCGACTCTTGAGCAAGTGGCCAAGATCGAAGACGTGATGGTCATTCTATAATTCATATTGCGACAACCCCACAGCCGCTCTACAGCCGCTATTTAAACTGAGCGGCTTCGCTTTTTCCTTCTCGCTCGTGCATTTTTGCGAATGCAGGCATTGATATCCGCACTCTTCTTTCGTTAGGTTGCCGACTCCAACAATACTCACGCATGAGTCTTTACCAACTTTTTATCTTCAGGGAGGAAACAACCGAGTGAAGAAAACTTACAAAAAACTTTCGTTCGTATTGACCGCCACGGCTCTCTCGAGCGGCCCGTTCTTGACGGCAGCGCACGCCGCAAGCCCTCTTGAAGCGACACGTCCACAAGCGACTCGCTCAAGCCACAGCACCGACGTCTTGATCTACGCGGGCGATGCCGCCGCTTACGGCGATCCCGAAGCGTTGACCGAAATCTCGCAGTCGCATGGACTCACGTCCAAGACCGTCACTTCCGACGATCTCAATGCGATGAGCCTCGATGAGCTCTCCAAGTTCGGCGCGATCGCATGGCCCGGCGGATACGCTGGCGTCATGAGCAAGAGCTTGACGGAGCAAACTCGCGACAACATTCGCCGCGCCGTTCAAGAGCGCGGAGTTGGATTTGTCGGGATCTGCGCCGGCGCGTTCATCGCGGTTTCTCCCGACACAAAGTCGGGACTTTCCGTGGTCACAGCTTCGGAACTTCCGTATTACCATCTTGAAGACGAAGGAACCGATGACGCCATGGTAGGCGTCACTCTCACGCAAGGAAGCGAACGTAAACTCGTCTGGTGGGGCGGCCCCTACCTTCCTGAATGGAAGGGCGGCGTCATTGCGCGTTACAGCGATACCCATCAGCCGGCTATTGCTCAAACCTGGTCAGGAAACGGTCTCGTGATTTTGTCCGGGCCGCACCCTGAAGCCCCCGAAGACTGGCGCACCAAGCTCGGCCTCACCGATAGCGATGGCTTGGATCAGGACTTGGCAGGCCAAATGTTGGTTGCAGCAGCGAAGCAACAACCTCTTGATAGCCAGTAATCTCTAGAGCCTAAAGAGCTCGATCAAGCTGAAGCTTTCAGCGCAGGCTGACGCTGCTTCAGCAACTCCGTCAGGGATCTTGAAGCCATTCGGAACTCCGCTTCAATCTCTGAGACAAGCTGGTCGGCCATCGAGTAATCAGGATGATTCTCGATGGTCTCAAGCTTGCGGCACACGGCCGAAAGCCGTTTCACGCCTAAGTTCGCGCTGCTGGCCTTCAGCGAATGCGCTTCTCTCGAAAGGGCATGCCAGTTCTTTTCAGAAAGAGCTCGCTTCAAATTCTCGATACGCTTTGGCGCAAGCTCAAGAAACAATCCGATCAACTCAGCCCGTGTGTCACCATGGCTTCCGTCATCGAATTGACGAAGCTTGGCGATCATCTCGTAGTCGATCACATCCGAGTCTCGAGCCAGCTGGAACTTACGCACGAAAGACAGCTCATCCCCCATTTCGGCATCCGCCATGTGCTTTTGCCCCGATGCTTCGCATTCGCCGATATTTCGAATCGCGAGACGCAAGCGATCGATAGCGGGCTCTGCCCGCCTCGTCGCACGAAAGCTCAGGGAGTCGACGCCGTTGCTGTTGACTTGGCTCAGAAGTTTTTTCAGAAAGCGAAGAAGCATCATTGGCACAAAGCTCAGTTCGGCGAAATCGCGTCATAACTTGAGTGCCCTCACTATTGCGCCCAACTGTTGCGATGGATGGAATGAAATTTGAAGCGGCTTATTCGAATGAGCATTCGACAATTCTCGATTCAGAGCAAGCTTTCGATCGGACTTCTAGTCGTCTTTTGCCTTTTTTTGGGCCTTTTCCCCACCGGCATTCGAGCCTACGATCCATTCTCTTTTCATGCGCAGTCTCAGCCTCCACTGAAGCCTCGATATGAAACCCAGGTTCGGCCAGGAGATCATTCGACGGCGGCAACTCATTCTTGCAAAGACTCAACGCGCCTTAAACTCGCGCTTCGGCGCCTAGAGAGGTAAAGACCTGTGTCACTGCGGATCCAGACTTTCTTTTTAGTACTTGTTGGAGCGATCGTTTTTAATTTTGGAATCCAATTCACTTCTCGCGGAGACGCGCCCCAGCCCAAAGGCGCCCTGATTCTTTACGATGCGCCCGCTGATCAGCCGAAGCTGGGATTGGCGTATGCGACGATGCTGCAAGCGCTTCTTGGGCATTTTGAGATCCGCGCCCAAATCCGACCCGTGAACGGCTATCTCGCCGGTCAGATGGAATCGTACGCAACGACCTTTTATCTAGGGTCTTACTATAATAATCCCTTGCCCGACGACTTCTTGCGCGATACGGCGAAAACCAAACGACGCGTCGTTTGGTTCAAATACAATCTTTGGCAACTCACCGCTCCCGCCGAGCTCGGATTCGAATCCAAAAGCGGTTTGAGCTTTGTCGATCTTCGCGGACTCAACTCCGAGCCTAGCAAAACTAATCCAAACCCCGGCTTCTACGACACCGTCCTTTATAAGGGAAAATCCATGGTGAAGTACTTTCAGTACGATGCCGACAATCAAGAAATCCTGGCTGACCCTGATGTTGGAATCGTCAAAATCAACGCCCCAGAAAAAGCCCAAGCCAAGGTCATGATCCAAAACAGCGTCACGGGGGATACGGCGCCTTATATCGTGCAAGGCGGCCCTCAAGGAAACTTCTGGTATTTCGCCGATCTTCCGCTCAGCTATATCGGCCCTCGCGATCGCTATCTGGTTCTTTGCGACATTCTGCACGATATTCTCGGAGTTCATCACGCGGAGACCCATCAAGCCTTGGTCCGTCTCGAAGACGTGGATGCGAAAGTCGTTTATTCAAGCATGAAAAAAATCACGGACTATCTTTACTCGCGTCATATTCCTTTCGCGGTCGCCGCGATTCCTCATTACAAAGATCCACTGGGCGTCGACAATGACGGAACTCCTGAGTCGATTCCCTTTACAAAAGCCACGACTCTCCAGCGATCCCTCTATTATGCACTGGCCCGCGGAGGATCGATCGTGATGCACGGATATACTCATCAATATGGAAAAATTCGCAATCCGCACACCGGAGTCAGCGCGGACGATTACGAGTTTTGGAATGCCGTCTCCAATTCGCCCGTCAAAGCGGATAGCACCCCATGGGCGACAAAGAGACTGAACACGGGCCTTTCTGAGTTTGCGGCAGCGGACATTTTTCCATGGGCTTGGGAGACGCCTCACTATCAAGGATCGCCCCTGAGCTATCAAGCGATGGCAAAGACGTTTTCAACGACCTATCAGCGTGTCGTTTATTACACATCGAGCACGCCCAATCTTCAGGCCGAAGGCCCCAGCAAGGATTTCGCGTCAGGAATGTTCTTCCCCTACATCATCCATCGCGATCCTTATGGACAATACGTCGTTCCAGAAAATCTCGGCAATATCGAGTATGACATCCACACGATCGATCCTACCTCCAATTTCAACTACACCTGGAAAGATCTTCTGGAAAATGCCGAATACGGGATGATCGTGCGCGATGGGTTTGGCTCATTCTTCTTCCATCCCTTCTGGGTCGATCCAGATTTCAAGAATCTGAACGCCTTCGAAGATTTCAAGAATCTGATCGAAGGAATCACGTCCCTAGGCTACAAATGGGCCAATCCGAAGAGCTTTGCACTAAAAACGAACCCGCGCCTCGGCCATGAGTGAAAGGGCTTTAGGAACGGAACCGCTCAACGGAAAAATATAAGCAGCCTCGCCTCCCACCAATAAAAAGCTCACAGGGATTTCATAAACAACAGTGGGAGAAATCGCCAATGAGCTATGGGATTCGCTGATGCTGATGTTCGTGCCGTTCGAGGTCGCGCTTCCTTCGGTGGAGTTCTTGGCTAGCCCAAGCTTGGCTCCTGCCGACCAGTTGGACGCGGGAAAAGCATAAAGCGCTTCGCCTCCAAAAGACGAGAGGGAGTCACTGGAAGAGATCGTCGACGATGATCCGCTCAAATCCGCGCCCGAGCTCACGCGCCAGTAATAAAGAGAAGTCGCAAGATTGGGCAGAAAGCGATGTCCGGCTTTGAGCTGAAAACCGAGGGCCGTTCCATCGGTACTCCGAATTGCAGGCCCCAGCAAAAGAGCAAAGGTCGCGGTTTCGGCATTTGCCAGAGAAGAAATGACCAGAGAAGAGATGAAAAGCAGACCCAAAGCCAGTGCAGATCTCATTATGAAAGGGCGCATCGATTTCATCAGTATCAATGCGATCAGCCAGAATGTCTACTTTTTGCATCCAAATAAGGTCGTGTTCCGAGCCCTTGCCATCCTCTCAATCCCGGCAGTCCTTTCGAAGTCGCCAGCCAGCTTTGCTGCAACGCAATGTCCGCCAGCACCGGCAGCCACTCCTGCCCCCAATGTCGGCAATGGAGCGGTCGTTTATAATCCTTGGTATCCAGGCAACGTCGTTCCATTTTTTTCAGCCTATCCCTTTGTCAGTGCTCCTTATCTGATCTTTGACCGGCCCGTTCCGCCGCCCATCCCGGCTCCACCTCCCCCTCCTCAAACAGCAGCTCCCCCGGCTCCAGCAGGCAACCCGAACTGCCGCTGCAATAATTAAAGGATCGGGCCGTCGGCTGAGTAGACAGGCGAGCACTGGTTATGCGACAAGAAAACAATGTCCATTATTCGTCCGTTTCGAGCACTTCGTCCGCTGCCTGAAAATGTTTCTCAGGTGGCCTCCGTTCCCTACGATGTCGTCAATCAAAGTGAGGCCGCGGCTTTGGCTCAGGGGAACCCAAAAAGCTTTCTGCACGTTTCGAGGCCCGAGATCGATCTTCCGGCCGGAACTGATCCATACGACAAGATCGTCTATGAAAAAGCCCGCGAGAATCTCAAAAAGCTCAGCGCAGAGCTGCCTATGGTTCGTGAAACCGAACCTTCTCTCTACATCTATCGCCTGAAAATGGGCGATCGAGAGCAAACCGGAATCGCCGCCGCTTATTCGATCGACGAGTACGATCACGGTACGATCAAAAAGCATGAGAAAACTCGACAAGACAAAGAAGACGACCGCACTCGTCATGTCGTGACTCTGGGCGCTCAGACGGGTCCTGTGTTTTTAACTTATCGCGGAAGCAGTGAAATCAATCAGCGCGTTGAGCAAGAAACCCAAGGCTCGCCGCTTTTTCATTTCACCGCTCCTGACGGAGTCGTTCATACGCTTTGGAAAGCGAAAGACTCGAAAGCGCTTGCACAGCTTTTTACGCAGGTTCCGATGCTCTACATCGCCGACGGCCATCATCGCGCCGCATCGGCAAGTCGCGCTCGAACCGAGCTGAAGAAAGAAAATCCGGCTCATTCGGGCGGCGAAGATTATAATTTCTTTCTCGCCGTTGCTTTCCCGGCGGAGCAGCTCAAGATTCTTCCTTATTATCGCGTGATCAAGGATCTGAACGGGCATTCGCAGGAGCAGATTCTTGATTGGATCGGAAAGTCCTTTGATATGCAAAAAGGCACCAGTCCTGATCCTTCTCGCGGTCGATTTGCGATGTATCTGGGTGGAAGCTGGTATGGGCTGACGCCTAAAAACCCTCCTGCGTCTTCTCAGGCCTCGCCTTCGGCTCGGCTCGATGTCAGCATTCTTCAAAACCAGGTTTTGGAGCCTTTGTTTGGAATCAAAGATCCTCGAACCGATAAGAGAATCGATTTTGTCGGAGGCATTCGAGGAACTCGCGAGCTTGTCGAGCTCGTCGACTCCGGCCGCGCGCAGGTCGCTTTCTCTTTGCATCCCACCACGGTCGGCGATCTCATGGAAATCTCGGACGCAGGCGAGATTATGCCTCCCAAGTCCACCTGGTTTGAACCCAAGCTTCGTGACGGCCTTCTCAGTCACGTCATTCGTGAGTCGTAAAAAGAAAACCCAATAGGAGAATCAATCGATGAAGAAGTTCACCGCTTTCACTGTCGTTTCTATTTTCTTGTCTCTCGGCTTATCCACCCTCAGCACACCTGCTTTCGCCGCGAAAAGCAAAAACCCTGTCGTGACGATCGTCACTTCGATGGGCGATATCAAGGTCGAGCTGGATGCGGAGAAAGCTCCGATCACTACAAAAAACTTTCTCACTTACGTCAAAGAAAAGCATTACGACGGGACGATCTTTCACCGCGTGATCCCTACCTTTATGATTCAAGGCGGAGGAATGAAAGCTGATATGACGCCAAAAGGTGGCACTCACGCGCCGATTAAAAACGAAGCCTCGAACGGCCTCCTCAACAAAGTCGGCACGATCTCCATGGCTCGCACCACTGATCCAAACAGCGCGACCGATCAGTTCTTCATCAATGTCAAAGACAACGATTCCTTGAATTACAGAATCGACGGCCAACCTGGCTACGCTGTTTTTGGAAAAGTCATTTCCGGAATGGACGTCGTTCGCAAGATCGAGAACGTCACGACAACGTCCAAATTTCCGCACGAGAACGTTCCAGTTGAGCCTGTGACGATCAAGACGATTAAAGTTTCGAAGTAATTTCCGTTTCAGTTTTTAAATCAAGGCGCCGAGCGAAGAGACTTCTTGCTCTCTTCGCTCGGCGTTTTTGTTTCAGCTGTTTGAAAAAACTAAATGCTAGGCCGCCAAGATAAATTCAACTCGGTAAGCCACGCTCGGAAGACAAACCAAGATCGAATTATACTCAAATGCCAACCGTGGCATTTTCATTTTTCTGCCTTCCTCAGACTGCTCAAAACGAATAAAGCCATGCCCTTCCAGCAAATCACAATCCCTTGCGACGTTTTGCTGCGCCCGGTTTAAAATTTTCGCAAGCTGATATACCGACTGAGGTCGATATTTATGAATAGCAGCCAGAATGGCATACTTCTGGTCGCTCATGAATTGCTGATAAGCTTCGACTGACTCCCAAACCAAGACATCCTTTTTTTGAATGGCTTTTTTCTTTTCTCGAAGCGCGGATCGAAGGGCTTCACGGGATTTCGTCGCGAACTCTTCGAAAGATTCGAATGTTATTTTTAGGGGTTTGATCTTTTCCATCGATTACACCTCTCACTAAACGCCAAAACTCATCCAACGCCTCGACGTAATCATCCGTTTCCAGGAGACGCCTTGCATCTTTATTATCAGGAAGCTCCTCATGGACATGGAATCCGAATGGTTCGTGATTATCAATCAAGAGTCTTGGAACCTTTTCGATCACATCGATGAGGGTAAACCTCACCTTAATCCCAGTCGGATGTTTCTCACTGGGACCTACTTCAAACACTTTGATCTCAACGCGAAATCGCTCTGAAATTTCGTATCGCTGGTCCACAAGGACCGTTGCCTTAACCATACAGTACTTCCTCAACCTACATCATGTCAATGTATATCTATAAAGACTCATATTTCGATGTACATTCGAAAAACACCCAAGAACTTACGCCAAAACTCAAACATGTCGTCCAGAATTAGGACTGAAGCGAACTCAGTTCACACCGGCTTTGACGCAATATTAGAGTTCCAGCCTCGATAAAACCGCAGCTCAGCGTCGCAATCGTCCGATCGAACTCATTTCATGGCGCCATTAGAGCAGGATTTGAGCCATTCGCATTAAGTGAATGGGCGACAGCACGAAATGGATCGGGTTCCAAGTTTATCTATTAACTTTTTATATAAAAAAAGCCGCAACAGCTTTCGAGCTCGTTGCCGAGCCTACTCTATCAATCTAAATTCGACACCGATGACATTTTGGCTAGAAAAACTGGCACCACTTCAAACAAAATCGAAAGGCCTGCCCCCCTTCTTTTCGACTTCACCCTAACGGGCGGTTGAAAGAGAAGAGCAGCAGGCCAGAAAACGGGACAAAAGTAAGAGAGTAAAAGAGCCCGAGAGTTAGTGGCGCACCGTCCTGACAAGGCGGAACCCCGAATCGACGCTGCGGTAGTCCGGGTAGGCGTGCGTGCGAGCGGCCGAGCGCAAGTCCTTCACATTGGAGCACCAGCTACCACCGCGACGAACACGGTTAGCAATGTCAACCGGGCTGACCGGACCGAGCGGATCCGTCTGGTCTTTGGAGGCCAAAACCTCGAACCAGTCCTGAACCCACTGCCAGACATTTCCATGCATGTCGTAGAGACCCCATCGATTCGGCTTCAAAAGCGCGACATCATGAGTTTGATTTCCTGAGTTCGCGTTATACCAATAATATTGAGAAAGCTGGCTTTCATCATCGCCAAACGAATATGCCTTCGTCGTTCCAGCCCTCGCTGCGTACTCCCACTCTGCGTCGGTCGGAAGACGGTAAGCGTAGCCATCATTTCTCAGCTGATTGAGCTTCTTAATGAACACTTGAACATCATTCCAAGAAACCTGCTCCACCGGACGGTTCGGACACATCGCTACAGGCTGAGCGATGTAATTCTGAGGGCAGTTATCCTTGCCTTGAATCCTCGAAGGATTGCTTCCCATGACTTGAACCCATTGAGCCTGAGTCACTGGCGTCGCTTGCATCTCAAAACCGTGAGTCAGAGTCACCCGATGCTGAGCTGAATTGTCATATCTCCCATATTCATTTGACGGCAAGCCCATTAAGAAACTGCCCGACTGTATGGAAACAAAGCTCATAGAGGTCACTCCGCTTCCATCAGACATGATTCCAGGAACCTGGGCTTTTTGAGCTACGCTTTCTTGAAGACGCTTGAGCTTTCCACGAAGCATACGAACGTTTCGCATCAGAGCATCCACATCCGTTGGAGCTTGAGCCGGAAGACTATCGAGAAGGTCACTGACCTCCGTCAATTCCTCCGCAAAAAGAGCTCGATGCATCTGATCTTCGTTCGCGGCAGTATTTAGAAAATTCTGCAGCGCCGCGATTGATAAGTCATATTTAACCGTCGGCTCAGTGACCGACATCAACCATTTTCTCGAAAACGACAGCTCCCTCACCGCTTGATCCATATATGGAAGATCCACCAGCGTTCCTCTTTGAATCGCAGTGCGGTCGTCTTGGTAATAGCTCAGCGCAAGCCGGATCGAGTCCTCAAGAATGACAGTCAGAAGACCTACGTTAGAAATATCTTTAAGAACGCCCGGAGACTGAACCGACTTTCCATCAGCGGTCGGCATTCCAAAAGTCAAAGCCAAAGCTTGATTAAGCGTCACACGCATCAAAAGCTCGGATCGCGGCTTTTGAATATACGAGTTTAAAACAACAGCCTTGATCGTCGAAAGATAGATCGCATTAGCCTCGGCAAAGCCCTTTCCTTTTGCTCTTTCCATCGCCTTTTCCAAGCGAGTCTTGGAATTATCGGCATATTGAAGAAGCGCCGCTTTTTCTTCTGAGCTAAGCCTGACTCTCGCGATTCCTTCATTGTAGGGATTGCTGTCATCAGCAAAAGCCTGCAAAGCCGGAAATAAAACCGAATTTGCACTCACGAAAGCCGTCAGAACAAAAACACCTGCTTTAAAATTTGTACTCATAAAACTTCCCAATTCTTTCACCCTCAACGAGTTCTCACGAGGCGGAACCCCACATGGGAGTCGCGGCTATCCGGGGGGACGTAGCCGCGATAGGCCGAGCGCAAGCCCCGCGCATCACCGCCCCAGCTACCGCCGCGAACGACACGGTAAGAGCCGACAGCCGGGCCGACCGGGTCGGTCTGCTGTTCGGAGGTCGAATCCACGTACCAGTCCTGAACCCACTGCCAGACATTTCCATGCATG
Organism: uncultured Bacteriovoracaceae bacterium; assembly: GCA_964496965.1. Classification (GTDB taxonomy): domain Bacteria; phylum Bdellovibrionota; class UBA1018; order UBA1018; family UBA1018; genus CAZCBS01. Next base: position 10,154 of record CAZCBS010000025.1, read on the forward strand.
TCGTAGAGACCCACGCGATTCGGCTTCAAAAGCGCGACATCATGAGTTTGGCTTTGCGAGTTCGCGCTATACCAAGCGTATTGAGAAAGCGGGCTTGCATCATCGCCAAACGAATATGCCGTCGTCGTTCCAGCTCTCGCTGCGTACTCCCACTCCGCGTCGGTCGGAAGACGGTAACCGTAGCCATCTTTTCTGAGCTGATTGAGCTTCGTAATGTAGACTTGGACATCACCCCACGAAACCTGCTCCACCGGATGGTTCGGGCACATCGCTACAGGCAGGGCGATGTAAGTCTGAGGGCAGTTATCCTTGCCTTGAAACTTCGAAGGATTGCTTCCCATGACTTGCACCCATTGAGCTTGAGTCACTGTCGTCGCTTGCATCTCAAAACCACGAGTGAGAGTCACACGATGCTGAGCTTCATCGTCATATCTCCCCGATTCATTTGAAGGCGAGCCCATTAGGAAACTGCCCGGCTGTATGGAAACAAAGCGCATGGAGGTTGCACCGCTTCCATCCGAGATAGGTTGAGAGACCTGAGCTTTTTGAGCTACGCTTTCTTGAAGACGCTTGAGCTTTCCACGAAGCATACGAACGTTTCGCATCAGAGCATCCACATCCGTTGGAACTTGGGATGGAAGACTATCAAGAAGGTCACTGACCTCCGTCAATTCCTCCGCGAAAAGAGCGCGATGCATCTGATCTTCGTTCGCTGCCGTGTTCAGAAAACTCTGCAGCGTCGCGACGGATAAATTATATTTAGCTGTCGGTTCGGTGACCGACATCAACCATTTTCTTGAAAACGACAACTCCCTCACCGCTTGATCCATATAAGGAAGATCGACCAGCGTTCCTTTTTGAATCGCCGTACGGTCATCCTGGTAATAATTAAGCGCGAGCCGGATCGAGTCCTCAAGAATGACAGTCAGAAGATCTACGTTAGAAATATCTTTCAATACGCCCGGAGACTGTACCGACTTTCCATCGGTGGTCGGCATTCCAAACGTCAAAGCCAAAGCTTGATTGAGCGACACGCGCATCAAAAGCTCGGATCTCGGCTTTTGCACATATGAGTTCAAAACGACGGCCTTGATCGTCGAAAGATAGATCGCATTAGCCTCGGAAAAACCTTTTCCTCGAGCCCGATCCATCGCCTTTTCCAAGCGAGTCTTGGAGTTATCAGCATATTGAAGAAGCGCCGCTTTTTCTTCTGGGCTGAGCCTGACTTTCGCGATGCCTTCATTGTAAGGATTGCTGTCATCGGCATGAACTTGCGACGTTGGCAAGATCCCGGCACTTAAACCGGCCAATACTCCTAGACCTAGGGCTGCTTTTCTTAATTTCGTTTTCATAAATTTCACCTAATCAATAATTTTAGTAAATTATTTTTCGTTTAAGCTCGCTTCGGCATCAAAACAAGATGCGCCGCTCGAGATGCGAATCAGCTTCAGCTGATTGGAATTACCGAAAAACCCGTTCTCTTGAATCAAAGCGACCAAAGAAGTGATCGTTCGACTGAGCGCCCTTCCGTCGGGACTATCCGAGCTGAGCGTCTGAGCATGCAGCGCTCCGACTCCGGCAATGACAGGTTCGACCACGAAAGAGCCGCCGTAAACTTGCCCATCGAGATTGAACTTACCAGTCATCGCGTTTGAAGAAAGAACGACTGGATTTCGATCTTCTCCAGAAAAGCGCGAGGCATTTTCCGGAAGAGCAAGCCACGAGACACCGCGAGAGGCCTCCAACTGAAGCTCAGCCGCGCATCCCATCGATTTTCCAAAGTCCGTCGGCGTCAACGTCAGGGAGTTGCCAACGAGAGTCGCGCTAAAAGCGGCTTCCTCGTTCACATTGGTTCCGATGAGTCCGGAATCGTCTTGAGTCATCCGAATCCAAGCCTGAGTGGTCGCATCGATAGACTCGATTCGATAAAGCGCCGCCTTCGATTGCGACTGATTGACAAGCAATCCATAAGAGACCGGCACGCCCCCCATTTGCACCGTTTCAATCAGAGCTTGATTGTTGCTGTCCTTAAAGTAAGAGCTCGCATGAGCTTGAGAGACGAGAGCGCAGAGCGCGATTCCAGCCAACAATTTTTTTCCTGTTTTCATTTTCGTACTCCTTTTTTCCTAAAATCAGTTTCGTCCGCAACCGCTCAGATCCCTGATCTGGTCAGCAATCCGGTTCATCGTCCGAGCGGATTGGCTCACGGCCCATGGATCATTTGGAAACACCGTATGATCGCCCGAGACATTGTAAGCGGAAAGCTCATCGCTCAAAGCTTCCAGCTCGCGAATCGCGCAAGAAAGCGAATAAGCATGAAGATTCTGCTTCAAATCGCGAGCGACGAATCCCGTCGTCAACTCCGCCACTTTGAGAAACGCTTTCGGAGAGCCCAGAGGATAGATCTGAGCGCCGCCGCTCGAGTATTGGCTTTCGGTCAATTTTTCCGTCGCGAAAGTCAGCTGACGCGCAACCACTCGCGCAAACGCGGCTTCGAACGCTGCGAAGTCAAACTCCGGCGGACAATCGCGATAGCAGCCATGGTGACGATAGCGGTAAGGGATATAATACGTCGGATCCAAATCGCGCGAGACGTCGACGATGAAATCCACTGCACCAAAAAGGAAGTTCAGCTTCGTCGCGACCACAATCCCTGTATTGCCGGGAAGCGAGTCATCCAGCGCTGCCGATTCCATGAGCGCGCGATCGATCAGTTTCTTCGCCATGGGGCCGCCGAAATGCGGATTGACGTTCACGGACTGAGCGGCAGCAACTAGCGCATCATTCAAAATCTGTTCCGCTTGAGCCTTATGACCGTACTGATATTGAAGCATCGCTCTTTGTTTTTCGCGCACCAAAATCGACGAGACGCGAGAGCACCATTCCGAAAGAAGTTCAGCTTCGTCGCTCCCTCTTTCGCCCTGTTCGGCAAGTTCCGCTTTGAGTCTTGAGAGATACTCGTCGCGCGCTGATCCTCCGCCGTTCCCGACGCCCGTGCCTTCGCCTTTTTCCGCGAAGCTCACGCTCGGATACATCGCGCCTGCGCCCAAAACGATCAACGCGACTAAACTCACCCATGTCAGATTTTTCGATTTCATTTTCTTTTCCCCTTTTTCATTTCACTTGGTTTTTCCGTTAAAATAAGTGCCTGCAGATTGACCGCCACGACTCGAGTGCGCGGCGATGTCCCCGTAGGAAACTCGGTATTCAGCTTTTTTCTGAATTCTTTGATTCTTTCTTTGAGAAGTCCGTAATCCTCGTCGGAAATGGAAAGCGTCATCGACGAAAGCTCGCGCTCTTCGAGGGGCTCCCCGTCGATTGCATCACGAGATCGATCCAGGTACTCGCGATGAAAATTACGAATCGCGAAATCGACCGTGCCCGGATCGATATCGATCGACGGAGAAACGATGCGGTAGCGATCGCCTTCCATCGCCTCGACCATTCCCAGGCGCAAGAGCAGATCCCACGCCTCTTGGGCTTGCTTAGGCGTGATCTTGTTCTTAAGTGCTTGGGAGATCCACGCGGAATCCGCTTGAAAGCCTTCGACGGCGACCAACTCTCGGATCGCGACATTGTACCAGTGCGAGAAATACGAAGCGTGATCTTGGATTTTAGTCAGAATTTTTCGAGAAGACTGAGATCCGATCGAGCAGAGCTGATCAAAATAGAAAGCGCGATCTTCGGAGTTTTTGGATTGATTGAAGAGAACGAGCTTTTCAAAGTAAAGCGCTTCACGCCCTTTGAGTCCAAGCGCACGCACAAAAGCGCGAGTCGTATCAGCGCTCAAATTGCGATCTCCCCGGATCACCATCCCAAGAAGCGTGTGGGAGCTCAGCCCGGCTTTCTTCGCGAAAAGCGCGCCAGAGTAATGAGGCTGAAGCTTTTTTCGGCATGCAAACCACTTCGCCAAATACTCTCGATAACTCAGCGAGCCTAGCAACTCCGGGTATGAAGGTGATTCGGTTGCGCTTGACTGCGTCCGGTGCGTCGGCTCGCGAAGCCTCGCTGAGGATAGTGTTTCTGTTTCCGTTTGAGTTTCAATATCCATAACGCGGCCGGTTATATTGAAAGCTCGGACGGACGGCAATACAAATTCAGAGAAGAATTTGAAAAAGGCGAAACAATTGTTTCGTGATTATAGCTTCATAATTTAAATTCAATAATCAGAAGTAACTAACCGTATTTATTGAATTAAACTAAATATAATGAACTCTGTAAAAGCGACTCAAATAATAGTCTTATAGCTGTATCTATTCAGTTCTTTTGTTTCATTCCATCGGCTCAGTAATAGTTGACTATAAAAATATACTATGCAATAAATCGCCAGCCTGTGAGAATGCCTCGAATTCTTATATTTCTACTATGTATTTTTTCCGCCTGCCCAAACTCGCAGGCGGAACCTTCCTTCATACAAGACCGCACCGACGGATCAATCACACTCTGGAGACGAAGCACCAACGCGGATCTCACTTACTTTATTCAAGCATTATTTCAAAATATTCCTCTCGCAACGAAAAACCCAGCCATCAGCTCATATTGGCCGGAACGGTTCAGCATTTTGATCGATGGAAATTGGAAAGGAAGCTCAGGCTTCTCATCGCCTGAACTCGTCGCACCCGATGGCAGTCCTGCCATTCTAATTAGACCAGAAGCCGCCGTAGATCCTTCGTCTTTTTATCTCGTCGTTCACGAGCTGACGCATCAGATTCACTACAAAACTCGCCCGCATGAAGAAGCTTGGCTTCGAGAAGGCGTCGCGCTTCTTGCCGAGTATGTTCTCACCGGAAAACTCAATCCAATCATCCGCGAAGGTTTTAGAAATCCTGAGTCTTCGCTCACTGCCGCACTGGATCCTTCGAAATCCGATTACTTCGGATCTCAACACGGTCATCTGATCCAATATTTTTATTACCTGTACCGGCTTTGTGGACAAAATGCGTTTTTCTCAAAGCTTCTTACATCACCGTCGAGTTCTACAGGCATTGCGTTTCTTGATGAAACTCTTCGAGGCCTCAGCTCCTCGAGCGAGATCGACCCCATTTGCTCAGACTTCAATACTAGTTTCAGGGCCTTTGAAATCGCACGCTTCTCTCAGGCGCCCTACCCTAAAAACGCTTACGTCATCATGACGAGTGATCGTGCCTCAGTAAGAAGAATGCCTCGCGATCTTCCTCCCTATTCCGCGATGGCCTATTTTCCATCTCAAATTGTCCATTCCGATCGGATTGGACAATTTGGAAAAGTCGGTTCTGGCTGCATTCGAGACTCCGATGTTCGCATTGAAGATCGCTGTGTGCGGATCCGGATGGAATAGCGATATCTCATGTCTTTATAGATCCCATCATATATCCAATAAGCCGCTTGATAACCCATTGCCCGCATGCTATTCAACTTCCCGATGCGAACGAAAAAAGAATCCTTTTTACCAGGCTTCGACAAGAAAGCAGGAGCCAAACACGGAGGCGAGCTCTCGCTCGGAAAACGCAAAACCTTTCGCCCGATCGATACGAAACAGGCCCTCCATATCGTCTTGAAATCTTCAAAAGCCCGCGGAACGCTTTCGATGCTGCATCCTCAGCATTGCAACTCCATCGATCACTTTATTCGCAAAACAGCTCAACGCTGGGGCGTTCGCGTTTTTCAGTTTGCCAACGTAGGGAACCACCTTCATCTCCTGATTCAGGTGCCGACGCGCGAAGCGTGGAAGCGATTCTCGAAAGAGCTCTCGGGAGGCATCGCTCAAATCGTCACAGGAGCTCAAAAAGGTTCCGCGCTAAAAAGATCGCAAGACTCGTCCGTGCCAGACAGCGCGAAACGAGGCTTTTGGGATCATTTATTGTTCACACGGATCGTAAGTTTTGGACGCGATTATGCCGGGGTGGTTCGATATTTCATCAAAAACCTTTTCGAGGCAGCAGGCCTTCCAATGCGTGCACTCCTGGCGAAAGGTTTTAGGGTCATTCTCGTCGATCGTGATGGAAATATTTCGGGTGCGCCTTCTTGACCCAAACAGCAGTGCGCCGCTCTCACAACTCAAGAACCAAGGCCTTGCGCCATGCTGGTCAGGAGGGCCTAGTTGAGCCTGTTTTCTACCTCCAGTTGAACACTCGAATTTTACGTTTTTAGCACTTAAAATTTCCGAATGTTTTTATCAAACATATATTTTCCTTATATTTCAAAAGGTTCTAAGTCTGCATCAATAAAAACAAACCCCGCTGAACACTCCAGTGTTCGCAAATTGCCAACTTTATTTGACACATAAAGTCACGCTCGATATAAGCCCGCTCGTCATGAAAACGAGCATTTTTCAATACACAGACTTTAGAGAATATCTAAAGACCTGGCTGCAAGAGAAGCAATTGTCGTCGAAAGCTTTCAGCCTTCGGCACTTTGCCAGAAAAGCCGGGATTTCGTCGCCGAACTACTTTCAGCGAGTCATTCAAACGGGAGTCAAGCTCTCTGACTCGATGGTCGAGAAGTTCATCTCAGGCATCGGGCTTCAGGGCAAAGAGGCCGAATACTTCCGCGCGCTCATCCGTTTCAATCAAACCGAAGATGCCGCCTCGAAGATCGAGCACCTTCGTGCCCTTGAGAAGCTTTCCAAACGCTCCGAGATCCGTGTCCTTCAAAGCCGCAATCTTCTGAAGGCTTGGTATTACCCAGTGATCTGGGAGCTTGCGACCTGCAAGGATTTCGAGCTCACGCCGACAAACGTCTTACAAGCATTAGGACAGAACATTTCGAAGCGCGAGGCTAAAGAGGCAATCGAGTTCTTGGAGCAGTCCGGATATCTCACTCGCCAAGCTGGAACGAATCGATTCTCGCAACCTCCCGTTCGGATCGAATCCCCGGACGAGATTCTCAATCCTTTTGTCCAGGCGATGCATCGCAAGTTTTCCGAGCTCTCAGCTCATCAAGTCAGCCTGCCGCTCACGGAACGCGAGTATCAAGGCGTGACGATCGCGCTCTCTCCAGAGAAGCTCAAGCTCGCCAAACAGATCATCAAGAAAACGACCGATGAGCTTTTGAAAGTCCTCAGCCAAGACTCCGAAGCGGATCGCGTTTACCGAATCAATTTACAAGTTTTTCCTGTGACTGCAGCGCTGGAAAAGAATTCGTCCACACACCCTCACCCCCTGGAAGGAAGTCCGATATGAACCCGAATTTGAAGTCTATTACGTCATTTGTCTTAGCCCTGAGCTTATTCTCTCAGGCCGCTCTCGCCGGAAACGGCGCGCGCGACGGCAACGGCAGCGGCGATCCAACGATTGCCTACACCGAAGAGCAGGCCGATCAGATCAAGCAGCATTTAAATCTTGATTATTTAAAACTCACGGCAGCGGAAATCAAAAGACGCGACCGAAAGCTGCAGCCGATTTACGATTACTATCGTGAAGCGACCGTGCAGAAAGTCGCGCAGCAGATTGAGAATACTTTCGGATCTAACGTTTACCAATATCAATCGACCAAATACGGTCTTTATACGCCTAATCTGAGCGACAAAGCCTCGACTATGGATAGCGCGGTTCGATTCTATACTCAACAAGATGTGGAAAATACGCCGTTCGACCGAATCGCACCGAGCGTACTTTCAGGCAAGGGATCGATCTCGATCAATTCGACAGATTTGACTCTCAAGCGAGTCTCAGGCGATGAGTCGCAATTCGATGAGTTTTGCACCTTTAAAAGTTATTACTCTAACGAAAAAGTTTCCCCATTTCTTCTCGCTACTGTAAAGAATACACGCACACGTGGCGGAATGATTTGGGATAGTCATTACGAAGCGCTCTACACTTCGCTTGAAAATCATATTTTTGAAGTTCCTGTCTTGGACAACTTCCTGTCCGCGATGAAAGACAGCAACCTCAAAGGACTGGACGCCACCCTCGTATTTGCGGCCGACACGGTATTTTATCGAAGTCGCCCCGCTCCGTACCAAGCCGTATATCCAAGCTTCTCGAAGCTCGCGCCAATCCCGCAGCCAATGATCTTCATCAGCAAAACCGCGACCGAAGAAGATCTAACGAAAATGCTTCAAGAGGAAGCTCCTAAAGTCTACGCTTACAATCAGCTCTTTAACCAGCAGATGCTTCCGCAAGCTGAGCAAATGGCCAAAGCGTTGGCGAAGTATCCAGATGTCATGCAGGCACTCAAGGACGCAAAATCCAGCGTTGACCAGCGCAACGCAGAAGAGCGTTTGTATGATGGCTTCCTGACGGTCACATTCGGAATGCTCGCAGCAGGCCTTGCTCCTGTCACTCTTGCCATCATGTTGGCCAGCCCGATTCTGCATCCGCTGCTGATCGTAGCTTCTACCACTGTCGTCATTGTTCCTTAATCTGTCCTAGTCCCCCACACCCCGGCCCGGATCTAGCCCCAGTAGCGACGATCCGGGCCTTCCCCTTCAGGAGCCCGCATGAGAGCCAGTTCAAATCTGATTTTGATTCTGATGACGCTTGTTGCGAGTGCATCCCAAGCATCATCATCTGAGCCTTTTAAACGGCTTCCGAGATACTTCGCTCACGATCCAAGCTCACATGAGGCTCCAGTCTACAAGCTCCCAGAGTTCGGCGGACAAAAACTTCAAAACTGCGAAGCCTATCTTTTCAAAGACACTCATGCCTACCAGACTCTTCAGACTAAAGATCGTTCAGGAAAGACTCAGCTCGACGAAAGAGCATTGACGCCGTATCAAGAAGCGGCGCTACTTTTTGACCGCGTCATTTATCCTAAATTTCTAGCGATTTTCCCAAAGGAATTTTTAGATCCAGGCCTACCTCAGATCACCCTGATCTTTGACGAGCTTGATCCTGATTCAGTCCACAAAGGTTATGTCTCCCGACGTTATCCCGCGGAAAATGGAATTTACGCCATGGTTCTCGATGCCAGACTGATCGGAAAACCAGAATTTTCCCTCGTCGCCGCGCATGAGCTTCAACATATTTTCAATCTCTTCTTCTCCATCCAAAATCACGCAAGCACACCACAACAAGACTGGCTCAATGAAGGCCTGAGTCAGTTCACCGAGTTCTACATCAGCGGAAACGCACCCCTAGCCGCGCTTGGACGGATCTCAAGCCAAGGGAAAACACTTCCCATTGCGCAATGGCCAGAGGATTCAGAAATCACGGACGCGCACTATGCGAACGCTTTTCTCTGGATTTCTTATCTCTACTATCACTTTGGCCGCAACGAGCTTTTGTGGCGCCTGATCGCGAAGCCTCATACCGGAATCGAGAGCGTGATCGCGACTTTGTCCGAGATGAACGGAAAATACTTTAACGTTCCCGCGCAGTTTCTTTCGTTTCAGTCTCTCTTTGCCAATTACTCGCTCGCTCTTGCCATCAATTCAAAAACAACAGGATCAAATCGCCTTTTTTCCATCACGGACGATGTCTTTGTGACTGATCTTTCATCGTTCACTGTGAAACCGGCATTCGCTCTTTTGCCAATGAGCGAATCGCTCGAACCCATGCAGGCCGTTTTTCTCAAGCCATCGGAAGTCGCTGGTTGCTTAAATCTAAATGCGCCTAACGGGGTCTATGCCTATCTCATCGAGTCGATACTGGGAACGAGCCATGTTACTCGGATCGCCCGAATTGAAGATGGCACTTGCATGGTCGGCGGAGCGCAAACAAGCCACGAAGTGGTGCTTTTCAACAAAACGAGCTCACGACAGGATTACTCGCTTTCGCTATTCTTTCCACTGCAATAAGCAAAACGCCAGAGGAAAGCCTCACCCAACCTTCTTCACCAAACCGCTTTTATCCTTGGAAACTTTGCGAGGAGAAACCTCATCGAGCACCATGACTTTGCCTTTAACACCCGAAGCGTTATCTTCCATCGTTTTAGCGACATGCGGAACCAGCGGAAGCTCACAGCAAGGTTGGCAAGGATCGAACTCGGCTGAAAGTTCGCGACTAAAGTTTTTTCTGGGTTCATATTGTTGCGTTTGCTGTGCGAAAAACTGAAAAAGGCCTGGATCGATTTTATTGCCCTGCGAATTGGACATCAAGGCAATCGCGTCCTCGAGCGAAAGCGGCTCATGATACGAACGCTTGGTCGTGATCGCATCGAAAAAGTCCGCAATCGTCGTGATCCGAGAAAGCATGTGGATCTGCTTTCCGGAAATCCGATTGGGATAGCCGGTGCCATCAAAGTTTTCATGATGCTCGACGATCACTCGACCCACAAGCTCGGCGCGAATATCTGCCGGAAGCGTGGTGCGAACGTCGTTCAATAGCTCGAAACCGTACTGCGGATGTTTTTTGATTTCCTGAAACTGCTCTTCGGTCAACTTTTCAGCCGAGTTCAAGATCTCAGTCGAGATCTTGATTTTTCCAAGATCATGCAAAAGCCCTGCAAGGCCCGCCTGCACGATATCGCTGCGAAGAGCGTTCGGATTGAGCGCCTTGTAAATCAGAATGCAATACATCGAGACGTTGATCGAATGATCGTAGGTATAGAAATCGTGAAAGCTCAGGTTCGCGATCAGGTCCTGAAGCTGATCCACGCGGTAATCACCCACGACATCGATCATGCCCTCGACGACTTCGCGGCAGTCGGCGATTCCTTGAGCCAGAACTTCGGTCGTGACTTCGTGATCAAAAAGCTTTTGAAGGTGATGAATTGCGCTGTCCTTGAGAACCGTGGTTTTCTGAACCGGCGTCGCTTCTTGAGACTTCACCAAACTTTTCAGGAAAAGCGAACGTTCGGCCTCGGCAACATAGATCCGATGATACTTGCTCATATAGGCCTGAACATCTTCGCGTGACAGCACGCCTTCTTTACGAAAAATTCGGACATACTTTTCACGATTCTCGATGGCCGAGGAATTGATGAAAAGATCGTAAGGAAGGGGCTCATTGACTACGACTAGATCAGGCGAAATCGAAAAATAACTGGCGGGGTTTTTTAGGGTATCTTTCAGATTATCCACGAATATCGTTTCGGCAGATTGCGCCAAAACTTTTACGAAAATCTGCAGTCGTCGAATTAAACTCTAACGGTGCAATTCTACAATGAATACGTCTTTGGGAACGGGACGATCCTCGGCTGTTCGAACCGACGTTTGAGCACGGACTCCCAGGTGTGTCATCTCATCCACAAAGGGTTGAAGATAGGGCCGTGCGGGATCGGCAATGAGCCCTCCCCCGCTCCCTATATAGTGAGCGACGACCTGCGCCAGAAGAAGAGCATGCTGGCGCTCGTAAAGGACATCGCTTCCGATGACCCAATCAAACTTTCCCAGATCCGGAAACCCTTTGGACCAATCGATTCGTTCGTAACGAACGTTCTGAACTCCGTTGATCTTGAGGTTGCTTTCTAAAAACCTGGGTACCTCAGGATGAAAGTCCGTTGCGACGACTTCGGCCCCCAGTTTTGCGGCGACAAGTGAGGGAATCGCAAGGCCGCACCCGACTTCCAAGACGCGTTTTCCCGCAAAAAACTCTCGTTTTTCAGAAATCGTCTGAGCCAGCGCCCGAGCGGACGGCCAAACCGTTCCGAAATAGGGACAAAGCTCCTCGAGAAGCGAAGCGTTTCCAGTTCGCTCGAGTTCAGCAAAAAGATCGTCAATGGTTTGATTCAGATCATTCAAGCATTCGATCTCGATTTCTAGATCTCCAATGCGCTCGATCTGGCGCTTGAGCTCATAACGAAAGCTCATCGCACTTGCTCAATCATTTTGGAGATCGCCGTGCAGTGCACTTCTTCCAAAGAAGGCATGC
>CAZCBS010000026.1:0-21604 GCA_964496965.1 uncultured Bacteriovoracaceae bacterium
CGCCGCCAAGAAAGCCTGGAGCCCGAGAGGAGAACCGGCGCTATATCGATCTCTTCTGCAAGGCCGGAGAGATCCTGCTTTTCGAAAGCTGGCTCAAGCACGAAGTTCCCGCCAATCGTTCCGACGAGGACCGCGTGAGCATCAGTTTCAACTACGATTGGGTATAAGAGCACGGCGTTTGTACCGAGCTTGGTACACATGAACTTTCTTGTTGTACTTAAGTTAGTACACTTTGAAAGCGGGAATCGTCCCAGCTCCGCCTCAATTTGATTTCAGCTCCCTTCAGAGTTGGTACGGTCGTTGCTTTAGATAGCAGCATAACGACTATCTATTTAGAAAGGAGTATCCCAGTGGAACTGAAAATGATCCTTACCGAAAAGAAGCGCGTGAGAAAAATGGGCAACGACCATCTCCGTTGCAACCTTTGCCATCGATTGTTTCGAGCAGCCTCGAAGTACCATCGGTTCTGCCGGACCTGCAAGCTGGACGAGGATCTGTTTCGGTTCTCCGATTGGCTTCCGGCAGTCGGAGCATGCTGAGGTCCCGCCTGTTCAATAGAGACTAGAACCTGAGTTGATTTTTTCCACAACCTACACACCGATCTTTCAGTTCTCGGGCGCGACCACGGCGCCCAAGGACGCCTGAACTCTTCCTCTCGAAATCCAGGGTTTCTCCTCCGAATGGATGCCGAGAGGAAGAGGGCGGTTAAGCCTTCCTCGCTTCCTCGTCTGCTTCTGAATTCTTAAATACCAAAGGATTAAGACCGTGCTTTCTTAGCAAGCCGTAGACCTCGGTCCGTGATTTCGAGGCCATTCTTGCGGCTTTTGCGATATTGCCCTTCGCGGCGTGAAGAACCCGCTCTAGATAATTGCGTTCGAAGTCGATTTTCGCCTCTTGATAGGAGGGAAGAGGAGAATCGTCGTGGCTTACAGGCTCTGGATTGGATGCTTCGATCTCTTCGTCCATGCTTTCCGGGATCTCTCGCTCGGGAAACAGGCTGCGGGACGCTAGAATTCCCCCTCCTCCTAGCGCCATGGCTTGCTCGATTCGATTTTGAAGCTCGCGGACATTTCCGGGCCAGGCATAGCGCTCCATCTCGGTCTGAGCTGTTCCAGTGAAGCCGCGGAACATGAGATTCATCTCTCGAGCGAGTTTCTCCGCAAAGAAGGAACCTAAAAATAAGATATCGCGTTGACGGTCTCGCAGCGGCGGGACCTCAAGCTTGAGAACGTGGAGCCTGTAATACAAGTCGAGTCTGAATCGTTTCAGTTCGACTTCGGTTTTCAGGCATTTGTGAGTTGCCGCCACGACGCGCACATCGACCTTAACCGGAGTGGTCGCTCCCAGCGGCAGAATTTCCTTTTCTTGAAGCACTCGCAGAAGCTTAGCTTGAATGGACAACGGAGCGTCGCCGATCTCATCTAAAAACAAGGTTCCCCCGTTTGCACGCGCGAAAAGGCCGGCTTTGGATTCTTTGGCGTCGGTAAACGCTCCGCGTACGTGTCCAAAAAGCTCGCTTTCCATGAGTGATTCGGGCAGGGCTGCGCAGTTAAATGCGATAAAAGGCCCATTTCCTCGTGGGCTCAGTCGATGGAGCGCTCGAGCGACGAGCTCTTTGCCTGTTCCGCTTTCTCCATGGATTACGCAATTGCTCATAACATTGGCAGCCATCGATACTTTTTTTAGAAGAGGAGCCATCGCGGGATCCCTTGATGGAATCAGATCGGTGATTCGTGGAAGCTGGTCCGCAGATTGAGCTCGCGAGCGGAGCATTCGGACTTCGCGCTTAAGGCGGTATTGATCGATCGCTTGTCCTAGTTTTTCGGTTAGCTCGCCTTCTTCGAAGGGTTTTCTGAAATAGCCGCTCGCTCCAAGCGTAAACGCTTCAACGGCGGAGTCGACGTCGCCGTGAGCGGTAATGATAAAAACAGGCACTTCAGGCAATTCTTCCCGAATTTTAGGCAAAAGCGTTAACCCGTCTTGGTCCGCGAGTCGAAGATCGAGGAGAACCGCCGAGGCATCGGCATTTTCATCGCGATTACCGAGATGTTCGAGCGCCTGCTGAGAGGATCTCGAAACGTCAACGGCATATCCTTGCGCTTCCAGGGTGAGCGACAAAATGTCGGCAAGTTGCTCGTCGTCGTCAATCAGCCAAATCCGATCTTGCATGATCACGATACTCCTTGGCAATGGGGTGTGGGGCAATGTGGGGTGGGGCCGTGGGATATTAAGTGGCGTTCAAGCTCCGGCTCAACGCCAACGGGAAGGAATATTTTGAAAGTCGTGCCTCCTTTGGATGAACGAACGGAGATCTCTCCATGATGGGCCTCGATGATCGTTTTTACGACATGAAGTCCGAGCCCCATTCCGCTTGGAGCGATAACTGCGGCGTTTCCTAAATTGGATCCGCGGTAAAAACGCTCAAAGATTCGCTTGAGCTCCGAGTCGTCGATCGTGGGACCCGAATTACTGATCTCGATCCAGACTTGTGGAATCGGATCGCCTTTGTTTTGAGACGGGCGACGGGTCCTGCTTGCCTTGACTTCGATCACGCTGTTTTCGGATCCATACTTGATGGCGTTCAAGAAAAGATTCTCAAAAACCTGGGTCATGCCGTCTGAGCTGAACGTCGCCATCAGGCTTCCGGTCTCCGGAGTGAACTCGAATCGGATCTGCCTCTTTTCGGCCATGGGTCGGACCTCGTCCATCGCGGTTTGAAGCGGCAGGTGAAGGTCCTTGAAACGCATATCTTGCCTGAAGAATCCCGCTTCCATCCTTGAGTTCTGAAGCAGGTTATTGATCATGGACTCCAGGCGCTTCGATGCGATCAAGCAAGCGGCAAAGCCTTTTGCTCTTGCTGCCGGGGTCAAGGATTCATTGCGAGTGGAAAGAAGGTTCAGGCCCTCCTTGAGGGCGGCGAGCGGATTTTTGATTTCGTGCGAGATCGTGGCTAAGAATTCGGTCTTTGCCTGATCGAGTTTCTGCAGCTTTTCAGCCATGGAATTAAAGGAGCGTGAGAGCTCCCGAAGCTCTTGCAATCCGGAGGTGGTCGAGATTCGGCAGGAAAGCTCGCCGCTCCCCACTCTTTGCGTGGCGTCCTTCAATGAGTTCATTGGGCGGACGAGACCTCGAAAAAAAAGATAGAAAAGCCACGCTGTGACAACTCCTGAAATCAACATCGCCCATAGAATTAAACGGAAGAGCCCGAGCGCGGTCTCGTGGGCTTGGTTAAGCTTTTCTTCGCGAAAAACTTCCAATGGACGCCGAAGGCTGTCTTCTTTCATCAGCGTTTGAATTGAAAGGTCGTAGTTTACGAGCTCGCTCATTTCCTGATAATGCGTGTGAGCAACCGAATAGGCCTTGGCTCCGAGAATGGCGGTAAGAACCAAGAGCGCGCCGGAAATCAGCCATGCCTGGGTTCTGAGGCTTACGGCGGGCAGGACCCCGAGCATTCCTTTGAGTGTTTGATGATAGGTTCGTTTCATCACTGAAGAAGGTTAGCGAACTTCGCGAGCGAGAAAAGAAAATTCGACGCGAAGAAAAAGCCGGCCGATCGGATTTTTTTCGAAACTATTTAATATCGAGTTCTTCTTGAACGAGCTCCTTCGAAAGGCTCTCAAGAAGTTTTCGAAGCGCGGGATAATTTCCCTTCCATGCCTGGGCTTTCGCGTTCGAAGTTTGGATCGGAGTGAGGTTCTTGTAGTCACCGACGATGAAAACCCGAATGCCTACGCGAGTGGCAGGAAGATCCATTTTTAGATTGTCTCCGATCAACAAGCAGTCGTTGGCGTTCAATCCGTTCTGCTCGAGGATTTCCTCGTAGTATTGACGAGAGGGCTTGTACGCGTGCATTCTGCGGACATGCGTGATGTCAGCAAAAATCGACGGATCGATGCCGGCCCACTTTACGCGCAGCTCGATGATTTCAGGAGGCCAGATCGGGTTTGTGGCTAAAGTGAGCGGAAAGCGCGGGCTCGCCCAGTCTAAAAACTCTTTGGCTCCTTGAATGGGATAAAAATGTTTTTCCAAAGTCGGAAAAATCGTCATGACGCTGTCACGCAAAACTTTTCGCGCTTCTTCGATCGAGATATTCATTTGGCGAGAAAAAGTTTCGACAATTCGGATATCGTTGGTGAGATCCGTTGAGGTCTTCTTGAGCTCGCGACCGATGGACAAAAGCAGGCGAGCCGCTTTGGTCATTCCTCCGTAGACTTTGAGGCTAGAGAGCGCCTGTCGTACAAAGTCATACGAAAGATAGAGGTTTCGGTTCCCAAGAAGAGTTCCGTCTAAATCGACAAGCAGATGTTTAACCGGTGCGGTTGAATTCGTGTTTGCCATTCGTCGCAAATCCTAGCATACCGAAAAAAATCACAAATATGAAGAAAATGCGCATGTGGAACCGATTCATTCCACTTCGGCTGCGATCATCTTTGACAAATCGATATCCGAGTAAGGGCGAAAATCACCGCGACGCGCCAGCTCATTGCGCAGCAAGGAATGGACTTCCTTGAGGAGAATGCTCGGCTCCGCGCCACTGAGATGATCAGCCGCGTCTGACGCGGCTGTATTTATGATCTCTTGACGGTTGGCGGCGCTGTCCGATGTGGCCAATACCTCTGCAAATGAAGTGGCGATCGGGCTAACGATGATTTCAAGTACCGTCTTTACTGGAGATAAAGTGAGATCAGCGAGAAATGCGGCGGCGTGACTGGCCTCAACACAAGCAAAATTGATCAGAAGAAAACCACTTAGGAAAAAGTGAACTGATTTTTTCACGGCCTTGATCTCCTTTAGTCATAAAAAGTTAAAAAGGTTTTGAAAGACAGGTCCAGCTCGTGTTGATCCACTAACATGTGGCGAAGCGCTCTTCAAAAGATTTTGTCATGATTGAGCGCGTGAAAACTGCATAGCTTACGTTGAAATAAATAAAATGTGGTTACGATTGAATCGTCGCTTCTGATCTTGTATTTTGCGCATCGAAGTCTTGAGCAACGCGAAAACCGGGGGGATGGGTGCTATGTCATGCGTATTGAGGCTGATCGCGGTTTATATTTTCGTATGCTGCATCAGCGCTCACGCTGAGGCAAAAAAGTTTCAACTCATTCTGAGTGAAAATGAATATCAAGCTGCCGATGCGAGTGAGCGAGAGGCGATGCGACATTTTCTATCGGGCGTTGAGGCGATTCTTCCGGAAAAATTTAAGGCATCTTTAGGTGATTCGATCGAGATCGGATTTTCTGATATTGAGCCCGATTGGTCAAAAAGATGTCAATGGAATCAGATCATGGGTGTCAGGCTGGGTTTCATTCACGGTAAGGAGATCTCGATCGAGCGAAGTTTACTGCGCGAGATCGCGTTAGGGGTAGATCGGAAAAATGGCTGTGGATACGCGAATGCGTATCGGTTCGCGACCGCCGTTCTGCTTCATCAGCTAGCTGTATTTTACGATCAAAAGATGAAGATTTCAAAAGATCCTCGAGTCGCGACACTGTTGGGGGCGGCGGAGTTAGGCGGAGTGTTTCCGATGCGTCGGAAGGGAGTCGAGGTCTCAGTGAGGAGCCCGGACATCTCTGAGTTTGAGAGCGCGCAAGAGGGATTCGCAGTTAACTTCGAGCGCTTTGTTTTAGATCCTGAGTTTTCCTGCAGAAGGCCTACGATAGCTCGGCTATTCGCGTCTCGTTTCGGATGGGATCCGTTTCCACGGCGAGACTGCAAAATCAATACGGTGGTTCCGCTCAGTCAGGAAAGAATCAGCGATTCGGTTGTTCGTTTCGTCAATCTCGACCCAAAGCGCCTTTACCAAGTTCACTATCTTTTCGCGAGCAAGGGCGAGAGCGCCATGAGCCGATGGGGGCACTCGATGTATCGCCTTGTCTATTGCGCGCCATCTCGCGCCGAGCCTGGGCCTGATTGTTTGAAAGATGTCTCTTATCACGTTGTCGTGAGTTTTAGGGCGAACGTCGAAGGAGACGTGATCGATCCGATCAAAGGCTTGGGCGGAGATTACCCCTCGCAGCTTTATTTGTTGTCGATGCTCGAGGTGATGCGGGAGTACAACACGGACGAGCTACGCGATCTGATCAGTGTTCCTTTGAAACTGACTCGAGAAGAGACCTTGGAGTTTCTAAACCGCTCTTTGCAGCTTTTTTGGGAGTATCGGGGAGAATATCGATTCTTGTCGAATAACTGCGCTACTGAGGCGCTCAATCTTTTGAAATCGGTCGTCGCTGACGACGGCTTTCAAAGGCAAGTGCATGTTGTGACTCCGATCGGGCTTTATGACGAGCTCAAGGCGCATGGATGGATGGACGATTCTTTTCTTCAGAATCGAAAATTCGCGCAAGAGCAGGGATATTTGTTCCCGTCGGAGAGAGATCGTCTCAATCGGGCATTTGGATCAGTTGGGGAGGATCTCAGGCGCTCGACTGCCGAGCAGCGACTGACTAGGTTCAAGGAATTGTCGCGACAGATGCAAAGTTCGGAGAAAGGGGTGTTAGCGTCTCAGTTTTTTATCTTAGAGTCGTTTCTCGTCCAGTCTCTCGAAGCTGATTTTTTCAAGAGCGTCGCCGAGCTTCTCAGAGACGATGAGTCTCGGGCGCGGTTGGATCCGGACGGGGTGATGACGAAAACCATTGACCGAGTCAAAGCGATCGAGAAGCGTCTCAGTCCTCAATCGCTTGCGCCCTCGGGATACGGAATCGCTCTTCCTTCCGACTTTCGATCCAATCTCGAAAGCGAATCCAGCGACCTGCGCGCGGAACTGACGCGGCTTTTGCCTGATCTGCAGCGAGCTCTCGAAGCGCGCTTGCCTGAGCGTTATCGAGAGCTCTTGCGATCTGTTGAAAACAGACGGGAGTTCGCGCAAGCGATGAAAGAGTGATTTTCATCCTGTGAGATCGAGTTTTTCGTGAGTGCCCGGATGATATCGTTGACCTGTGGTAAGCGATTTGGCGAATCCGATCAAATGCACCATCGCGCTTGAGCGGGTGTCCCAGAATTCGGCGTAGTCCACGCTCACTCGGATCAAGCAAATGTGCGGGGTATTTAATCCTTGTGGAAACCATGCTTTGTACATGGGCTTCCAGAGCTCCTTCATCTTCTTCTGGTCGTGGACGAGCTGGGCGCGCCCGGCAACAGAGATAAAGCGATGCTCGTCGGGCCGCGAGAAGGCGAGATTGACGTGGCTTTCCTTTTGGATTTGGATGGATTTAGGCGCTGTATCGTCCGTGAAGAACCAAAAGCTTCCGTCAAAGTCGACTTCTTGAGTAGCCATCGGGCGGCTGTGGAGATTGTCCTGCTCATCGACAGTGGTCAGCATGGCGTAGCGAATTCCGGCGACCATTTCACCGAGTTTTTTTACCGCATCCAGGTGGCTGCTTGAGGGGGGCATGGGTATTCTCCTTGGGTTGTGTAATAAAATGACTCAGGAGCAAGCTAGGTGCCTTTCTCTTGGTAAATTAATAAAGTTTATTAAATTCTAGATAAGTTTAGATATATAAAAAAGACTTTAAATTTCAATGACATACGCACGGAAATTATCTTTGACTAAAAATACCGTACTGATATGCTTAAGTAAAAGATCCTCGGATTCGATAAGCTAGGTTGAAGCCATCGCTGTACGTATTTGGAAATGAAAGGTCAGCCTTATGACGTCTAAAAACAATGACACACGGTCGGTTCAAAAAGCGACAAGCGTGGCTTTCTGCGCGGTGGTCGCGATTGCTCTTTCCGGTTGTACGAAGGCGCAGCTGATCGGAAGCAGGCAGCTGGCTTCAATCAAACTTTTTAGCGTTTTAAGTATTTCCCCTCCAAGCGGTCCTAAGGCCGGAGGAACGACGATTACGGTTGTTGGGACCGGATTTGTGAATGGGATGACCATTACGATTGGCGGAATCCCATGTACGAGCGTCCAGGTTTTAAGCCCGCTTAGCGCGTCTTGCGTAACTGGTACGTCTCCGGTCGCCGCAACGGATACTGTGACCATCGTCAATGGAGATGGTTCGACGGATACTGCTCATACTTATGCCTATCTCGGCACTATGAATGCCGCCGTTACTCGAATTGCATCGGGCGGAAACGTGAATTCAACGGGTGGTGCCGGCGCCAATAAAGTGACGGCGCTCACGACAGTGGGCGCATTGACTCATAAAGCAGGGAACACTTCGACCGGCGGAGCCGGCGCCGCTAAGGTCACAGTTCGCGGCGGCGTGATCGGTGTTTATTCTCTTCCTTATCCTCGTTAAGGCGATCCTCTTTCTCACCGATAAGAGTGAGGAAGAGCTATGGCCCCTCAAGCACAAATGAAAAATTCGATTGCAGCCGTTTCCGCTCCGCGTTTGCGGCTGATGGTTGTCGTGCCTGCGTATAACGAGGCAAAGAACCTTCCCGTCGTGGTTTCGGAACTGCGCGCGCTGATATTGCCGGACGTAGATGTTTCGTTTGTCCTGATCAACGATGGGTCGCGCGACGAGACGCTTCGCGTAGCTCGAGAGCTCGAGGCCAACGTGATCAGCTTGCCTTACAACATGGGCATTGGGATGGCTGTACAGACCGGCTTTCGCTATGCTTTGAGCCGCCAATCGGATTTGATCGTACAAGTCGATGGCGATTGTCAGCACATTCCTAGCGAGATCGAAAAGCTTCTAGGGCCGATTCTCGAAGGCCGCGCCGACGTAGTCATCGGTTCGCGATTCAAAGACGGCGCGTCCGAAGGAATCGAGAGCACGACCGTGCTTCGGTGGCTGGTCGGGCGAGCGCTTTCGCTCAATATTCGGATGCTGACCGGAATGAGCGTGAGCGACACCACGAGCGGATTTCGATTGTACAATCGCAAGGCAGCTCAATTCGTCGCTGAAAGCTATCCGGACGATTATCCCGAAGTGCAAATTCTGGTACCGCTCGCATGCAACGGCTTCCGAGTCATGGAAACCGCCGTGAAAATGCGGCCAAGAAAAAACGGCGTCAGCTCGATCAATTGGTATCGATCGATCTATTACGTGATCAAGGTGATTCTCTCGACTCTTTTTGATCGGCTTCGAGGACGACGAAAGGAGCGTGCGTGATGGGATTTCATCGGGTTGACTTCGTCGCTCTCATTGCTTGCTTCGCTCTCATTGGAACCATTTTCGAGCTGGTCCGGCGCAAGAAAATCAAGGAGCGATACTCGATACTTTGGTTCTTCACTGGGTTGTCCATGCTCGCGTTGACGCTGAAGCGGGACTGGCTCGAAGAGTTTTCTTCAATGGTTGGTATTTATTATGCGCCATCGTCCTTGTTTCTTCTTTTGAGCGGCTTCATGATCTTGATCTTGATTCACTACAGCACGGTGATCAGTCAGCTTCTCTCTCAAAACCAGAAATTAGGGCAAAAAGTAGCGCTTCTTGAGGCAAAGATCGAGGAAATCAAGCAGGAGAGTTCAAATGAAAGCAATGCGCAGTCAAAGCCAAAGCACACAAAGAGCGCATGAATGGGTCCAGTGCATCCGAGAGCGCTTGGAGTCCCGTCTTCGTGGAAAGAAAGACATCATCGAGCTTTCGCTTTCGGCTTTTCTGGGGAGCGGACATGTCCTTTTCGAGGGTCCGCCTGGGACGGGAAAGACTTCGCTTGCAAAAGCGATGGCTGACCTCTTTGGAGGATCTTTCAAGCGTTTGCAGATGACGAGCGATCTCTTGCCGAGCGACATCATCGGAGTGCTGAGACTGGTTCCCGGAAGTCCAGAGCTCGAGTTTCGGAAAGGACCTGTTTTCGCGAATTTTCTTCTCGCCGACGAACTCAATCGAACGAGCTCAAAGACTCAAAGCGCGCTTCTTGAGGCTATGGCCGAGGGCACGGTCTCCGTGGACGGTAAGTCCTATTCTCTTCCTAAGCCGTTTTTTGTCGCCGCAACCCAGAATCCGTCCGAGTTTCAAGGCGTTTATCCGCTAGCGGAAAGCCAGCTGGACCGATTCATGCTGCAATTGACTCTTCATCCTCCGGAGAAGTCGGATGAGCTCGATATTTATCGAGCGGTCCTTGGGCACGACTTTCCTCGTGGCTCGAAAAGTATGGATTCGACAACCGAGAGCGCCCTGTCACCGGTTTTGACGATCGACCAGACTCTCGAGCTTCGCGCGGTGGTGAGCTTGGTCCATGTCGAGGATAGCGTTCTCGAGTATGCCTCGGATTTGGTTCGCGCAACCCGCGTATGCGAGGGAGTCAGTCACGGTGTCTCGGTCCGCGGAGGGATCCAGTTTCTCGCGGCGGCACGCGCGCTTGCGTTTGTCCGCGGTCGCGAATTTGTCCTTCCGAAGGATGTGGCCGATTTGGCGATCCCTGCCCTCGCTCATCGTCTCTGCTTTTTGGGAGGAGATCCGGATACTGCGCATCGGCAGCATACGATTCGAGCGCTGCTTGATCGAGTCAAGCCTCCAAAGTGAGCGAGACTGATCATGCGAAAGCTTGAGGTCACATTTGCAGGATATTGGTTTACTGTCTTGACGATCGCGCTTGGCGTGGTCGCGCTGATGACGGGAAACAACGTTCTCTATCTGATCGAAAGCCTGCTTTTGAGCTCGATGGTTTTTTCGGGAGTGTTGTCTGAGAAAAGCGTTTCTGCTCTGGAAATCGAGTTCAGAAGAACCTATGCCATTGCCCGTACGGTCACTCACGACGTTGTTCGCGTGAAAAACAAAAGCAAGTTCCCTCTATTCTGCGTCGAGGTGGGGGAGTGGCGAGACGACGGATTTGTCTGCACGGCATTTATCCCTCGCATCGAGCCTCTTTCGGAGATTTACGTCGATTCCAAAATGGAGTTTGTCCATCGTGGCAAACATCACTGGGCAGGGCTAGCGATCGCCACTTCGTATCCTTTCGGCTTGGCACGAAAAATTAGGGTTCTCAACGGATCGGGCGAAAGGCTGATCTGGCCTGAAAGAAGCTCGGGAAAGCTGAACGTCCAATCTGCCGGCGAGCAGGGCGCTGCGGGCCGGGTGGGCCAAGACTTTTCAGAAGGCGAGGTTCGTGCCTATACTTATGAAGACGATTGCAGAAATATCGTCTGGACGTTGAGCGAAAAAGGCATCGGGCACATGGTGAGAACGCAAAAGTCGAAGCAGGCCCAGCCGCGAATCGTATTGGATCTTCGAGTAGAGGCCGGTCCGGTTTTTGAGGCCGCTGTCGTGCAGGCGGCTCAGGCGTTTCATTCGATCTACGATCATATCGATCAATACAGGGAGCTCGACAGCGAAGGAAGCCTGATCGTGATCGATGATACGGGAAGTCGCGCTTTTCAGGGAAAAGTCTCCGCTTTAAATTATTTGGCAATCGTTCAACCTAAGGCTACGCTTAAGAAATAAAGCGCATGACAGCCTTAATGTTGGCGACCCGCCTGAGCTGGGTCTTAGATTTTGTTGCGTTGGTGGCGTTGGCAGGAACGGGAGAGGTTCGGCTCGAGATCTTTGCGATTGCGGCGGCACTTTTCATTCTGAGCCGCTCCGGATTTTTAAAGTTTGGAGAAAAACCGGTTCTCGGCGTGTTGATCGGTTTGCTTCTTTTCGCGGTGGGTGCCTGGTTCAAATATAGGTTCCATCCAATTCTTGCGGCTTCTTATTTGGCACCGCTCGTTCATTCCGTTCTTTTCTTTGCTCCCGAAACAGGTCGCTATCGGGGTTGGAGAATCGGACTTGGGTTTATCCAGATGATTCTCGCGTCGGCGTTGGCGCCTGACGCGTACTTGTTTCCGGCCATCTTTGTCTTTGTTCTTGTGGCCGCCGTCGCGGTTTCGAGCGGTTTTCTCGATGATGAGCTGAGCCAGCGAGCCCCTGATCATCGTGAACTGCCTCTTCCGGGGGGCTTTATTCGTCATAGCATGACTTTGGCGTTCTTGATCTTTCTTACGAGCTTGATCATCTTTCCCATTCTCCCGCGCACCAATATGGGGGGAGGAGCGTTTGATTCCTTCAAAGTGGGTTACACAGAGCATGTAGAGCTTAGCGAGAAGAAAGGCCTGAACGGGCATGAGGGCACGGGCGAGCCGGTTTTACGGCTTTATGCGCAGCCTGGCGTTGATCTGTCGGCGGAGATTTATTTGGGGCTGATTCGCGGAAAGACGCTGGATATTTTCGATGGATCGAACTGGATCTCGAGCTCGAAGAGGGCGCGAGCGATCGGGATCAAGTACGTCAAGCCGACGGAAACTCGTGATGCGATTTGGGTGGATGCGGACCGTTCTCCAGTTCGATCGAATTCCTTGCCCGTTCCTTACGGGACAGTCCAAGTTCAAAGCGGAATGAGCATCGAAGACGCGCCATTCCCAAAGTCGGTTGGAGGGGAATGGGTTGACTCGCTCGGGGCGGACTCCCGGGTTCGATACAGTTTTGCTTTTCATCCGTACCGAAAATACCTACGAAGCTCCGCGATTGACGAAGATCCTCCTTCGTCTCTGGATTTGAGCGTTCCCGAAGCGCTCAAGTCTGCGAGAATGGATCGCCTCGGCAAGCGCCTCTTTGCGCAATCCATGGATGCGACTCAAAAAGCCGAGCGCTTGATGGCGTTCTTCTCGCGAGAGAAATTCACGGCAAGTCTTTCAAATTCAACTACTGAAGCGGCTGCCATGGCTCAAAACGGAAATCCGATCGTTGAGCGGATGCATCCTATGGAGCGATTCTTGTTCCTGACCAAAGAGGGGCACTGCGAGTGGTTCGCGAGCTCTTCAGTCATCTTGTTGCGAATGGCGGGAGTGCCGGCGCGGCTTGTGGCCGGCTTTCGCATCGCTAAAGGCCCGGTCGGAGGCGTGATGACGATCACGACAAATGACGCGCACGCATGGGTCGAGTATTGGAATCCGAGCAAAGGCTGGACCGCTTTGGATCCGACCCCACGCTTGCTCGGGCCTTCCGGATTTTTCAATGTGTTTCGCGATGGTTATGAATGGGTTTCCGCGTATTGGTATCGATACGTTTTGAATTTCACGGAATCTCGCGCGAAAAACGAGCGCGACCTCGGAGGGGAGTCCGCGAGACCTGAGTTCAAAAACTCCGGATTCAAGGAGTTCAGAACAAGCGTTGAGGGATTCGCGCAGCAGCACCGAGACGAAATTCTATGGGGAGTTTTGTCGTTTGCGCTCTTCGGGTTCGCGTTCTACCTATTCATCAAATGGCGTTATCCATGGTTCTTCTCAATCCGCTATCGAATCCGAGAAGGCGAGCGGACTCTTCGACGAGAAAGAATTAAAATGGAGCGATTGATTCAATCAAAGACCTCGGCTCAAAATATCGAAGATGCGATCGAGATTCTAAAGAGCTCGGCTTTATCCGAATGGAACGAGACTTACCAGCGCTTGCGCTTCGGACCCCTGATAGGGGACCAGAGCGCTGAGGATTGGATGATGCTTAGGCAGCGCTATCAGTCCGTCAAAAGCGAGCTCAAAAAGCCTTCGCTTTAACGGCGATGTCTTTTATGGCTTGAGCGTGACTTTTTGCTTGTTACGTTGTCGTCCTGAGACGCGTCCTTAAGAAGCGCAACGATCTCGGTTCGTCTCCATTTGCGAGCGATGTCCATGGCCGTATCGCCATCGTCGCGTATGACTTTGGTGTCCGCGCCTTTGCTGACGAGGAATTTCGCGACGTCGCGATGACCTTTGAATACGGCCCACATCAACGCGGTCGTGCCATGTGGGTCTTGCGCATTGGTACTGACTCTGCGACGCAGAAGATCTTCAACCACTTTCAAGCGACCGTTCGCGGCGGCGACGATCAAAGGCGTGTTCCCTTTATCGAGAGTAAAGTCGGCGTCCACCTGCTTGCGATCAATCAGGCTTTTCACGACTTCGAGATTTCCAGCCTTGATCGCCGAGAAAAATTCTTCATGCGCGAGAGGATCGATGATTCCTTTAGCGGACGGATCCACGTTTGCAGGAGTGCGTCCCGAAGCGTTGGCGGCTGCGGGAGCTTCCAGATGGTTTGGAATTGGAGGAATCGAGTCATTCACTGCGGACGGAATTGCAGGAGCCGTAGCTTGCTGAGCAAGAGGCACGCCTCCTTGCGGTTGCAGAGGTTGCGGCGAATTCGCGGTGGTATTCTGGACAGTCGTGACGGTTCCAGCGGCAGGCGAGGGTGCGACAGGGGCGCTGGCGGAAGGTGCGTTTGCCGCAATCGGAGCAGTCGCGGTACTTGAATCCGCCAAAGAAGAGGGCTCCGTCGAGAGCGATTCTTGGGCAGGATTCTTATCCGAAGCGAAGTGATGGTGCGTGATTAAGACGATCAGGGAAAAGGCGGAAAGTCCAGCCCCGACGCCGGAAAAACGAGCGATATGCGGGCGGAAACGCGCGATAAAAGCGACTGAAATCAGAACGGTGGTCAATAGAGTCGTAAAGATCGCGATCGGAAGCGATGCTCCCTGTGTGTAGGCCCATGGTACCGCGCAAATCAGGGTCCATCCTAAAAATCTGGCATAATCACGAAGAGGCGAATCCGTGCTCAAAAACTTGTTCATTCGCGAGAGGCCAAAGGACATGCCGAGCATGACGGGCACGCTCGAAAGAGCGGCGCACGCGACCACGATTCCCTGCGGAGAGCTGGAACCGCTGACGAGAACTCGAGTCGTTGCGGCTACCCCGAGCGCGGCCATTCCGGCTGACATCGCAAGATGCGAGAAATCGGACTCTGAGAACGCCGCTGATTTGCTTTCTTTCTTGTTTTCTTTCTGGCGATGCCTGAACTTCTCTTCCGCCCGCTTATGATGGCGGTTGGTCGAATAGCGATCCGTAGGTGGGTGCTCTGAATCTCGATATGAGCTGGACCGAGGACGAATGCCGCTTGGCCTGTGCGGAGCTTCTTCATGATCGCGAGGAGCTTGTAACTGGAGCTCCACGGAGCGTGTCTCTTGATGTGAGTTGTTGAGCGCGGGCAGCTCGTGCAGGCGCGAGATATCCGAGTCCGTAGCGAGAGGAGTTTCAATGGCGTTGGATTCAGGAGCGATTGCTTCGGCCGCAGCTTCAGGTGCTGGAGCATGTACTTGAGCTTGAGTGTGAGCGTGAGCGGGTTCGCTTGCGGCAACGGGAGTTTGCGTGGTTTTGGTTGCCGAGCTGAACATTTCGGAAACATCCAAGAACTGAGTGGCGTTCGTTTCATTACGGACCGCGTGAGGACACTCGAGAATCTCGATCGAGAATTCACCGACTTGAGTGAAGTCGCCTGGGCGAACTTCGCATTCGCGAACGGGCTTGCCATTGAGAGAAACATCGCTTTGCTCAGTTCCTGCATGGACCCAAAGCGCGCCGCTTTGGACGACAAAGGAGCAGAGTGGCTTCGATCCCTCTTGAGCCGGCGCACCTTGAAGCAGTTCCCGAGTCAAATGAAAGGAAGTGCCTTCATCTAAATTGATCGAGTACTTTCGTTTAGCGCGATCGGCTCCAACGACACGGTATTTCACTTTGTGTTTGATCATAATTTGCTCAGGCTCCACCCCTCCTATCGGATCGAAGTTCCATGATCTTTAGACTAAAGTTTGCATTGCCAGGACCCGATAAGCGTTTGTGAACCTGAACTACGAAAAGATCAAAACTAAGGTCGAGCACGGTGGAAATCACTGGACGTCTTATAGTGACTTGTTTTTGGTGTTATCCGTCGTGTTCCTGCTTCTTTACGTTGTCGCCAATCTCAGGAGCGGGACGGTGTCCATCGCTCAGTACACCCAGCTTCAACAGGCGAAAACCGAAGCAGAGGAGCTCAGAAAGCAGATTCGTGCATACGATTCGCTTAACAAGGATTATTTAAAGAACGGCGCGTCAAGCGACGAGATTCAAATGTATCAAGAGCTGATGGGGAAGCTCTCGCTGCTTGAAACGGAAGCCAAGACCGAGAGGGTCAAAGCGGCTCAGCAAGCCCGAGAAGCCAAAAAAAAAAAAAGAGCCCAAAAACGCAAACAAACAAAGGGCAAAAACGTGATCAGCGCGAATCTGGTCTCGGCGCAGCGTTTGAAAAAGCGCGACCTCGCCATTGTGGAACGAGATCAAGCGATTGTCGATCGTAACAATGAGATTGAGGATCTCAATCGATCCATTCAGCAGCAAGAGTCCGTTATCGACTCCAATAACAAGACGATCACGGGGATTGAAAACAAGCTGCAGCAGCAGATCCAAGAAGTGCAGAGCGCTTACCAAGCTAACAGAGCTAACAAAGAGCAGGCTGAAAAACAGATTGCTCAGCTCAAAGCGGAAAGCATGCAGCGAATCGATGCGCTCAGGCAGGAAAACAACGGCTACATGAATCAGCTTCAGACTGCCCAACAAAACATCTTGCAGAAAAATCGCGAAACCGAAAAACTCATGTCTCAGTTGAGCGATC
The DNA here is from genome assembly GCA_964496965.1 of uncultured Bacteriovoracaceae bacterium. Lineage (GTDB taxonomy): Bacteria > Bdellovibrionota > UBA1018 > UBA1018 > UBA1018 > CAZCBS01. The sequence goes on from CAZCBS010000026.1 coordinate 16,323, forward strand.
GGGACGCAAAGTACAATCAAGCGATCGGAGACCTGGAAAAGTCCCACCAGGACGCGTTGCTTAAGGAAAAGTCAGCGTATGAGAACGGCTTGAGAAGCGGTACTCAGAACATGGCTGGAAAGCTTGCTCAGGAGAGAGCGTATAAGGCTGCGGTTGAGAAACAAAACCAAGCTTATAATGACCAGCTTCAAACGCTCAAAGGAGAGCTCGCGTCGAATCGTGAGCAGCTCAAAGGTGTTGAAGGAAAGTATCAGAACGACATCGGCTCTTTGCAAAAGGCAAACGATGCATTGGCTAAGAATCTTCAAGCCAGCATCGCCAAGCTCAATCAACAGCGAGAGCTCGCCAATAGCATCAAAAACAACTTTAAAAAGGCCGGAATCGATGCGGACGTCGACCTCAAGACGGGCGACGTGACGATCAACTTCCAGAATGAGTATTTCGATACTGGCAGCGCGAATCTCAAGGGCGGAATGCTTCAGATCCTCAAGAAGTTCATGCCTGAGTATGCCAAAAGCCTTTTGCAGGATCCAAAAATCGCAAGCCGGATCGCGAACGTCGAGATCGTGGGCTTCGCTTCGCCGACATATAAGGGAAAATTTGTCGATCCATCGAGCTTGAGCACTGACGATCGTAACGCCGTCAATTTCAATATGGACCTCAGTTATCAAAGAGCTAAGGCCATTTTCGAGCCGATTTTCGATACACGAGCGATGCAGTTCGATCACCAAAAACAATTGCTTCCGCTGGTCAAGGTCACGGGCCGAAGCTTCCTGGCGACCGAGCGCATTCCGGGACGAACTCCGTCCAGTGGAGGCGATTATTGCCAGAACTTCGATTGCAAGAAGAGTCAAAGAGTCATTATCAAATTCAATTTGAAGGACGAGTGAGGGGAACTGAACTATGTTGACGATGGATCCGATTAGCGCGTTTTTGGTGGACCATGTCTTGGGTGTCGCGGCAGAGCTCGTGATCCCGCTGATGGGAGCGACGTTTGTCGTCGGCGTCCTAACTCGCATCTTGATCTGGTACGTGGCGAGGTCCGAGCACAAATTCGCCATCGAGTTCGAGAAGCGCGTTCGCCGTTATGTGGCTGAGTCTTACGCTAACGAATCGATTCGAGTCAGCTCTTTCCACCGAATCACTCGCCAGATCCTCGAGCATACTTTTCATGAGTGCTTCGAGTTGCGGGACAAGTATAAACGCCGTAATTTCGATCATATCTCAAGCCTCACGGACCGGGTGTTCTTGATCGAGGAGGGCGTCGCTCGTCTGATGAGCGATACCTTAAAGCAGACCCGCTATCTCAAACGAGAAAACCAAGACATCAAGATGGTGGAGCTCACTAAGAGCGTGTTTGACACTAATCCGTTCTTTAATCGCCTGCTGGGCGCTTTCCCGGTGAGCTTGCTCAACGAGCTCATTAATATTCTCCCAGGTCTGTTTATCATCGGCGGTATTTTCGGGACTTTCTTGGGAATCGCAAAAGGACTTCCAGAATTGCGCGATATGGACCTTCAGAAAATCGAGGAAACCAAACGCACGATGGGGATGTTTCTGGAAGGCATCTCGATGGCGATGATCAAATCGATTTTAGGGATTTTCTTGTCGGTCAGCATGAGCTTGATCAATACCGTCCTGGCTCCAGAAGGTATTTTTTACAATCTGATCAATCGTTATTCCGCCGCCCTGGATACTCTTTGGAACGAAACTACGACCAATGAGTACGACAAGAGCGAGATCGAAGTCGACGCTCTCTATGAGGATGGATCCACTCCGGACGAAGGCCTGGAAGAGGCTCCAGAAGAAGAAGAACGTCCTCGCCGCACCGGAAGCAAAGTCGCCTAAGTGAGTGAAGTTTTTAAATTAAGACAAAAGAATTTAAATTTGACGTAGCGTGATGCACCGAATATAAGCTCTTCATTCTTAATGATTGAGGGGAGTTTCTATGTCGTGCGGCTCTGCTTTGTCTCGTCTTTTTCGGGCATTATCCTGGAGTGTTCTTCTCGTTTCGAGTGTTCCGTACGCATATTCAGCTCGGTTTTTTGACGAACAGGTTGTCGTCGACCCAAGTATTCCTCAGGCGGACGCTCCGACTGAAGCGCCGACAGGAACTCCGACAATCGCTCCGACTGAAGCGCCGATAACCGTTCCGACCGAAGTTCCGACCGACGTTGAATCGAGCGTTACCCAGGGTGATACGGATTCCAGCTTTGCCCAGTCTGGCACTCATTTAAGCGTCGATTTGGATACGAAGCTGAAATATCAGCACAGGGTCGAGCGTTTTGTTGAGACCGCTTGGGTTGTCGGAACGGGACTTGGAATGAAAACCGCGACAATCGAGCAGTGTGAAAGCCGCATTCGCACGGCCGGACAATGGGCGCTTGAGCATCGCTTGCCCATGCCTTCGGGTTTTTCATTGTTTGCCGACGCGGAGGCCGGTTTCGTGATTGGCACTAAGCTCGGATCGGAACTTGTATTTTTGGTTCCTGACGAAGGCAATGTGCAGATGGCCGTGTATTGGGCAACGGACTCCCAGGCCGGAGCTGGAGCGGTATTGGGTGCAGGCGTCGGCATCAATCTGATTTTTAATATGGAGAAGGTCGAGGATGTGACCGGCCCGATGATCGGCATCAGCACGGAGATTCATATGCTCGAAGGAGTTGGCGCCTCATTGAGCGTTGACGTCGAGAGACATGAGTTCTCGAAAGTCAGGAAAGCGCTTAGAGCTATGGTTCTTGAGAATCCGGAACAAGCAGTGGAAAGCCTTCGACAGCTCATTTCAGAAAAGCGCTTAGTCGCGGTCGGCGCGCAATACAGCTGGGGAGTGGGAGTGAATGTCAGCCTTGTTGCGGGTTGGAGACATTGGGTGACATCACTCGAGTTGCCAAGCGATCCTGCGGAGGTTAAAGCCCGACTTGCTCAGCTCAAAAAACGAGTACGCGCGGCTTTTAGCAAGCAAAGAAAGCAAGCACGAATCAAAGTATTTTATTCTCGCCGCTGACGGCATAGTTCAAGCATTGAAATAGCGAGTCGCGATGAAAAACTCGCAAGTCTCGCTTTTTTTATGCGGCGATGTCATGACCGGTCGAGGGATCGACCAAATTCTTTCACATCCTTCTGATCCCATTCTTCATGAATCGTATTTGCAGCGAGCGACCGATTATGTCGAGCTGGCCGAACAAAAGAGCGGGCTCATCCCAAGACATGTGAGCGCGGATTATATCTGGGGCGACGCAATCGAAGAGCTTCAGAGAGTCTCTCCGGACGCCCGAATCATCAATCTCGAGACGACGATCACTCGAAGCGATGACTGGTGCGATAAAGGAATCAATTACCGAATGAGCCCGAAAAACATCTCATGTTTAAAAGCGGCTCAAATCGATGTCTGCGTTCTTTCTAATAACCATATCCTGGATTGGGGAGCGCAGGGGCTGATCGACACGGTTGAAAGCTTGAAAGGAGTCGGAATTCAAGCTGCGGGAGCCGGAGCTTATCGCCAGGAGGCGGAAGCGCCTGCGTTCGTGAATCATTCACAGGGCGGGCGTGTGATCGTTTTGGCGTTTGGGTCTCAAAGCAGTGGCGTGCCGAGAAGCTGGATGGCGACCGACCGAAAGCCCGGAGTCCATTTACTAGAAGATTTCTCAGAGTCGACTCTTCAACGCATCAGTGAGCGAGTCATGGCGTTGAAACGTCCTGGTGACGTTGTGATTTTCTCGATTCATTGGGGGGATAACTGGGGCTATGAAGTTCCGGACGCGCATCGAAGATTCGCGAGAGCGCTGATCGATCGCGCGCAAATTGATGTGGTCCATGGGCACTCCTCTCATCACGTAAAACAGATCGAGGTCTATCAAGGAAAGCTCATTCTTTATGGCTGCGGCGACTTCATCACGGATTATGAAGGAATCAGTGGGTATGAGACTTATCGGGGCGATCTCACGCTGATGTATTTTCCAAAGTTGTCGCCACAAACGGGAGAACTGATCAGCTGTAAATTGATTCCCTTGAAGATGCATCGCTTTCAACTCAAGCGCCCAAGTGACGATGAGATGCGTTGGCTGCACGATGTCTTATGCCGCGAAGGAGCGAAAGTCGGGACATCGGTGAGCGAGTCGGAGCATGGGTTTGATTTGAAATGGCGATAAGGGTTTGTCGTGTTACCCCATCACAATCACAGCGCGATACCGAGCTTTTCCGCTCGTCATGCGCTCGTAAGCTTCCACTCCCCGATCGATCGGAAAGCGCTCAATCATCGGGCGCACGCCGCTCATCGCGCAAAAGCGAAGCGTGTCTTCCGAGTCCCATGAGCTTCCCGATGCCCAGCCTCGAACCGAAGTGCGATTGGGAATGAGTTGCGCGGGCGAGACTTCCATTTTAGAGGGATCAAAACCGATGACGACTAGTTTTCCATCCAGACCAAGTCCATCGATCAGTTGAGACATCGCTTTGGAGTTAGGCGCTGTGGCTAAAATCAACTTCGCGCCACCTAATGCACGAAGCTGGCTTGCGGGATTTTCTCGTTCCGAATTGATGTAGACATGGGCACCGAGCTCACGAGCATACCTCTCGCTATCAGCGCCTCGGCTGATAGCCGCGGTACGAAAACCCGCCCGCGCGGAAAATTGCACGGCCAGATGCCCAAGACCTCCAATGCCTTGAACGGCGACCAAGTCTCCTGGTCGTGCGCCACTGTTTCGAAGGGCATTGTAAGTCGTCACCCCGGCGCAAAGAAGCGGCGCCGCTTCGGCAAACTCGAGCTCCTCTGGAAGGGCCGCGAGCGCTTCGAACGGAGCGACCATGTATTCTTGGTAGCCTCCGTTGTATTGAATCCCTGGGACTTTGAGATTTTGACAACAAACAAAAGCGCCTTGGCGACAAGGAGGGCAGCGAAAGCAATGTCCGCCGTCCCAACCTACGCCAACTCGCTGGTCGATGGACCAGCCTTCGACATCCGCTCCTAGAGCCACGACCGAGCCAACGACTTCATGACCCGGAACTCGTGGATACTCGATGTTACCCAGCGAATTATGCTGGGTCATCAGGTCGCTATGGCAAATCCCGCAAGCTTCGACTTTGATCAAGACTTGTCGCTTGCCAGGTCGGGGCACGTCGAGTTCCGTGAGCTCGAGTGGGCTGCCGGGTTTTCGAAAAAAGAGCGCCTTCATTTTGGTAGGAATCATGACTGCTGAATCTGCAATGCGCGTGCTTCTTTAAAAAATTGACCAAGTCGTGCGCGGTTCATAGAATATTTTAAATGAAATGCCCGAAATGCAGTTCGT
>CAZCBS010000027.1:0-21091 GCA_964496965.1 uncultured Bacteriovoracaceae bacterium
CGGCGCCGCGCTCGACGAGGGGCAGCACGTGCTCGTCGCGTTCCCGAGCCGCGCAAACCACGAGTCCGTGAAGACGAAGGACGCGCTCTTCGTCACGCAGTTCTTCGTCGGCAAGAAGGGTGAGACGCCGGTCGACTTGAAGAAGCCGCTCCTCATCTTCAGCCGTCCGAAGGGTGAATACAAAGGCGCGATGGCGAGCCACATCCTCATCGACTTCCAGATTTTCGGAACGGAGCTCGGCGCGGACAAGAACCACGTGAAGATCAGAGAGTGAACCGACTGCTTAATAAAGCGAGTGGAATCCGAACGAACCTCGACGTGATAAGGCTTAGGCAAAAGCGGCTGAATTTCCGCCACCTTCTGGCGTACAGCCTCGGCGACTTCAACGGCATTGGCTCCGTGTCGCTTTTGAATGCCCAACCCGACCGCGAGCTGCTGATTAAAGCGGGAGATCCTGCGAACATCGACCGTGCCTTCTTCGATTTTAGCGACCGCTCCAAGTGGGGTCGGCCTGTAATTCGGCCCTTGCCCGCCGCGACTCTCGATCAAAATATGCGAGAATTCCTCAGGAGTCTTGGCCTCTCCCATGATTCTTAAATTGTACTCGCGTTGATCGTTCTCAAGCCTACCGGCCGGAACTTCTTTGTGCTCGTTTTGAATCGCGTTCAGAACGTCGTCCGATGTGAAGTCGTAACGATTCAGCTTTTCAAGATCGATCCAGACTCGTAGCGCGGGATCAACATAACCTCCGAGCGAAATATCCCCGACTCCCGGGATCGCGCTGAAATTATCGTAAAGACTGTCCCGCGCGAACATCATCATGTCCATCAGAGAAACCGAGCCATCGCTTGTGAGCGCGATCCAAAGGATCGGCTGGTCCTCAGGGTTGCTCTTTCTCACGGTCGGAGGCTTAAGATCTTTAGGCAACTGATTTTGGATTTGGCCGATTCGATTTTGAACGTCTTGCACGGCTTGATCGATATCTCGCCCGAGCTCGAACTCGACCGATACGCTTCCGGAAGACATCGAAGAGGTCGAGCGAATGCTTCGAATCCCCTCGATCTGCATGATCGCATCCTCGACCGGGTCAATGACCTGATTCTCCATCACGACAGGCGCGGCACCCTGAAGCGAGAGAGATACGCTCACGACAGGAAAATCAACGTCCGGCAGCTGACTCATCCCGAGCCGATTGAACGAAATGAAGCCGAAGATGATCAAAGCCGCCATGAGCATCCAGGCGAAAACGGGTCTTCTAATAGAAAGATCGGAAAGCGACACGCTTAAGCCTCCTCTTTCTCTGGACGCTCAAACCTCACAAACAAGCTATAGACACAGGGAACAACGAACAAAGTGAGAAGCGTTGACGCCGTCACCCCACCAACGATCGAGATCGCCATCGGGATTCGCGTTTCGGCTCCCGGCCCAAGCGCCAACGCTCCTGGAAGCGCTCCCACGACCGTTGCGACCGACGTCATTAAAATCGGGCGTAAACGAACCGGACACGCTTCAAGAAGAGCTTGATGTGGCGCGAGTCCCTCGGTACGGCGTTGGTTCGTAAAATCCACAAGGAGAATCGAATTCTTTTTCACGATTCCCATCAAGAGAATCAATCCGATCATGCTGAAAAGATTGATCGACTGATGAGTGACAAACAAAGAAATCAGAGCTCCCGTCAAACTGAAGGGAAGCGCGGTCAGAACGGTCACAGGATGAATGAAACTGTTGAACTGAGCCGCGAGCACCATGTACGCAACGATGATCCCCAAGAGCAGCGCAAAAACCAATCCGTCGAACGCATCTCTAAACGCTTGAGCGCTACCAGTCATCATAACTCGATAGCCTGCTGGCAGATTCTTCGTCGCAAGCTCCTCGACGGTATTGATCGCGGCATGCTGAGACTTTCCTTCCGTGACGTTCGCGAAAACAGGGATCGCGCGCTGGCGGTTGAGACGCGAAACCGTTTGAAGAGCGGACGTATGGCGAATCTCTGCGGCTTGAGAAATTGGCACGACTTCGCCTCGATTATTGCGCAGCAAGATCTTCTCCAGATCCTTCGGATCGCTATGTTGATCTTTTTCGGAACGAAGACGGATATCGTATCGATGACCTCCCGAAGGATACTGCGTGTTCGCCGAAAACACCTGGCCCCCCATCAAAACGCTGACCTCCTGCCCCATCGAGTTGACACTTAATCCGCGGCTTGAGGCTCGAATCCTGTCAGGAATCACATCGACCTCGGGCATCCCGTCTTGAAAATCCGTGTGAATATCCTGAAACATCCCGGTTTCACGAAGCTTGCCCATGAAATCGCGCGAAACTTCCGCAAGCTTCGTCCAGTCCGGGCCTTCAACCGTAAATTCGACAGGAAAGCCGCGAGACGCGCTCAAACCAGTCAGCGACAGATCTTGAACGACGACTTCGGTCTCAGGAAGAAGGGCCGAGATTTCTTTTCGAGAACGATTCATCACGTCGCTCTGTCTCGCGCTCCGCTTTTCAGGATCGGTCAACATCACATAAATATATCCCGCGTTCACGATATCGTTATCGTTGTAATCGCCAATCGCCGTATAAAGATCGCGAACCTCAGGCTGGTTTTTGAGATAAGCCTCAGCTTTCCTGAAAACCGTGTCCGTCGCTTGAATCGAAGTCCCAACCGGCGTTTTGAGCGACAACAAAAAAAGCGATTGATCCTGGGCAGGAATCAGCTCTTTTCTCATTGGAATCAGTGCGAGCACGGAGACGACGAAAAGGACGACCGAAGCCGCAAGCACGGCACCTCGATAACGCAACGTCGCTTCAAGGAGCTTCCGGTAAAGCTTCTCCAAACGCGACATCCAAGCATCCATGGTTTTGAGAATCCAACCCGAATTTCCTGAATGCGCCGACGGTAAAAATCGCGCGCAGCGCATCGGCGTTAAAGTCAAGGCTTCGAGAAGCGATAAAAGCACCGCAACCGTGACTGTGATTCCGTACTGATAAAAGAAACGACCCACCACGCCTTGCATGAAAATCACTGGAATAAAAATCGCCGCGATAGCAAGCGTCGCCGCGAGCGCGGCGAACGTGATCTCATTGGAACCATCGATAGCAGCTTGCCTTCTCGACTTGCCCATCTCGGAATGCCTGACGATGTTTTCCAGCATCATGATCGCATCGTCCACCACGATCCCGATCGCGAGCGATAAACCTAAGAGAGTGAACGTGTTGAGCGTAAAGCCAAAAAAATAGAGCGCAAGGAACGCGCCAACGATCGAAGTCGGGATCGCCAAAAGAACATTGAAAGTCGACGACCACGACCCAAGAAAGAGATAACAAATAATCGAAGTCAGGATCGCTGAAAGGATGAGCGTGAAGTTCAGCTCGTGAACCGAGTCGCGAATGTACTTTGTCGTATCGAGCTGCACGTCCATATGAAAGCCCGGCAATAAGGTCGGTCGAAGCTGATCCACTTTTTTATAAACCAGATTGGAGACTTCAACCGCATTGGCGCCGTGCTGCTTAACGATGCCCAAGCCAACGGCCATCTTTCCGTTATACCGCGAGATCGCCCGGAGATCCGCGATCCCTTCTTCGACAGAAGCGATCTGAGCGAGAGGCATCGGTCGATAGTTCGGTCCTCCTCCGCGCGAATCCAGCCTGATATTGCTGAAGTCTTTTGGAGTTTTCGCTTCTCCGAGGACACGAATGTTGAACTCTTTATCCACTCCCTCGATTCGTCCTGCCGGCTGCTCAATCTGACCCGCGGTGATCGAGTTGACGATGTCCGTTGAAGTCAGCTCAAACCGGTTGAGCTTGTTAATATCGATCCACACTCTGAGATTCGGATCCACATATCCGCGAAGAACCACGTTTCCAACACCTGCGATCGTCGAAAGCTGATTCTTTAAAGTGTTTCGCGCGTAAGTCATCTGCTGATAAAGGGAAACATCCGAATCGGCGGTAACCATGACCCACATGATCGGTTGATCTTCTGGGTTCGTCTTTGTGATCACAGGCGGATAAAGTTGAGTAGGAAGCTTTCTTCGCGCCTGAGTGATTCGGTCCTGCACTTCGGAAAGAGCGACATCAATATTGTGATTAAGCTCGAATTCGCAGGTGATATTCGCAGTGCCGTGACTAGCGGTCGAAGTGACGTTCTTAAGCCCTTCGATTCCCATGACAGCATCTTCAATAGGATCAACAACATCCATTTCCATGACTTCTGGCGCGGCGTTATCGAGCTCCAAGGAAATATTAACGACCGGGAAATTGACGTCAGGCATTTGACTAATGCCCATTCGCTGAAAACCAATGGCGCCAAAAACGATCAGGCCAAACATGAGCATCCATGCAAAAACCGGACGCCGAATCGAGATATCAGAAAGGCTCATCGCTCAATCCCCCTGGTGAACTTTTTACCTACCTGAATTGTCATCTTTTTTAAACCGCTTTGCTATTTCTTAGTTTTACATGATCATTAAATAGGCAGGCGTTTTCACGCAAAGACTCAGGATGAGTCCGCCGGGAGAAGGAGCTCCGTAGTATGATTCGCTCATTGCTATTAATCACGTTAATTTTTCTTCATCCGCGCGTCTCGAACGCGGTTCTAGGCGAGATCGCCGAATCCGCGAGATCAGCTCAGCGCATGCCGTCCGCATTTTCCGCGCAAGCCGAGATCCACGATGCATTTACGGTTCGCTCGGTTCAGTCGGACACCACCTCCGTTCGCGAATTCATTTCGCCGAGCGGAATTGTTTTCGCGGTCGTCTGGAACGGAATCAGCCATCCTGATCTTTCGATCTTGTTAGGCTCGTACAACGACGAGTATCAACGCGCGCTAAAAAGCGAGGCTCGCATCCACGGGCGCAGAAGCCGCTCCATACGTAGAGACCGCGTCGTCGTCGAACACTGGGGACATATGCGAAATCTCAGCGGCCGCGCTTACGATCCGACATTGATCCCTGGAGGAGTCTCCCTTGAAGATATTCAATAATCTGCTGATCATGACGGTTTTTTTCGCGACCGCCGTCTCCGGGTGCGTCAGCCAAAGCGAGAGCAACGATCCTGCGCCAAGCATCAATCCTTTTCCATACTCGCTACCGAATGGAACGACACTTCCTGCAATGAGTGGGGCAAACGTGATGAGCTTCAGCGTCAATGGCTCTGGCTGCTCCAACGCTTATCCCAATAAACCTTGCGCAAGCGTCACAATCTGCGAACCAGGCACAAGCAGCTGCGTCACTGTTCACGATCTCCTCGTCGATACTGGAAGCTACGGTTTGCGTGTTTTCAAATCAGCGCTCGGAGGCCTCAATCTTCCCCAAGTCATGAACGCTTCTTCAGTACCTGTCGCTCAGTGCGTTCACTTCGGAGATGGGTCTGCGGATTGGGGACCCGTCGCGACCGCGGATCTCATCATGGGTGGAGAGCCCACAATCTCGGCTCCCATCCAAGTCATCGACTCCACTTATTTTTCCGGCCACTATAATTGCGCGAATCCAGACACCGGGCCTTCGGATGCGGGATTCAACGGTATTTTAGGAATCGGTCTTTTTGCGCAAGATTGCGGCCCGGATTGCGAGGCGACAACTAACAACGGAATGTATTACGCTTGCAGTGGCTCAAGCTGCACGGGCACGAAGTTAGCGACGACAAGTCAGGTCCAAAATCCAGTATCGCTTCTGCCATTGGACAATAACGGCGTGATTCTCAAGCTGCCAAATGTAGCGGCCACGGGCACCTCCTCGGTGAACGGTTACATCGTCTTTGGAATCGGAACTCGCGCCAACAACATCCCAAGCGGAGTCAGCGCGTTTGCAGCAGATCCGCAAACCGCTCAGTTCGTGACGAGTTTCAACGGACATACTTACAGAAGCTTCATCGACAGCGGTTCGAACGGTTTGTTTTTTCCCAGCGGTGCTGTCACGAGTTGTACGGGAAGTCTCGCGGGCTGGTACTGTCCCGCAAGTCAAACTCTCCTCACCGCTACAAACTCTGCCTACACCGGATCACCGAGCGGAAGCTTCGAGTTCCAAATCGTCAGCTTGAAAGATCTTTTGAACAATTCTGGAACATGGGTTTTTCCGAGCATGGCGGGATCTTCGGGCGGAAGCGGATTGAACGGCTTGTTTGACTGGGGATTGCCGTTCTATTTAGGAAGAAATGTGTATCTGGGAATCGAAAACACGAATTCTTCCCTAGGAACCGGGCCATACTGGGCTTACTGACTTTGATCCATCAGCGAGGTACGCTCGATCTGCAGCTCTTCGATTCGCCGCCTGCTCTGCTCCGCATCGTTCAGTAAGAGCTGCTTTTGACGATTGAGATCTTCAAGCTGGCCTCTAGCCTGCTCAAGCGCCACATCCGTGCTGACGGCTCCCGCTTGTTGTTGCTGCTGAGCTTGTGCCTGCGCCGCATATCGATTCATCGCGAGCTGTTGTTGCTGCTGCAATACAGATTCGTAATCGGCCACAAGCTTTTGCTTTTGTCGCTCAGAAGCGTCGAGCTCGCCATTGAGTTTCACGAAAAGATCGCTGTCTTCCGGAGCGACCGTGTTTCGAATCTGCTGCTCGATCGAGTTCGATACTGCCTGCTGATTTTGAATTTGCTGCTGAAGCCCCGTAACTCTCTGCTGAAGAAGCTGATCATCCTGATTCGCCAAAATCGCCTGATTTTGAAGCTGACTCGCTGACTGGCCACCTGTCACTTTTGAGCGCGCCTGTAGATCGATCACCGCTTGTTGTTGCTGCTGAATCCTGTGGTCGAGATCAGACGATTGAATCTCGTCTTGAACTTGGTTGAGGTGATTTTGCGCGGTACTTAGTTCTTGCTCATTTTGCGCGAGCTTTTGATCGAGCTGATGGCGATCCGAAGGTGTCTTCCCGGTTACGCGACCTGGAGATTGAAATGTCGCTCCTCCTCCTGCGCTCGGAACGGAGCCTTCCTCAACCTGGGTTGAACGAGCTCCAGGCTGCTCAGAGACATGCCCGGACTGTCTTTCGCTGCGTACCCAAACTCCCGCGAAAACTACAGCCAGCAAGAGTGCGATCAGGCCAGTTGCCTTCCCTGTTGCCATCATCGGAGCTTAAGACAAGCAATAACGCAGCCACTGCGGAGACATGGAGCTTCATTTATTCAACTATAATTGGATAATTTTACTCAAGTTCTCCCCCTGCACTCCGACGAGATAGGCAAATCTTTCCGACTTTCTAATCTTGAGGGGGCTAGAGAAATGAGAAATTTAGGCGGACTTTTCATGACATTATGGGCGCTTACATCATCATTTGCGTTTGCGGACGAGGCTCAACAGCTATTGCGCGGCACATCAGACGCGATGCCAGGCACGCTCGATGTTCAGATTTTGACGGACGCCGACCATGTCGCAACCGCTTTCCAAGCGGTAACCGAGAGCAAAACTCAGCAGATCGGACTCACCGACCTGTCTAAGGGAATTGTTTTGATGAATTACAAGAACTACGACGTCGCCCTATTGAAGAGCACTGACTTCGATACCCAGCATGGCGGAACACTGCAAATCACCTATCTTCGCAACGCGCTCACCGGCGCCTACCGAACGTTAAGCATCGAGCTCGTCCGTGAGGGCGATAAATGGCAGCTGATGGACAACGATCAAAGCGGTCATCACGTCGTGACCCAGGGTTACTTCAAAGCGAACAAATTCTTCGGTCAAATTATCGGAATCGACTCGATTACTCTTCAACCGTGAGAGCGGCGAACTCGCCGAGTTTTCGCGGATAATCGGTGATCAGGGAGCGCGCGCCTAAGTCGATAAGGCGCTCCCAGTCATCGGGCTCGTTCACCGTCCACGGAAGAATCTCAAGACCCGCTTCAAGACAAGCTTCGGCATTTGCCTCGTTCAGTAATCGATGAAATGGAGCCACGACTTGCGCATCGTTTTCCACGGTGATTCGGGCAAAGTCGGCCTCTTCCTCAAAAAGGCAAGAAAGCCTCAGTTTCGAGTCGAGCTTTCTGACAGCTCGAACGACATCGAAATCAAAGGACTGAACCAGGGATGTTCCCGTCAGCTCATATTTGCGCAAAAGAGAAACAACGTTTTCGGCTAGGAGCTCCGCGGACGGACGATGAGGCTTGGATTCGCTTTCTCGCTTAATCTCGACATTCAAGCGCATCTGAGGAGCCTCTTTGAGCTTCCATTGAATGACTTCTTCTAATGTCGGAATGCGCTCGCCCGGGCAAGCTTGCTGAAAAGGAAACGCGCCGAGTCTCGTGCTTCCACACTCGTAGGACTGGATCTGAGCCAGCGTTAATTCGCCTAGAGGAATCTTTCCCTTGACCGGCTCCCCAGACGAGTCTCGACAGAGCTTGCCCGAGATCTCGAAATCGTGAAAAACAACGACGTGGCCGTCCTTGCTCAAATGCACGTCGAGCTCGACGAAAGCCGCGCCGACATCACGCGCCTCTCGAAACGAAGGGATCGTGTTCTCCGGATGAGTTCCTCGCGAACCCCGGTGCCCATGAATAACGATCGGTCCCTCAGTCACTCTTGCCTCGATTATAGCGCATCAGAGAAAAATCCGTTTTAGCTTTCGCATTCCTTAACGCCGAAAGGACTTCCGCCCTTCCTGCCAGAACCTCTTCAATCGCCGTGGCAATGTGCTCACGAGCTTCCGGAAACACTCCCATGAGCGCCCCTCGAGTCGCGTCCATATCCGGGGACGCGCGCATCTGTTCTATAGCAGTCCATGCAACAGGATATTTGTCGTAAAATCCACGCTTTTTTAACGCATCGATAACATCCGCGCGAATCGGGAAATAGCCGGTGTTACTATGCCATTTCTCCTGAACCGACGGGCTTGCCATGAACTTCAAGAATCGATAGGCGGCCTTCTGCTCCGCTATCGGCTTGTTGTTGAGAATCCAAAGCGAGTTTCCACCGATGACCGTGCCGCCCCGATCAGACAAAGTGCGAGCAGGAATGGGGGCGGTTCCTAATTTAAATGGCGCCTCTTTAAGAACCTCAAAAATATCGCTGGTCGATGTGATCAACATGGCCGTGCGGCCCGCGATGAAATTTTGCTCAGCCGGATCCCAACCTCGTCCGACATTGGCCAAGGTTCCTTCTTGAACCATTTTTTTCCATAACGAAACGAACTCAACGCCTTCCGGGCAAGTGTAATTCGCTTCATTAGCCCGCTCGACTCTGCCATTTTTAGGATTGATAAGAGGGGCCCCTTGGCGGGCCATAAACTCCTCGAAGAACCAGCTATTCAGCGGCCAGGTGATCCCTTGGACGCGCGCTTTGGGATCTGTCAGCTTGCGGCTGATTTCCTCGAGCTCCTTGAAAGTCGATGGCGGCTTCTCAACGCCCGCACGCTTAAAAGCATCAGCATTATAATAGAGAATCGGATTCGATGTCGCGAACGGAAGCGAATAAAGCCTTTGGTTCAATTCGTAATAGCGACGAATCGGAGGCAAAATTTCCTTGATCGGAAACTCAGGATCCAGGTCGATGAAGTTCTGAAGCGGCGTCACCGCTCCCGAATCGATCATCACTCGTTGACCGATGTCCGTAATCTGAACGACATGAGGACCACGACCTCCGAGCAAGGCCGTTCGAAGCTTGTTGAGACCCTCCTCATAGCTACCGACGAACTGAACTTGGATCTCGAGCCGATCTTTGTTCTCGGGAAGCGAATTAAATTCAGCGACAATTTCCTTGAGGAGTTTTCCTTTTTGGCCGCCCATCGAATGCCAGAACTGAAGCACAGTCGGAGCGGCAAAAGCAGGCACGACAAAAAGCAAGGATAGGGCGAGGATTCCGACAGACCGGGTCTTTTTCACTTCAGGCCTCCCATGGTCATTCCGCGCACAAACTGTTTTTGAGTGCCGATAAAGAGCAAAAGCATCGGCGAAACCATGATCATCGTCGCCGCCATGATCACGCCCCAGCTCACGGACTCGTTTTGCGACCGGAACATGCCGATTCCGATCTGAACTGTCTGCATCTCCGTCGACTGCGTGACGATCAACGGCCAGAGATATTGATTCCAAGCATTAACGAAAGCGTAAACCGAGAACGCCGCGATCGCGGGCATCGATAAGGGCACGACAAACTGGAAGAGAAATCGGATGCGCGAGGCGCCATCAAGCCGCGCAGCTTCTTCCAGCTCTTTCGGAATGCTGCGCATGAACTGATACAACAGGAAAACGCCGAAGCCTGACGCGGCAAACGGAAGAATCAAGCCGCGATAGGTGTCGATCCAGTTCAATTTGGCCACGGTAAGAAAGTTGGGAATGATCGTGATCTCGCCGGGCACCATCATGGTCGCGATAATCAATGCGAAAAAAAACCTTTTCCCAAAAAACTCCAATCTGGCCAAAGCGTATGCCGCCAATATCGCGGTAACGATCTGAAAAACGGTGATCGCAGAAGCCACAAAAAGGGAGTTGATCAAAAATCTTCCCAGAGGAGCCGCTGACAACGCGGCGGCGAAATTCGTCGTTTGAAAGTGCTGAGGAATCAGCGTCGGTGGATACTTAAAGACCTCGGTCTTGTCCTTGAAAGACAGCGAGATCACATACAGGATCGGAAAAAACTGAATCACTGCCGGAACGATCAATAGCAGCGTTGCCCAAGTTCGCGCTCTCTTTTCCAATTTCTGATTGGCCACAAACAGCTCCCTTAACTGTAATGGACGCGTTTTTTCGCGACGTAAAACTGCACGCCTGTCGCCGCAAGCATGATTAGAAACAAAATGACAGCTTGCGCGGAAGCGGATCCAGTCTGAAAGTTTTGAAAAGCATCGCGATAGAGATTGTAAACCAATGTACTCGTCGCGCCTGCCGGACCGCCTTGGGTCAAGATATGAATTTGGCCAAAGCTTTGAAATGAGTTGATCACCGTCACAACGGTCACAAAAAGCACCGTCGGCGAAAGCATCGGCAGAACGATTTGCCAAAATCGTTGCCATGCATTCGCACCATCAATGGCCGCAGCTTCTCGAACGTCGTTCGGAATCGCAGCGAGCCCCGCCAAAAAGAAAATCACGTTAAAACCGATCTCCTTCCAAACCGTGACAATGGCCACGGCAAGCAAAGCCCAGGGACCATCCCCCAGCCAGTTCGGTCCATGGACCCCGACGAGCTCAAGCACGAAATTGATGAATCCCGATGTCGGGTTATAAAAGAAAATCCAAAGCATGGCCGCCATCGCAGACGAGATCGCGACAGGCATCAGAAAGATCGTGCGCAAAAGCCCGCGACAGTATGGATTCGCGTCGATTCCAACTGCAAATGCCAAGCTCAATAAAACCGACGGGATAACCGTCAGGAGAATAAACGCGATCGACGCCTGAATACTCTGCCAGTACTGAGGAGATGCCAGCAGCATTTTGTAATTATCAAAACCGATAAATGTCTTGCGCGTGGAAAACGCCTCAACTTCGTGAAGACTGAGATAGAAAGAATTGATTGCCGGATAAAAAACAAAAAGCCCCAGGATCGCCAGGGTAGGCAAAAGCAAAAGCCACGCGAACCCGGTGTCAGATCTTCTCATCAGAGAGAAACCCCGTTTGAATCAAAATAGAAAAAGTCTTTTGGGCTCACCCACAGGCCGATCTCATCGTTCAATTTTGGAGTCGTCTCCGACTTCAGCTCAGCAACGACACTACCTTCGCCCATTCGAACATGGACATGCGTCATGCTCCCCAGTGGCTCAATCAAGCTGACTTGGCCTTTTCCCACTGTGATAGCGCCAGGCTCGGCCGAAAGCTTTGTGCATTCGGGACGAAACGCGATCGTCTCAGCTTGCGCTCGAGCAACCTGAGAAGGGAAATCGCGCGCCGACATGAAATTCATCGGAGGCGTTCCGATGAACGAAGCGACAAAACGAGTTCGAGGCCTGTGATAGACGTCCAAAGGCGCGCCGACTTGCTCTAAATTTCCGCGATTGAGAACCGCGATACGGGTGGACAACGTCATCGCTTCGACTTGATCGTGAGTGACATAGATCACCGTAGAACCCAGTTTTTTGTGAAGAAGCGCGATCTCGGAACGAACCTTGATTCTCAATTGCGCATCCAAGTTCGAAAGCGGTTCATCAAAAAGAAGAACTTTCGGCCTTCGAACCATGGCGCGCCCCATGGCGACTCGCTGTTTTTGTCCCCCGGAGAGCTGCGACGGTTTTCTATCGAGCAATTCTTGAAGCCCTAGGATTTCGGCCGTCTCCCGAATCCTCTTCTCCGCTTCGTGCGAGTCGACCTTTGCCATCTTCAAGGCAAAACCCAGGTTTTGCCGAACCGACATATGAGGATAGAGAGCGTAGTTCTGAAAGACCATCGCGAGACCGCGATCCTTCGGATTGACATCATTCACGACGCGACCGTCAATCCTGATCTCACCAGAGGTTGGATCCTCAAGACCAGCGATCATTCTTAAGATCGTGCTCTTTCCGCACCCAGAAGGCCCCACTAACGAAACAAATTCTCCTGACTGAATATCCAAATTCAATTCAGGAATAATATTCACTTCGCCAAAACTTTTCCGAACCGACTTAAGCTCGACTTTTGCCATAGATTTCTATAGAAAAATCTTCACCGAGGCGGTGACAAAACTCAAGCTTAGAACGCGAAACCCGTCGAAACGGGCAAAACCCGCTACGCTGATCATGACATGGACTGGAAACTTTTCTTTTCGACCTTCACTTTGATTTTCTTAGCAGAGCTGCCTGACAAAACCGCCTTTGCCACGTTTCTCATGGCCACTCGGACCAAGCCCCTCTATGTCTTTCTAGGCGTAGCTGCGGCATTCATCGTTCAAACGGCAATCGCTGTACTCTTTGGAACGCTGTTTGGCGCGGCGCTCGGACACTGGATTCCACTCTTGGCGGGATCTCTTTTCATTGTTTATGGCGTACTTTCTTGGCGCAAGGACGTCACTCAAGAAATCAAAGAAGAAGAGACCGAAGTGAACGAGAAGTTCACCATAGACGGTCATGCCTGGAAGACGATTTGGAGATCGTTTTTGGTGATCTTCATCGCCGAATGGGGAGATCTCACGCAAATCGCGTCCGCTTCCTTAATCGCGAAATATCATGCCCCATTGACGGTCTTCATAGCTTCCGTGCTTGCGCTTTGGTGCGTGGCAGCGCTAGCCGTAACGATGGGAAGCCGTGTCGGTCAGGTTATCAATCCAAAAATTATCGATAAAATTCTTGGGGCAGCAATGACCGCGATCGGACTCTACTTCATCATCGCTTTCTTTCGCTCTTAGAATTCGTTAGCCACCGGCGGGCAGACGTTATCAATCGTTCGAACGCCAAAAGCCCAGATTCTCGCACGGGCTTCAGAAACGATCGCGCCATTATAAGCGTTGATCAGTCTCCAATCGCCTTGAGGAAGCCTGGCTCCATTGATGCGGCAGCTTCCATACGCATGCTTGAGAGCATTCGTCAGATAACGAATTTGAAGAGCCGCAACCCCGTGGACGGGATCTAAGCTTCCTTGGAGAATGAAAACATCCATTCCGTTTTCCGAATGAAGCACCGCACCTTCCGGACGCTGAATCTGATCAAGAGTCAGGACATCGCGCGTCACAGTTCCTTGTTCGTCATTCATGTAGAAAACGCTATAGATCCCAAGCACGTCATTATTGGGAGAAAAAATCACGCTTAATACCGCGGTTGCAGCATCGCGAGTATTCGTGATCGTGGCAACTTGCTGAAGACGACTCCCAGCAGGAGGCGCCACGTCAGGATATGCCGCAAAAGCTCGCAAACTGAAGGAAATCCCTAAAACTACGCCGACTAACGTGCACAGAAAGGTTTTCATAAATAAGCCACTTATCAAAAGCCTCGCTTCTTGACAACCCATGAGAAGCACTAGCTAGATTCGCCGTCCTGGCGGGGCGCGGATTGATCTAATACATATAATTTATGTAAATACCTGGCATGATCAAGACCGCAAAAACAAGTTTACTGATCTCGCTCTTCCTAACCACGGTTCCATTGAGCTTAGCTCAAGCCGATTCGAACGAATCGCGTGGACGCGGTCCTGTCATGATGGGCGTGATGGGTGACTCGATTTCCGCAGGCACGCTTGCCGACTTTCCTATTCCTTCGCGCGACGATGCTTTCGCCATAAACGATTCTTTCGTGATAAAAGACCGAGCTGTTATCGAGAATAAAACTCTCTATTCATGGGCCTCCGGAATCGGCATTCAGTCCCACTACATGCGGCTTCGCCAATATCTCCGCCGCAATGGCGACACTCGAACCTTCAACGTCGACAACGTCTCCGTTCCGGGCGAAACGACCATCGGAATGGAAAAGCAAGCGCTTCAGCTTCTGCAGGACTTTCATACCGGGGGATACTCGGAGCTCAAATACGTTACGCTTCTCATCGGATCGAACGATGCCTGTTCCCGCAAAACCCCATGGGGCGTCCCACTGGGCGATATGCATGACAATCTGATCAAGGCCTTTCGAGTTTTATCGATGTTTCCGCAAAAAGAGCCCATTCGGGTTCTTCTTGTCGGAATCCCCCGCATCCCGGATTTGGGCGAAAAATCCCTTCGCGCCAGCAAAACAGTGATGGGATTGACCTGTGAAACCGTTCGAAACAAGATCTTGAACGAGTGCAGCGGCCTTCTCACATGGAAAACAGAAGCCGAATACGATCAGAAAATGATGATCGTCGAAAATGATAATCGCATGATTCGAGACATCGTAACGGAAGTGAACAAATCATTTCCCCATATCGAGACCGTCTACAGCGATCGTCTCTATAACTTGAACATCCCTCGCTCCATTCTCGCCGTAGACTGTTTCCATCCAAACGCTGACGGACAGCAACAACTCGCCGACCAGGTCTGGCTTGATCAGCCTTGGTTCGATTAACGGAGGCTCTTTCTATGAAACACGCTATCAAAAAAAGCGTCATCGGTACTTTAGCGATTCTTGCGTGCGGGGCTTTGCCCTCCACGACCCACGCCGACTTCTCCGCCCTATGGGACTGCAAAGGCATCACCATCGATCAGGTCGGGCCGGCGACGGTTTCGGTCGGAGGGCAACTGGACTATGAAATCCGCATTAAAAACGGAGGAAATTGCGATTTAAGCGGATCCAGCGTCGTCGACTTCATTCCTCGCATGAGCGTTTTCCACGAAGCAAGTCCCCAACCCACGGACTTTCCAAACGCACCCAACACCGATATCGAGCATCCCGTATCGAAGATCGGGTGGAAAGACGTCACGCTGGGCGCGGGAAAAGAAATCTACTTCAAGATATCCGCAAACGTTCGCGGGCCGGAGGATCGAGTTCTCCTCAATACGGCTTGTTTTGAAAACGCGCTATCGGGTCGAATTTGCTCTCAAGCCGAGACGGTCGTTACCAAAAATTAGGCATTTTTTGCCGACTTGCTCCCTTTGCTTTGAGTTGTCATCATCAATAAACAAGCATAGCGGGCCCCGCCCGCCTCGACAGCAAAGAGAGGAAACAATCATTCATGAATCGGCATTATTTTGTACTTGCGGCCGCAGCTGCGGCCTCCGCGCTTCTTTTCACACTGACCGCCCAAGCCCGAGATAGCAGCGACGGCTGCGGGCTAGGCTGGGAGGTCACTTCAAAAACATCGTTCTCGGCAACATCCACAAGAACGACGACCAATGTATTCGTCCCTCCGACTTTCGGCATGACGTCAGGCACAATGGGATGCGCGAAACATGACTTGGTCAAAAAGAGAGACGAAAAAGCGGCATTTTACGCAGTGGAAAACTACGACTCTCTTCGCCAAGAAATGGCGGAAGGCTCAGGCGAGAACCTAAAGGCCTTTGCATCGTTGATGGGTTGCGAGGGCAGCGCATACAGTGGATTCGCGCAAATGGTGCGCAAACACTTCTCGTCCATCGCAAGCGACGCGAGCACGCGCCTTGATCTCGTCGTCAACGTCAGAAGCGAGCTCGAGCGCGATCCCGCGCTGGCCGATTCCTGCTCAGCGATTTAAAAACAAAAAGGGGTCCGCGCTACGATCTCGCGCGAACCCCTTCTATCTATCGACCAGAATCGACTCGAATTAGCCGATCAGCTTGAGAGCCATCATGTTGTTCTGGTTAGCTTGACTGAGGACCGAGACACCTGCTTGAGAAAGGATGTTCTCCTTCGTCAACTCAGCAGTCTCAGATGCCATATCCACATCGTAGATACGGCTACGAGCCGCGGAGATGTTTTCATCATAGACGTTCAAGCTATTGACTGAGGATTGGAGCCTGTTCTGCAAGGCACCGAGCTCAGCGCGGTTCTCGGAGAGCGTCTTGATGGCAATGTCGATCTTGCCCAGATTGTCCTGTGCGGAAGCCTTGTCAGAGACCGTGATGCCCTCGATTCCCAAGTGGGTCATCGACACATTGGTTTTCTCGGGAGCATATCTAAAACGATCGTTCTCAGGATCGTTATTGATACCGACTTGGATTTCCATCTGATCACCCGTGCCGTTCAACAGCTTGTGGCCGTTGAATTCCGTCACGTTGGAGATGCGGTTCACTTCTTGAGAGAGCTGTTGGACTTCTTTATCGATGAATCCGCGCTCAGTGCTGCTCAAAGTGTCGCTGGCTGCCTGAGTGGACAATTCGCGGAAACGAACCAAGATGTTGCCGACTTCGGACATGCCGCCTTCAGCAGTTTGAATCATCGAGATCCCGTCATTCGCGTTGCGAACGTCTTGGCGCACCGAACGGATGGTTGCGCGCATCTTTTCGGAAATCGCCAAACCGGCCGCGTCGTCCGCGGCGCGGGTAATGCGAGCACCCGAAGCTAATTTCTCGAGCGAAGCTCTTTGAGCGGCGCTATTAGTACCTAAATTGCGTTGCGCTGCGAGCGATTGAACATTTGTTGCGATACGTAGACCCATACTTCCCCCTTATCAAAAGCGAGCAGATGATTTTCCATGATCCCGGTTTTTCATCAGCGCTTATGCAATTATTTTGTTCCGAGCGAAAATGCTTTCTGCCCGGAGATGGATCCTAGCTCTCAGACTCTCTAAGTTGCACGAACCATCTGTTGATCATTTCGGTCTGTTTTTAAAAAACAGTAGACTTTTTTTGTCGGTTTTGTGTGAATTCAAAACCCCGAAGAGAGCGACTGCGTCAAGCCCTCAAAAGAAAAGGGCTTACCAAAAGAATCGACCCCGAGGAAAGATTTTTGACACTCGTTTTATTGATTTTTAATTTTTATGTAATATAGAAAAAGCGTCAAAAATCGGGCGAAAATAGCGTCAAATTTACACAATGACACGATAATACGAAGCGCTTAAGCATGGAACGACGTCTGCAAAAGCGGGACTTCACGGGCGAGCAACTCTCTCCGTTCTTGCCATTGCAAGCGAGCCGAAGGCGTTCCGCGAAGTCCGCCTTCGGCTCATGATTTTACTTGAACGGGAAAGGCTGCAGAGGAAAGTCATCCACCTGGATCGCTTCGCGACGAAGCACTTCGGTCTCGCGCAACGAATCAGCCTCTTGAGCGGAGATAACCTGTTTTTCGACTGCTTGCCCGATCAACGCGCTCATGGGCTGCTTAACCAACGTACCCTTTCGAACCGCACGTTGAATCTTGCGGACGGTGGCATCGGCCTGATTAACAGCTCTGAACGCTTTCTCGAGGCTTGCCAACGGCTCTGCAAGATCTTTTGGCATGTACATTCCCGCCAAAAGGCGCTCACGCTGCGCTCCATCCGTCATTAGGTACTCGCTGATCTGAATGTCCACATGATCCCGCGATTCGGAGCCAATTGGATTAAACGCGGCGAAATGCCTCATCGGGCCCCTGAAAACCGGCCCAAGCAATGGCACGTCGAAATTACCGTAAAGCCCTTCATACGCGCCTTGGATTTCGCCGAACGCATGCCCCATCGACCATTGAAGAAGAGGAAGATCCGTGGCAGGACGCCCTTCCGCCTCGAACCGGCGAAGCGTCGCGCAAGCCAAGTACATCCACGAAAGAACATCGGCCAAGCGCCCCGTGATCTTTTCTCGAATCTTCAAAGTCCCGCCAAAGCTCAGCATCGCCAGATCCGAAAGCAGCGCGAATCGCGCCGAAGACCATGCCAGTCTGCGATAATAAACCTTCAATGGATCGGTCGAGAAAGGCATTGCGAGCCAGCCGCGAGTCATTCCAAGCGCGAACGCACGGAAAGAGTTGCGAACCACATGTCCCACATGTCCCCAAAACGCGCGATCAAAGAGCTCGACGTTTCCGGACTCCGCCGCCTCGATTTCGAGATAAGCATAAGGATGAGCGCGGACCGCGCCTTGTCCGAAGATAATCAGCGAACGAGTCATGATGTTCGCGCCTTCGACCGTGATCGAAATCGGGTTTCCGAAATAATAGGAAGCGATCAAGTTTTTAGGCCCGAGCGAAATCCCAGCTCCCGCGCGAATATCCATTCCGTCGTTCACTAATACGCGGCTCATCTCAGTCGAATAATACTTCGCGATCGCGGTAATGATCGATGGCTTTCGTCCTTGATCAATCGCTCCGACGGTGTACTTGCGAAGAGCCTCGAGCATGTAAGTCATCCCGCCAATGCGCGCGAGAGGAGCCGCAACGCCCTCGAACTTTCCGATGGATACTCCGAACTGGCGACGAACCAAGGCATGTGCGCTCGCCACCCGGGCAATCAGCTTCGCGCCACCGACGCTTTGAGACGGTAGCGAGATCCCTCTTCCCGCCGCAAGCGATTCCATCAGCATCGTCCAGCCGTTTCCGGCTTGAGACGGACCGCCGATGATCGCGTCGATCGGAACGACCACGTCTTTTCCTTGAGTGGGCGAATTAAAGAATGGCACCGTCATCGGATTGTGCCTACGATTGGCCACCACTCCCGGGGTCTTCGTCGGAATCAACGCGCAGGTAATGCCGCGATCTTCCTCGCCCCCCAGAAGTCTTTCCGGGTCACGAAGGCGGAACGCAAGCCCCATAACCGTCGAAATCGCAGCCAGCGTAATCCATCGTTTGTTCCAGTTCAGCCGCAGATAGAGCTTGCCGTCGTTTCCTTTAAAAACCACTCCGTTAGCTTGAAGAGATCCCGCATCCGATCCCGCCTCAGGCTCGGTCAGCGCAAAACAAGGGATTTCCTCTCCTCGGGCCAATCTCGGCAGATAATAGTTCTTCTGCTCTTCCGTTCCATAGTGAACAAGAAGCTCCGCCGGTCCCAAGGAGTTCGGAACCATCGTCGTGATGGCCAGTGGCACGCAACGCGAATTGAGCTTCATGATGATTTCGCTGTGCGCAAGAGCGGAAAAGCCCAAACCGCCATAGGACTTCGGGATGATCATTCCGAAAAAGCGCTCTTTTTTCAAAAAATCCCAAATTTCTTGGGAAAAATCACCTTTTTGAAAGATTTCCCAGTCATTCGCCATTTCACAAAGGCGCTCAACCGGACCGTCCAGAAAAACGCGCTCTTCCGGCGTCAACTCTGGATACGGTTGCTTGCGTATGAAGTTGAAATCGGGCTTCCCTGAAAACAGCTCTTTTTCTACCCAGACATCTCCGGCTTTGAGCGCGGCACGCTCAGTGGCCGAAATCTTAGGCAGCACTTTAAGCGCGCCCATGATCTTTAGAATCACGCTCGAAACAAGAACCCGCCGTAACGGCCTCACATTAAATAGTACCGCTATAAAAGCGCAAACTGACCAGATCGCCACGCTTTTTACGCTCGCCGCGGCTAGTAACGCGAACAGCGCAACGCTCCAAGCAATGAGCGGCGCGCCCACGTACCCAAGAATGAGGAACACGACGATAAAAACGATAGCTAGCATGATTGATCCCGCCCCGAGAGTTGCAAATTTTTGTCCAACGGTATCCTTAAACGCTAAGGCAGGATGCGCTTCAGAGTCAAGATCCGTGAGACCCCAGGGACCGATCCAAGTTGTATGCGGCACTGATCAACGCAAGATGCGTGAAAGCCTGCGGAAAATTGCCTAGTGCCTCGCCACGACTCCCGGTTTCCTCCGCGTAAAGCCCCAAGTGATTTGCGTATCCCAGCATCCTCTCAAAGAGAAGCCGCGCTTCTTCCAATCGCCGCCGATCTATTCGCCCTGCGCGAGTCAATGCTTCGACAAGCCAGAAACTGCACATATTGAAAGTTCCTTCGCTGCCACTGACTCCATCCATCCATTTCTCGGCATCATACCTGTGGACCAGTCCGTCCGTGACAAGCCCTCCTTCCGACGGCGGCCGATTGATCGCATCCAGCGTGCTCAGGATCCGAGGGTCATTAGGCGCGAGAAAGAAAACCAAAGGCATGATCAACGTCGAAGCGTCCAAACATTGACTGTCGTAGCTTTGGACAAAGGATCCCCTCTCAGCGCTCCACCCTTTCAACATAATTTCTTCATAAATTCGGTCGCGGACTTCAAGCCATCGCATCCGAGGCGCCGGAAAGGATCGTTTGTCCGCAAGCCTTAATCCGCGATCAAACGCCACCCAGTTCATGAGCTTTGAGTAAACGAATTGAGCCTGCCCGCTGCGTACTTCCCAAATTCCCTCGTCTGGCCTCTGCCAGTTCTTTTCGAGCCATTCCAGCAGACTGCGAATATTGGTCCAGGAATCATAAGGAATCTGGCTGCCGTATTTGTTGTAAAGATACACAGAATCCAAAAGCTCGCCGTAGATATCGAGCTGAAGCTGGGAGAAAGCAGCGTTTCCGATTCGCACAGGACGCGATCCCCGGTAGCCTGACAAGTGAGGAAGCTCGATCTCCGTCAGATCTTGCCTACCGTCAATTCCATAACAGATCTGAAGCGGATTGCCCGGCTTGGTCTCCCGACATCGCTGGTCCAACCAGTTCATAAATGCGGCAGCTTCCTCCGTAAATCCAATTCGCAGGAATCCGTAAATCGTGAAGGCGGAATCTCTCATCCAAGTGTATCGATAATCCCAATTTCGGGAGCCTCCGATGCGTTCAGGTAAACTGCAACTGGGCGACGCGATAATCGCTCCAGTCGGCTCGAATGTCAGAAGCTTCAAGAGAAGCGCGGATCGATAGACCATCTCCATCCAACGCCCTCGATAAGTACATTTGGAGAGCCACGATCTCCAGAACCTGACAGTCGTCTCGAAAAGCTCTCTTCCTTCTTC
>CAZCBS010000028.1:0-2012 GCA_964496965.1 uncultured Bacteriovoracaceae bacterium
CCCCCAGTTAAAGCCATTCACATAGGCCGTTCCCAAGCCCATTTTTTTGGCTCGTGGGAGGACATGAATCCGCGGATCCTGCGCAGCGGGCGTGTCAGCAAGCTTTCCAGTCCCATCGGGAGAGTTATCGTCCACAATCAGCAAATCCACGTTGGGCGGAATGACCGCCATCACCGAGTTTGCGAGATTTTGGATATTTTCTAATTCGTTATATGTGGGAACAACAATCAGAGCGCGCATGGCTTAGAACGGAATATCGTCTTCAGTGAAAGACGGCTCCTCTGCTCCGAATTGAGGTCCAGGACCAGAAGGGCCAGCGCCTTGTGGAGCGCCACGGCTGTAGCCTCCGCCGCCGCCTTGGCCGTACTCATTGCCCATGCCTTGGCCTTGGCCCATGCCCTGACCCCGTTCACCGGCTTGGCCACCCAAGAACTGAACAGTCTGCGCTTGGATTTCTGTCGTGTATTTGGTTTGTCCGTCTTTGTCTTGCCATTGGCGAGTCTGCAAACGACCTTCCAGATAAACCTGGCGGCCCTTAGCGAGGAACTGATTGCAAAGCTCAGCAAGCTTGCCCCAAACAACAACCTTATGCCATTCGGTTCGTTCCTGTTTTTGGCCGTTCTTATCCGACCACGATTCGTTGGTTGCAACACTGAAGTTCGCGACCGCTGCGCCGCCTGGCGTATATCGCACTTCTGGATTCTGCCCCAAGCGCCCCACCAAAATAACTTTATTGACAGACATGCTTGAAGGTCTAGCGTTGGGCAACAACAGCTGTCAAGTGACCATTTCGGCCAAACCGCTTTTAGTTGTCGGCTGAGCGCTGGTCGGAGCCACAGGATTTTCTTGTGCTGCGCCGGGCGTTTTACCGACATTTTTCTCAGGATAAGGAATCCCTTTTTCAGCAAACTTTTTTCGCCAATGATTTTCGACCACTTCGCGTGCCCGAGGCAAATCGATCAAGTAAAGATAGGGATCAAACCCACAATGATTGCAAGCCAACGCAGCGCGCACTCGAGAGCGATAGACCATCTCAAACAAAGTCCAAAGAGGAAAGAAGCTCACAATCCCCTTCCACTCAAACCAGCTCCAAGTCGCCAACATGAAAACGACTGAAGTCAGCCCAATCTGAAACAGATGCTTAAAGCCTGGACGTGGCTGGAAAGGAATTCTTCTTGGAACGTTACAGAGCGGGCAAAAAAACGCCCAAATCTGCTTGACCCGGTCACGCCAAAAGCTTCGCTTAGGAAGACTGTGCTCGATCGGTCTAGCTGGGTGGTGCTGAAACTTCCGCCTCATATAATATAGATTACCATGAATTTGCCGCGCCGCTAGACACTCCAGCATGAGGTATGCGACAAGAAGGTAACACCATGCGAATAAACACTCGGCCGAACCTACCGGTCCCAAAAAACCAGCTCACGACCGTCATTAAACTGCCAGCGCCAACCTTGGACTTTCCTCCGGCTTGGACTTGGTTTGTGGACGAAATGGTTCCGGCTTACGTGAAAGAACACTACAGCCCACGCGAAAGCTGGAAAGACAAACCGTTCGCTAAAGAGGACGTCCGCTTTTTCTCAAAAGGCGTGAAAGAGCTCTCGGAGCTTTTTACCGAAGATCGTCCAGAGCAGATTCCTGCTTACTTCCAACATCCGAAATTTCGCTCCGCTTACCTGCTTTATTTTCTGCCTCTTCAAATGGCCAAGTTTGTCTCGCTTTTCGAGATGCATGCGGCCGCGGTACAAGCCGCGCTCGAGCACGCTCGCAAACAAGGCGTGTTTCGAATCGCCGATCTCGGCGCAGGACCAGGAACGGCATCGATCGGCCTTCTTCTCAGACTCTTGCAATCTCGCGGGGGAGAGCTCCCGCCGATTGAGCTCCATTGGTTCGACACCCAACGCGCGATCATGGAAGACGGAAAAGCGCTCGCACAAGCGCTCTCCGACCGATTTCCACGCCTTCGCGGAAAAGTCAGCGTTCATCTGCATTCGGCAAACTGGGGGGGCGAGCCC
>CAZCBS010000028.1:2022-21045 GCA_964496965.1 uncultured Bacteriovoracaceae bacterium
TGATGAACGAGGCAAAGACACTTCCAAATCGTTTTCAGGCTCGTGATGAAGAAAAGCCATTGGACCTTTCTGAAGACAGCGAAGAATCCGAAAACGATTCACCCAAAACCCCCAAGATCGAAACCATCTGGGCCGATCTGCTCGAGAAAGCGCAAGGCGGCGGAGTTCTCTTTGTCGAGCCCGCAAACAAAGGCACCTCGCAGTTTTTGTCACGACTCCGAAACCGTCTCTTTCAAACCGAGACCATCGAAAAATCCGCGACGATGCTTTGGGGCCCCTGCCCTCACGCCGAGACTTGTCCTCTTTCTTACGGCAAAGACTACTGCCACTTTTCCGTTCCGACGCGCGTTCCCGGCAAATGGTTTGCCGAGTTCTCGAAAGCTTTGGGCTCCGAGCGACTCTGGCTTAAGTTTTCGTATCTCTGGATCACATCGGCCGAATACCGCGCTCCAAAGCGCAATCCAAACCATCGCCTGGTGATCAGCGATCCGCTCTCCAAAGCAGGCGATGTTTTAACCTGCGAACCAGATCGTCCTGGACGAATCAACACCGCTCGACTCGGCCCCGTTTGGCGCGGAGATGTGCTTCAGATCGGCGGTTCTGCCGGCGGTCCAAAGCCCAAAAAGAAAACTTAAAACTTCTGCTCGGCAAACTTGAGAGTCTTTTTCACGATATCCATGAAGCGGTATTCTGAAATCGACTGATTAGGATTGTTCCAGCTCACTGCCAGGCATCCTCGTTTCCCTGTTTTGCTTTCGAGCAGATAAGTCATGTTTCGAATGCCAGGCTCCGAGCCGCCTTTGTAACCCGCATAGGCCCAGTGACTGCTTTCTTTTCCCGCGTCCGTGATCAACGGCACATTCTTGGAGAGCACCTGCTGCAATTGCGGACTTTTCCGAGACGCCAACCAAAACATCGCCTCGCAGTTTTCAGATGTCGTCGCAAACCATTCGATCTTATCGTTGAACAGCGACTGATCAAAAGACATCCCATTCGTCCCGATCCACTCTCGAGGAACGTAGCGGAGTCGATCCAAAATCAAAGTTCGCGTCGCAGGATTTGAAGAAATATAAGAATTCGCTTCTTCAGATCTCAAAGCCCACTTCAACTTAAAAAGCTCAAGCGTCGAGAGAAACGGCAGGTATTCGCGCTCATGCGTATTTCCCATCGGCGTCAGCGCTGCTTGAACTTTTTCCCGCCCAAGAAAATAAAGCAAGTGATCGGCTGCCGTATTGTCGCTGAGAGAAATCATATTCTCAGCATACTCAAGAAGCTTCACTTCTTTTCCAGCTTGCCAGGTTTGCATCACGCCGGAAGGCAAAGACTTCCACTCCTCTCTGAGAGGCAAAATCTCGTCCCAGCGATGCAATCCTTTTTCGATAGAAAGCTGAAGCGCGCCCAGCACGTAAAGCTTGAAGTTCGAACCGATCGCAAAAACGTCGGATCCGTTTCGGGTCAGTTGAACAGAATGATCCTGCGTCTCCAAGATCGCCGAAGATTTTCCCATGGGATCGAGTCGATTCAAAGCAGATCGCACATCGTCCCAGCTTTGAATTCGAATATTTGGATCCTCGACTCCGTCGAGACGGACACCGCTCACCAATCCACTCGATTCATCCACAAATACGGAAAGCAGAACCTTCAAACCCTTCTGACTTTGTAGAATGAGTTGATACTGCCCTTCGGCTTGAAGCTTCGACTCGTAGGAGGTGCACTTTCCCACGTCACGAGAGAGCTCAGAGAAAATGGCCATCACTTCTTCTGGAGTGGCCTTTTTCTGGAACTGCTGAGTAAAGTAGGTCGAATAATTGGATAACGCCGGCTTGGCTTGAAATAGCTGCGTGCAAATCGCTCCAAAGTCCGCCTTCGGGGCACTCGCCCAAGTCCCTACCGAAAAAAGCGCAAATAAAGCAATAACCCAAAACTTCATCGGAATCCCCCTCGGCGCGGCATCGCCTCGCCTGATTGCGCGTAGCTAGCACGATCGCTCGTCTCTGTAAAATGGGATACCAGGTGGCTCCCTTTCGGGAGCCACCGGTCTGAAAGGTGGGTATTTATAGGAAAGTAAAATAGTAGCCGTTTATTGTGATGACCTCTGCCGCCCCCGCAACTTACGTACCGCAAACACACTTGCGAATCAGTGGTCCTGGCTGGGATTACTGCAGCCGGCGTGCCAGCGGACAGCTCATCCTCAAAAAACTTCTTTGTCCTCTAGATCACTAGATTTTTTCAATAATCGCGTCACTCAACGCAGCCCGCTCAAGAGCACCCGTGTCTTTCCGCTCCTGGAGCCATTTTGGAGCAGTAGAGTCATTTTGACACACGGTAATAAACGCGACTTTTTGGCTCTTTTAGTCAATTCTTACACTTCACACTATTCCTAGGAGTCATGTGAAGAAGAGCAACTACGTTTTGACATGCGATTTCATCTTGCAAGAAATTCACGCCATTCGAGATTGCAAAACGCTTCCTTACAATTCTTTACGATTCTTTACGAATGAGAGCGGCGTAAAAGCCATCTCCAGAAGGAGACGCTTGCGGAGTCAGAAGCCATTCGCGAACCAAGGAGCCCCCGAGCTGTGCCCGCTGAAGCGCCTCAGGCCCCTCTTCCCGAAGGATGGAGCAAACGGAATAGGCCAAATAGCCCCCAGGACGAACTTTGCCCCAAGCCTCTTTCAAAAGCTTGAGCTGAACATCTTGAAGCGACTGAAGCTCGCGCTCCTGCCTGAGCCAACGTACGTCCGGATGACGGCGGAGGATTCCTGAGCCTGTACATGGAGAATCCACCCAAACCAGATCCAATGGCTCAAGAGTAGCCACCTGCGGGCGTTGAATCACTCGAGCCGACGGCGCTACACGCTGAACCGTCTGTTCTAGCAAAGCAAACCGAGCACCGCCTTTCTCAGGACGATCCGTTGCGATGACCTCAAAGCCATTCCAGGAAAGGCCCGCGGTTTTCCCTCCCGGAGCCGCGCAAAGATCAAGAGCCCGAAGCGTTCTCTCGCCTAGACTCTTTCGAACCTCGTCACTGATCTCGGCAATCAAAGTCTGACTGGAGATATCCTGAACAAAGAAAGTTCCCTCTTTGAAGCCTGGACGCTCCACAATCGATCCGCCTTCGGTCACACGAAAAGAACCTGGCACCGGCCCGGCCTCGGAAGCCCAGCTGGCTTGAAAACCGGGTTCTTTGGAGCGAATCCAAACCGTCGGGCGCTCCAAGCTCGCTTGCGCGTAGGCACGACTCCAATCGAGTCCGTACTGCGCGACGATACGATTCCAAATCCAATCCGGAAGACTCGCCCAGAGCGCTTGCTCCGCAGCAGATGCGTTTTCAGGAAACGCTTGCGTCCGCACCTGAGCGGCATGTTCGCTGAGCTTTCGCAAAACGGCGTTTGCAAAGCGCGAGGGCGCTTCGCCTTCCTTGCGCTTGATCTCTACGACCGTTTCAGAAACCACCGCACCAGGATTGACTCGATCTTGCGCGACGATCTGATAGATCGCGACGATCAAAACCTTTCGCAGCCAGCCCGTCGGTTTTTTCTTGAACGAAGCTGCATCCAAAATCTGATCGATCCGTCCCCGCCAACGAAGCGTGCCGGCACAGACGTCCTGAAGCCAGGCACGAGCTGACGAATCCAGATTTTGCTCCGCCACGACTCGAGACAAAGCCTCGTCGAGAGGCTCACGATCGGAAAGAACACGAGTGATCACGCGAACAGCGGCAGATCGAGGATGACGTTTCGAACGATGTTGCTGATTTACGGGTGCGGTCAAGTTCAACGAGCTCCGGTCCAAATCCAATAAATTCCTGGCTCAAGCCCAGTCACGGCTTTTTCGACATGACCGGTAAGAATGCCTGTCAATGCTCCCACCAAACTGCTCGATGTTTCAGAGCGTTCCTCTCGAGAAGGATCTTCCAGGATCAGATCCATCCAGCGAGGACGAGCCTTTTCAGGGTAAACGACGTCAGGCTTGCCTTCGATCTTTGCCATTTTCGCAGCTTCATTGATCGCGTCTTGAAGCGTTCCAAGCTCATCCACAAGCTTTGCGTTCTTGGCTTGGCTGCCTGAAAAAATACGACCATCCGCGACTTCGGAAACTTGTTCAAGCGTCAGCTTGCGACCGTCCACGACAGCCTGCTTGAACTGAGTCAAAACGTCGTCGACCATGTTCTGGAGAAGCGCTTTTTCTTCAGGGCCCATCTCGCGATACTCGGCGCCGACATCCTTGAACTTTCCGGTTTTGATCGCATAGCGCTGAACCTTGGCCCATTCATAGAGCTTTTCGAGGTTCGCAAATTCCATGATGACGCCGATGGAACCGGTAATCGTTCCTGGATTAGCGTAGACCTTCTTAGCGCCCATGGCGACATAATAGGCGCCGCTCGCGGCAACCGAGCCCATCGAAACGATGAGTGGCTTTTTGTAATTCTTCACGGCTTGATAAATTTCCTGCGATGGCGCAACCGCACCACCTGGCGAATTGAGCCGAAGAACGACGGCCTTGATCTCAGGAGCTTCTTCAAAGTCGTCGAGTTTTTTTAGGGTTTTCTTGGAGTCCATGATGACCCCGTTCATCTCGATCACACCGACGGCGCCTTTTCCTGCCGTCAAAAACGCGCCCGTGCTTCCGCGAGCCGCGCTTTTAGCTCCGCCTCTCGAAAAGTAAATCGCTCCCGAGATCACCATGAAAAGCACGAAAAAAACCGCGGAAAGACCCAATACCCAAGCCAAAGGACCCATGCCCGACTTTTGCGGCGAACGTGGGGCGCTCGGGCGTGCCGTCGATTCCGGTGTTTCGCCCGCGGGAGAAAAGTTTAAAGAAGGCTCACTTGGGAGATTCGAATCAGAGTCGGTCATTTGTAGAGCAGTTTAACTCCGTTAGAATTAAAACACAAACGCGTCATGAAGCGCGAAGCCGATCTTCGAAGGCCGTCAATGCCACCTTGGCGCCATCTCCCATCGCCGTCACGATCTGTTTGAACGGAATCGTCGTGACATCTCCCGCCGCATAGATCCCAGGAACAGAGGTCCGTCCATGTGAGTCGACGACGATCTCCCCATAACGCGTCAGCTCAAGCTGTCCTTTCACGAATTGCGAGTTTGGCAAAAGTCCAATTTGAACGAAAACTCCGTCCAGGTCGATTTTCTGCGTTTGCTCGGTGGCGCGATCCAGATACTCAAGTGCGACGACTTTTTTGCCGTCTCCCAAAATCTGGGTCGTCTTGGCCTGAGTCACGATGGTGGCATTCGGAAGCGATTTCAGCTTTTCAATGAGCACGCCATCGGCTTTGAGCTGATCATTGTACTCCAAAAGAATGACCTCGCGCGCGATGCCTGCCAGATCAATCGCCGCCTCGACTCCGGAGTTGCCACCTCCGACGACAGCCACTTTCTTGCCTTTATAGAATGGGCCGTCGCAGTGAGCGCAAAATGCCACGCCCTGGCCGATATGCTCTTTCTCGCCAGGAATGCCAAGCTCACGCCATTTAGCGCCCGTAGCGATGATCACAGTCTTTGCGTTGAGGTGCTCGCCGCTTTCCAGCTGAATACGCTTGATCGCCTCTCCCGAAATCTGCTTCACGCGTCGATGCTCCAACACTTGAATCGGATAAGACGAGACGTGCTGGTTCAGCTGAGCGGCAAGCTTTACGCCTTCGGTGTAAGGAACGGAAATCATGTTCTCGATTCCCTTGGTTTCTTGAAGCTGTCCACCGAAGCGCTCCGCGATGATCACGGTCTTGAGTCCTTTGCGAACGCTGTAGATCGCGGCCGATGCGCCCGCAGGACCACCGCCGATGACCGCGACATCGTAGTCACCTAAGTTTTCTTCTTGGGCGCTCAATGCGTGATTTCCAAAGGTCGCCTCAAGTTTGCCGAGCAAATCAATGAGCTGGATTTTTCCGGAATGAAGAAGTTTCCCATCCCAGATCACTGCTGGCACTCCTTGAATGCCCAGCGAATCGACTTCGTCTTGTGCCACTCCGCCATCCACCATCTCGTGTTGGAAGTCCGAGTGCAGCGTCGCCATCAAATTAAGCGCCTGCACGACTTCTGGGCAGTTCTCGCAGGTCAGCGAGATAAAAGTTTTTAGGCGAATCGGGCCCTTCAGGCTCCGAATGCGTTTGATGATTCCCTCATCAGGCAGCTTCCCTTTTCCATCGCTGTAAAGAATCGACAAGATCAGCGAGGTAAATTCATGACCGCCAGGAACGCCGCGGAACGACACTCCGTTCGGCTTGCCTTTGTAGATCATCTCAAAAACCGGAGCATCCGAGAGCTCCGCGGATTGCTCGACGCGAATTTTCTCCGATGTGCTCGCGATGTCGTTCAACATCTCCAGCAATTGCGGCTGATCGGGATGCGCCGACTGCTTGACTTTCAAAACCACAGTCTCCTCAAGCTTTGAGAAAACACTTTTCAGTTGCTCAATCATTCCGGAATCCAACATAGGCGCTCTCCTCAGGGTAAGGGACAGTTAAAGGTTTTAAAATCGGGGCCCGGCTTTTACTCACCGAGCCCCACAAATCGACTTAGATCTTTCCAACGAGATCCAGGCCTGGCTTCAAGGTTTGCTCACCTGGACGCCACTTCGCTGGGCAGACTTCGTTTGGATGCGAAGCCACGAATTGCGCGGCTTGCACCTTGCGGAGAAGTTCGTCAGCGTTACGGCCGATGCCGTTATCGTGAACTTCAGCGAGTTTGATCTGGCCTTCTGGGTTCACAACGAAGGTGCCGCGATAAGCAAGGCCGGCTTCTTCGATGTGCACGCCGAAAGCACGGGACAAGAAGCCCGTCGGATCAGCAAGCATTGGGAATTTGATCTTCTTGATGGTCTCAGAAGCATCATGCCATGCCTTGTGCACGAAGTGGGTGTCGGTGCTGACGGAGTAAACTTCGACGCCCATCTTTTGGAATGCGTCGTACTTGTCCGCCATGTCGCCGAGCTCGGTTGGGCAAACAAAGGTAAAGTCGGCTGGGTAAAAGAAGAAGATCGACCACTTGCCCTTCAGGTTGTTCTGGGTGATCTCTTTGAATTCGCCTTTGTGGAAGGCTTGGACTTTAAAGTCGGGGATTTTCGTGTTGATCAGAGTATTCATATTTAATTCTCCTTCAGTTTTTTTTATTAGCTGATAGACCCATCATCGGGTAGATGCCCGGTAATGTAAAATCGATTGTTTTTATTTTCCAATAGATTTAATCTATCAACCAGGCCAGGCGGAGCCGGGCCGAGAAAGTAAGTGATATGGCTAGTTTGACGCAGCTCGAATATTTGGTCGCAGTCGATCGCCTCCGGCATTTTGGAAAAGCCGCCAAAGCCTGTCATGTGTCCCAGCCGACCTTAAGCATGCAGCTTCATAAGCTCGAAGAAGAATACGGCATCACTTTTTTCGATCGCAGCAAACAGCCAATTCTTCCTACTCCCGAAGGCGAAGCGATCATTCTGCAAGCCAAGACGATTTTGCGCGAGGTCGGCAAGCTCGATTATCTTTGCAAGACGCGAAAAGACGAGCCCAGCGGAGAATTCAGACTCGCTTTGATTCCCACCATCGCGCCTTACCTTCTCCCGCTTTTTATCGGCGAATTTGCCAAGCGCTATCCGCGCGTCACTCTTTCGATCGAAGAAAAAACGACCGAAGACATCATGGCTGCGCTCGACGAAGACCGAGTCGACGCGGGAATTTTAGCCACTCCCCTTCACGTCGAAAGCATCGTCGAGAAGCCTCTCTTCTACGAGCCATTTCTTCTCTTCGTGAACGAGAATCACCCGCTCATGAAGCTCGACACCGTCAACGAAGACAAGCTCGACGCCAAAGACATCTGGCTTCTCGCCGAAGGTCACTGCCTGCGCAATCAAGTCGTGCGCGTCTGCTCGTTTCGTGGAAAGCCCGGCGTTTTTCCCAACGTCGTCTTCGAAAGCGGAAGCCTCAGCACCGTGATCCAGCTCGTCGAGCAAGGCCACGGCTACACGCTTCTTCCGTTCCTTGCAACGCAATCGCTGCAACGAACTTCACGTCGGCTCGTCAAGCCTTTCACGAGCCCCGTCCCCAGCCGCGAAGTCAGTCTCGTCTACCGCCGAACCCAGTACAAGCAACCGATCCTCGATGCGCTTTTCGCGGAGATTCAGCAGAGTCTTCCAGAAAATCTCCCTCGCGCCAAAGGCAAAGGGATTGAGGTGGTTCGGATTTAGGTAGATTTCGGAAGTCGCTCGTCGTCAAATCAATAAGAAGTTTTAGCTGCGAGCGTGGATTGACAGGTAAACGAGTTGATGTTGAACACCCGAAAACAAGGGCACGCCACTGACCAAACTCCTAGTTTACTTCATAATTCCCGATAGCAATGCCAAAGCTGCAGCGGCTTTTGCTTTTGAATAGTCATAATAGTAAGTGTCATTTGGGAAAAGCATTCCCATCACGGAATCCCATGGATAGCTACAACCTACAGCGTAACCGACTTGCACACCCTTGGAGTTGACGATTCCATCGTAGCCAATTGATGATGGAGAGAGGCTTCCTATTTGTTTTTGTTGCGAATCATAAACAGTAAAGTCGTCAACGATGCCAATGGGAGTTCCGGTTGCATTTTTTAAAACACCGCCCTCATACGAACCCAATGCCTCACCGGAAAGTGAAAACAACTGATCGCCTACCATTGAAGCAACGAGCCGACCCGAATATGTTACATCACAAGCAGCAGACACTTGTGTAACGGCCATTGCCAATCCGATCGAAACGAAAGTAATCTTGAGTTTCATAACAGCTTCCATTTGAGTTATTTCTGTAAGCAACAAATCACGGTGTGTTTTTCATTAACGTCAGCATTAATGATCACCTGCTTAGACGGATCACATGTCGAGTTCAAGTAATCCTGAAGCATTTTAGGCGTCGCATAGAACGCGTAATACCCATTAAGTACGGTATCACTGCAAACAAAGTCACCCTGGGCTGCGTTTGCAGACAAACATACAGCTATCGACGCAATAGACAGTAAAATGGCTCTCATAACAAAATCCTAATAAAGGTTCTGCCGGATTAAAGATGAAGTAAGTCCGGGTAAGTTTTACTTCGAGTCTGCCCTACAGAACAAAGCCGAGTCGGGGGTCAAATTGGATCGAAGCTTCGCGACGAACCAGCCGTTCTTTGGAGCAATGCCTGTTTGAATGGATAAAGCGAAGCCCTCCGAGGCATATTGAATCGGTCCTTCCGAACCAGGCCTTCGAGGTATCAAGACAGCATTGAAGACTGCTCCATGTGTCGGGGAGGTGCCTTCCATATTTACAACGATCACTCCGTTTGGAGCTTCAGCGAGATTCAGCTGAGTTGAACTATTCCAAGTTGCGCATGACCATAGAGGCGAGAGCGTACCAGTTCCGCCACTGACCAAAGGGCCAGCAAGACTTGAGAGTGAAAATCCGATCACGGCAGCCGTCATACTAAGCAAGAGTTTTAGGGTCATAAAATTTCCTTTTACGAGAGAGGTTGTAAGTTTCTTGCGTCAGGCTTTATCAGTATGCGCCGCGTTGGGCTATATATTTAATATATATATGTTGAACATAATATTAAGTAATGCTTTATTCCGTGACCACCATGACATGCGTATTCGATTTCAAGGAGTACCGGGAATTTTTAAGAGCACTCACAAAAGAAAGAGGGGCGCGCGGGCAAACACAAGTTGAGCTTGCTAAGTCCATGGACTGTCAAGCCGCCTACTTTTCCCAGGTACTTAAAGACAAAGCCGATCTCAGTGAAGATCAAAGCCTCAAGCTGTGTCGTTATCTTCAATTCAGTGATTTAGAAACAGAATATTTCTTGCTCATTTTACGCTTATCGAAAGCCGCGACAAAGTCGCTTTCAGATTATCTCGAGCAAAAAAGAAGAGCTTTAAGCGATGTCCATCAAGAAGTTGAAGGTCGGATTCTGTCTCAAAAAAATCAGTCGCTCAATGAACTGAATGTCTATTATTGCTCTTCACCGATTCCTTCACTAATTCACCTAGCAACAAGCTGTAAGGAGTTGCAAATATCAAGCGCAATCAGTCAGCGATTTAGTATCGAGAAATCGATCGTTGATGAGCATCTCCAAAAGCTTGAAAAATTCGGACTCGTAAAATTCGAAAACGGATGCTGGAACTATAGTGGCGGATCCATTCATTTTCCAAAAAGCTCGCCTCTAGACCATTCATTTCAACTGAGTCGTCGACTGCTTGCACTAGAATCACTGGCATTGCGAAGGCCAGAGGATCTTGGCTACTCTGTGACGTTTGCTTCAGATGAAAAGACCATCAAAAAAATCAGAGCATTCCTACTGAAGACGATCGAAGAAATTCACAAAGTTGCGGAACCCTCTTCATCTCAGGATGTGTTTTCGATCTGTATCGACCTCTTTCGAAATTGAGATCTGAAAATCACGCTTCAAACTGAGCAAAAGACGACATAGCTCCAACCAAGATCATGAATGCAGGGCACCTGGGACCTTTTTCTAATTTTTTACGTCTTCTCTTCAGCTCAATTGCTTTTTAGGCGTCCCCACCTAAACACCAAGATTTCCCATACAACAAAGAAAAAAATAAATCGGACGAGAAGCCTTGCACTCATGTCCGAACTCTCCAGCTCATGCCGATGTCACCAAGCTGAATTTGCGCGGTTCAAGTCTCAAAGCTACACAGAAGTAAACTCGGAGGATGCGCATCGCTTCGCTCGAGCATCCTCCGAGTTAAAAGACTACTGAGTTCTAAACCCACCCGTGTCGCTAGGATCAAAGAATTGCACGACGGACGGAACGATTTGACCTACCCGCTCTGTGCACGAAATGATGACAAGATGCGATCCTGAGCCGTCTTTGAATGTGACGTAATCCAAAACCTGATCTCCGGACGCCACGCCTTTGCAGACTTCGTTAGTCAGCCCATACTTGGACGCGGGAGGCGTCAGATCGTACTGACCTTCGACCCCGAACGGAAGACCCGTCAGCACGTAGATATGAGCACCATAAAGAATCTGTGCAAAGCGTGGGTCGATATTTCGGCTACCAGAGAAAGCCTTCTCTCTGGATACAAAACACGTTGATTTGACCATGAGAGATTCATCGCAATAATCGGAGACTCTCATCCTTCTGCCGATTTTCGCCGCGAAATAACTATTGAGAGTCTCGAACAACTGGAAACTGCTCAGGCTATCCCGTCCTCCTTGCGCAACCCATCTGTTATAATCGATCAAACTGAACGTCAATGAATCGGCCTTTTCAGATTTTGTGAAATAATCATAGAGAATCCCGTCATATTGAATTGCATAAGGAACAGCGGCCGACGAGAATCCCCTCACGTTTGCTTCGTGGATCAGGACGAGCGCCTGACGAGTTGGATTCAGATCAAAAAAAGCTGGAAGAAGATAAGTTTTGGGCGCGTTTTGATCGGACACCGCAAAAAGCTCAAAGCGGTCGAGTGGAAGATTGGGCGCATAGGTCTTGATCATCTCTTTGTAACGATCAACGATGTCGCGAAACTTTCTTTCGCTCTGCTTTTGGACAGGAACAAAAGTGTCGCGCTCACCCACGGCGATTTTAGTTCTTTCCTGAACGGAAGACGCACTCAGAGGCAAGAAGGAAAGAATCCTTTTCACTTCGCTTTCGGTTTCTTGAGAAATCATAAAAAGCGGAATCTCAAGAGGGATGCGCAATCCGGCTTCGGCCAAAGTTACGCATTTTCCGTTGTCATAGCAAAATCCGCCGCCGCCGTTTCCAGAGCGGCTGATCGCGAAAGCTTGCATGGCGCTCAGGAGCGCTGAAAAACACAGTGCGCATTGAATGATTTGTTTTCTCGTCATCATAACGATCTTTCCTTTTCTTTGGTTAATCCGAAAAATTGAACGTTGAGCTGGTAAATTTCATCGCCGGTTTTCTGCGGAGCTTCGATCCTGCGCGCAAACTCTTGAATGAACTCCCGGATGAGCTTCTTCGCCTTGGGTAAATCCGCCTTCTTAAGATTGATCGCATAGCCATTGAACTCGCGCTCAAGAACTGATTGCGATTCGACTTGTTGAGCCGCCAAGAGGGAAACGTTTTTGTGGTACTCCTGGCTGCCGACGTCCGCAATATCCACGCGATTGGTCAAATGTCGCTGGGTCTTTGTCCACGAACCATCCGAATTCTTCACTAAAAGCCCGAGGTTCATCAAACGTTCTGTCGCCGCTTTGATTTCTGACAACGCGGCCTTGGTTCTCAAGCGTTTTTGAATCCATTCCGCCGATGGAACAAAATCTTGTAAATCCGTCATCTCAAGAATCATCATGTGGATCGGATCACCAAGGCACTTGAAGCTTTCAATCTCCACAAATCCGACTCTTGGCTGCGGAGAAAGCGCTCTCAATCGTTCCTCATAAAATTTTTTTTGCCGGATATTTCTCGCTCTCTCCATTTCAACCAATGTTTCAAGAAAGAGACCTTCGTCAGGAGAGAGCTCAAGGCTTGAGACAAATGCGGGAATGTACTTTTTGGGAATATGTCGCTTTCCGGCAAGCATGAGCGACAGAGGAGCATTGTTCGCAAATCCCAATTGCCTGGACCAAGCTCTGAGTGAAAACGCTTTATTTCTTCGCTTTTTCTCGGTCCAAGCGTCTCGAATAAACTGAGAAGCTTGGTTGTATGAATAAATTTCCAACATAACGAGCGTGGTTATGCAGAAGATGTCGCCATGAGTCAATAATTTTGAAATCAAAGTGATACATATTTGAAATCACTTTTCTGCCACGCAAAAATGCTTCGATGCGAACTCAGTATAAGCAACGATTCTCGATGCACTTTTCACGGAGATTCAGCAGAGTCTTCCGGAAAATCTCCCTCGCGCCAAAGGCAAAGGGATCGAGGTGGTTCGGATTTAAGCAGATTTGGGCAGTCGCTCGAGAAACTATTGCGATTGCGTCCTAGCGAAGACGGAGCTATACGCCTCGGTGATTTTCTCAACCGAGGCGCATAATCAGTCAGTCACTTTGGTCGAAAATCTCAAGATAATTGCTCGAACTGAATTTTCGACATGCTAATGCGCGTATGATTACTGAGCGCGCTCGGTGACCGTGCAAACATAACTGCCTGACGTTCTGCCGGGAATATCTCCCATTGTGGTCACTTGGCATTCTACGTTTTCCGTTTTTTTCGAGCCGACTTGAAAGAAGCCAAAGCTACGAGAAGCAGGAACGTCGAGAGATTCGTACAGATGTGCAGCCGCCTCACCAGTAATTGTGATGACGATACGGTCCCCGTCTTTTTTTACTGTTACAGGATGAGATTGCTCTAAAGCGAAAGCAGATAGAGACACCAGAAACGTTCCGGCGATAAAATAATATTTCATAAAATTTATTTTCTTTCTTGTTCAAATACTTGGGTCCAGCTCGTGCCAAGCCCATAATTTTTCTGATCCTTTATTGAATGCTAAGCACACGGGGCGTGAGATCTCATACACGGATTCTCTCATTCGTTCGCGTCAACACCACGAATGCATTCGACCAGATATTTTTTTACGTCGGGTGCCCAAGCAAACCCACGAGTTTTTGGGTTAAAGACGTACACTTCCTCGTAGACTGTGGCTCCTATGACTTCGAAGTCGCCATTCACCATTATCTTCAGCGCACCTCTATAGTCGCCAGGCTTTGGATTTACGACCGCTTCACTTTGCTGGTACTCAATATAGGTTGAATAAACTTTAACGCTTGGAGCTGAACGAATCACAATCATGCGATCTGGTTTCCTGCCAACCAAAGTGGCATCAGGACCGATTCCAAAGGCAAATGAGCTTTCTTGAACAGAGCGCTGAGTGACATATGCGCAATGGTTCACATACCGCTGTCCAACGAGTGCCCAAGTGCCTGGCAAGGCCTGCATTTGGTTTTGACCTTCTAGAAAGAGACCAAATTCGTCCAAGCTCATTGAGGCACGAATATCAGTCGGCAGCGCAAGTCGGTACCCAGGTCTTCCAATGACATTTACCGCTTGCTGAAGCTCTTTGGAATCATCCTCATTTCTCAAATGAAAAAGTCGGACGACAAGGCCTCGAATTTGATCGTAAGACTCGGGGTCAAGAGTTTTCCCGTTCTTTTTAGCAAGAGCGATCCCCATGATCATTTCATGAACAAGGAGATGAGCTCGGTCACTTGCAGACTTCATACTATCGTAACGATTTTTATCGACCCAAACTGCGCCTTGAGATTGAAGCGCATCTTGATCTGTCGGAAAGGCGACGCCAATGAGATCGGAGGGAAGCTGATCGAGCGTAACTGGTACAAAGTACCAAGGCTTGTTATTAGCGATCGACTTCATATCTTCCGCAAAATCAGGAAGCTTGCTGCCGACTAGTTCTAAAACTGGGAGAATGATTTGTTGATATTCCGTGGTTTCGGAAATTTTGACCGCATAGCTTTCAATCGGGCGCCCGTTTATGCCATTTCCACCGCCATCACTGCGACCTCCGGATGCAAAAGCATTCGAAGCAATCAGAGTGAATAAAAGTAGGGGCAATTGAATGAACAGAATCTTTTTGGACATATCTTTCACGACAGCCTCCATTTAGGCACAGGGTTATTAACATGCCGCATCGCGACAGGCACGTAATACCCGCCTGCCATTGTCATGGATAGGCAAATGATGTAAAATAAGAGAGTATTAAGGTAGTTATAATACCATAAAGAAGGCAGAATGGACTCCTCCGTATTTGATTTTATCCAATACAAACAATATCTTACTGAGCGACTCGGAGGGTACAGAAGTCGAAAAGGTTTACGCCTGGCGGTGGCAAAAATTCTAAATTGCCAACCCACTTTTGTATCTCAGGTCCTGAATGGAAGCGCTCATTTCAGTATGGAACAGGCTGAAAAAGTGAGCCGATATCTTGGACATACAGAAGACGAACGAGAGTACTTCTTTTTGTTGATACAAAAAGAGCGCGCTGGAACACGGGAACTTACGGCGTACTATGCTTCCAAAATCGGTGAGCTTCTAGCAAAACGACAGATTCTTACACATCGATTAGGTAAAAATTCGGTACTGAGCCGTGAGGATCAGGCAATCTACTATAGCTCTTGGCACTACGCCGCGATCCACATTGCCGTTACGATACCATCACTCAGAACCCGCGAGGCTTTGGCGGAGTTCTTTAAACTTCCTCTCAACAAAATCTCCAAAGTACTTGAATATCTTTTGAACACGGGTCTACTCACTCTGAAAGAAAATGGCGAGTACCAATCGGGAGTTTCGAAGGTCCGACTTGGAAATGATTCTCACAACATTTTGAAACACCATACAAACTGGCGCCATCAATCGATTGAGTCCCTGGATCGCGAAACTCCCTTTGATTTGCATTACTCTGCGGTGGTCAGCATATCGTCTGCCGACAAGATCAAGCTCAAGGACATGATTCTTGATGCGCTTAAAACACAACTGACAGTGTCGGATACATCGAGCGAAGAAGAACTCTATGCGTACTGCATCGATTTTTTCAGCCTGAAAAAGTAGCATCAGACACAAAAGAAAACCGAACTTCTTG
This sequence comes from uncultured Bacteriovoracaceae bacterium, assembly GCA_964496965.1. Taxonomy (GTDB): domain Bacteria; phylum Bdellovibrionota; class UBA1018; order UBA1018; family UBA1018; genus CAZCBS01. The sequence goes on from CAZCBS010000028.1 coordinate 17,550, forward strand.
CGCATGATCCGTAAAATCTCCTAGATCCGAACATCGAACAATCAGTCCGATCGTCGTCACAGCCAATTCTGCTCAAGAATTTAAACCGCCGACTTGATTCAGCTTTTCCGCCTCCTCATCCCGGCCTATTTCGTGCTTATACACCGCCCCAAAACAGTTCACCGTACTAACGGTGACAATAACCTCTCATTCCGTTAAAAGGAGAGAACCTATGGAATCGGCACAGTTTGAAACTCTGATGTTAGCAATCACTGGACTTAGGTCTGAAGTGAACGGATTCAAGTCGGAGATGAAATCGGAAATTTCTGGGATTAAATCTGACTTGCGACGTCTCGAAACAAAAGTGGACACAGGCTTTGCCGAACTTCGCCAGGACTTCAAGTCCATCCGCGAACAAGTCGCTAGCACTCATGTCGACGTTACGAAGTTGAATTTGCGCGTTTCAGTTCTCGAAGGTCATAAGTAGCTTTCGACAGGGAATACTCTTTGCTCATCGCGATGGGAATCCTTCCCGGCAAGCGATGCACCGGGATGGCGACTTTGAAAAAAGCCGCTTGCCATGCGCGGCACCCAAATTGAAGCACGTCACGTTCATCCACGTTAATTACAAGGAGCCGTATGAGACAGCTGATGGAATTCGGAAAGATCATCTGGGCGGTGGACCCATTTGCGGAAAAAGTGATGCTGCAACGGACAGCGGCTTGGGCGATTCAGAAGTTAACCGAATCCAGCCCATCGAGCGTCGTTCAGCCTGTGTACCTCGTGAACGATTATTCAGCCGAGGGCATTGTTCCGCAGAGGCTCGTGCGCTCGTTTGTTGGGAAGATTGAAGCTTTTGGAAAAGATTCAATCAGCCGAATTACGCATCGTATTCCACTTGAGAATCTGAAACCCTTGCAGGTGATTTCCCTGCCGTTTAACTCCATTGATCAGGGAGTACAAGAATTACTCAGGAGTGCCGAGCAGCAAGATGCGCATCTCATCGTAGCCAGCACTCGGGCAGGCAAAGGCGGCAGCAGCACCTTTGCCTTTCCAGGGAGCTTTGTTGAGGCGCTCGCTGAAAGTTCCGAACTGCCGCTCTTGATCGTCAACCCGAAGTGGAAGTGCGCTGCAGGCATCCCTTCGATCATGTTCCCAACCGATCTATCACGTGAATCCCATGAATGGTTCCTGAAAACCTTGGAGTTCGCAAAGTCGACGACGGCGAAAATGACTCTCTTTCATAAGATCGACTTTCCGCTCAGTCAGCCCTTTGAAGCAGCGTCCCGAATCTTCCCTGAAATTCGGGAGACACTTTACCGGAAGATCAGAGCCTCGCAATTAGAAGCGAAAAGATGGGCGCATACCGCGAAAAAGGCCGGAGTGAAGCTTTCGGTGGTTGTCGATAGCAAGATGGAAGGTTCTCTTTCGGAAGCCGTCTTGACCTGTTTGGCTGAACATCCCGGTTCCGTCATCATCGCCCCACCGCTATCGGTGAGTTATCCCCGAAGCACCATTCGCAAGCTGATGAAGCGCGCACCGTATCCGATGCTCTACATTCCGACGCTCCTTAGAAAGGAAGTCCGCGCCTTTGGATTTAGGAAGGTGGCTGCTTAGTAGGGCAGCTCTTCGATATTTAAGCCCCTCTATTTACACACCCACAGGTCGAAGCAGAGGTCTGGTCGGAAAAGCGCGGTCGTTTTAAAGCTGCCGCGCCACGGTTTCTAGAGAATGAAGTCAGATCAATAAGCCAGGACAAAATAGGAACAATGTAGTTTGTGCGTTTATTTGATTACGTGGGTGGCAATCAGGTTCTTGAAGCTCAAAACCTTGAACCATTTGTTTCGAGTATAATTGATCAAGTCAATGCCACTATCGTCGGCAATAATTAAATAAATTTGGCTATCGTAAGCGATATCAGTCGGCAAACCTGAAGAAAGTCCATCCGTTGGGCAGGAAGTGCTCAAACCTGGATACTTGGCAGACAGCTCTTTCAAAGTCGCGACCCATGCAACGGAGTTCTGATCGAGGATCTTAGCGTTCGGATCGAAGTCAAATTCGATTTCGTGGCTTCCGAAATTGCTGCTCGAAGCAGGGTCTTCAGCCACATATAAAACTTTGTTATTCAATCCACCAGCTCGACTTCTCAGGAATAAAAACTCCTGATCGTAGGCTCCTTCCTGAATCGCCCGCTTATTTGCTTGGTTACGATCAGTTATTTCTGGGTGAAGAGAATCGAAGAATGGGTTCGCTTTCGTGTATTGAAAAAAAGTATTATCTTCGACCCCACTTAAATATTCCACGTCCTTTACCGGCTTCGCTGCTGCAGCTAAAGTTGTGCTAGCAAGCGTATGGCCCGATCGATAAATTTTCCTAAGGAAGTCGGCACATTCAGAGCCAATTGCGTCGCTAATTGCTTTTCCTGAAAGAGGGTCCAAAAGCATAGAAGCAAAACTTGATTTTCTCTGAAGACTCGAAGCCCGGCTTCCTGATTGAATTCCGGGATCTGCTGCGCTGTTAGCGGCATTTGCCGAGCCAATAGCGCTGATAGCTAGCACGACAATTGTCAAAACTTTATACATAGGGATTCTGCCGCCAGTCTGTTAAAATCAAATCGTCACTGATGCCACGATAGAGCAATGACCATGCCGTTTGCGTTGTCGCAGTTTTAACTGCGACTAACCATTCCTGCATCGCCCACGAAAATGCGATTGCCTTGAAGCCAAATCTAATCAATCCCCGTACTGACCTTCGACCCCGAACGGAAGGCTCAGCACGTAAAGCTCAAAATCGTTTAATATTTTAAACATACTATCTCAATACTTGCTATTTTCTAATGATAGACACTTTGGGTAAGAATGACGCAAATTCCAAATCAAAGAGGATTGTATGACGATTTCTAAGTGTCTCAAACATTTGCCTAAACTCGCTCTGGTCATTGCTGCAACCCTAGTCAGCACAGGAACGCTAGCTGACACCAGCTCCAACCTGAATCTTCAGGACGGCGATCAAGTCAATGTCACTTGCCCTCAGGCATTCGTCCCTACCCTCAACGACAATGCGCTTCAATGCGTGAGAACCGTCTGCAAGATCGAAATCGTCGACCAAAACGACTACTGTGATATCGGCGGGTGCAATACTTCAGTGGTAAGATTCACCGTCACGCTCGTCGGCGGACAAACTAGAAAAGTCCTTTTCGACAAGACCATTGATAATGCGGATAAGTACGAGCAGCTGGGTCAGCTCAGAAAAGAATTTGCCGGAAGCTGCGGCTCTTTCCGCTGAAATTCGAGGACTTTATTGCTTAGAATGCTTTCCTGCTGCAAATAAGTCGATCGAGTAAGCGTAGATTTCCTCGTCAGTCGAAGTTCTGATGATCGCTCTGGCGTCTTCGACTGCTTTGACGAGAATTTCTCGTACTCGCGGAATGTCACTTCTGGAAATCCCCATCACGCTGGAATAATGCAGCTCGCTTTCGCCGACATGTTCGAGCGAGCGCATTGCTTGGAGTCTCCAA
>CAZCBS010000029.1:0-20822 GCA_964496965.1 uncultured Bacteriovoracaceae bacterium
TTCCCAATTGTGAATTTACCGAAATTTTTCATAACTATGGTTTAAGCGAGGTTCCCGTAACGACGTTTATTCGTGGAACTTTGCGTCCAAAAGGTTGGAGAAGTGCCTGGACGGAGAGGGGGATTTTTTCACGTCTGACAGAGGAAGGGCAGTTAGGGGTGGAAAGCCTGTCCCGAAAATATGCCACCTCAGCGATGTATCGTCCGGGTGAAGAAGACCGAGTTTGCCTGGAGGTTCGGCTTCGGGCTTACGGTTCTCACGAGAACGTGGTTTTTAATCGTGCGTTGCGTTTGGATGAGACAGGTAATTTCGAAACAGGTTCAGCCATGGCTCGATCGGTTTCACTGACCGCGGTCGCGGGACTCCGAATGCTCTTGGATGGAGAGATTCCTGTCGGAGTTTCTGGGATTCCGAGCGAGAGCAAGCGGGTCAATCGTTGGTTGCAATCTCTGGAAAAAGTAGGGCTGAGATATCACTGAGAAATAGCGGTGATCCATTGGCACATGGATTGCGACCGCTCGAGTATTCTGAAAAGCCAAGGTCTGTCGCAAGCATTTGCGCTACGTCGCCAAGATGAAGAAGGCTATAACGAGCTACCGATCGCTCGACCGAGAAAGTTCTTTCACTTTGTTCTGGACGTGACGCGTGAGCCGATGGTCTTTCTTTTGGTTGCCTGCGGCTTGATTTATTTTTTTCTAGGCGATCGTCAAGAAGCATGGATGCTTCTTGGCTTTCTTTTTCTCATCATCGGAATCACCGTCTACCAAGAGCGAAAAGCGGAGCGCGCTTTAGAGGCGCTGCGGGATCTTTCCAGTCCAAGAGCCCTTGTACTCAGAGACGGTCTTCGAATGCGAATTCCGGGGCGAGAGGTGGTCAGAGATGACATCGCGTTTGTGAGCGAAGGAGACCGCGTTCCTGCCGATGGGACTTTGCTCTCGGGGGCTCATGTCGCGACAGACGAGTCTTTACTGACGGGAGAGTCGTTGCCAGTGGATAAGGCGCCTCATCAAAAACTCTATGCGGGAACTACTTTAGTTCGCGGGCAGGGAGTGATGCAGGTGTCTGAGATAGGAATCCATACTGAGCTCGGAAAAATCGGTAAGTCGATTCAGCATGCGGCAAAAGAGCCAACTCGACTTGAATCACAGACTCGAAGTTTGGTGCGGCGGCTGAGCTGGATTTCGACCTCTTTGTGCATCTTGGTCGTGGTTGTTTATGCATTGACTCGACATAATTGGTTGTCAGGGTTTTTAGCCGGTCTGAGTTTGGCGATGGCCATTCTTCCGAATGAATTGCCTGCTGTTTTAACGATTTTCCTGGCGCTTGGGGCGTGGCGCATGTCTCGGCGACGGGTCTTGACCAGGAAGATTCCCGCCATCGAAAATTTGGGCTCAGCTTCAGTGCTTTGCGTGGATAAGACCGGCACGCTGACGCTGAATCGAATGACGGTTCAGCAGATTTATGCGGCCGAGTCGTTCTACAGTCTCTCCAGTCCTTCATCTGGGCAAATTCCAGAGAAGTTTCACGAGGTCCTAGAATTTGGAATCCTAGCCAGTCGAAAAGACCCGTTTGATCCGATGGAAAAAGCTTTTTTAGAGGCTGGAAATCAGTTTCTCAACGGAACCGAGCATCTTCATCCTGCCTGGAATCTTCAAAAAGAGTATCCTTTGTCTGATGAGCTTCTTTCGATCTCCCATGCGTGGAGACCTGCTCGAACGGGTGAGTACGTGATCGGAGCCAAGGGAGCTCCTGAATCGATTGTCGATCTCTGTCATTTGAGCTTGTCTGATGCGGCGCTTGTTTCTCGGAGAGCCGCGGAAATGGCTGAAAATGGCTTGCGTGTTCTCGGAGTTGCAAAAGCAAAGCTGGGATCAGCCGCGCTTCCTGAAAAGCAACATGACATCGCTTTTGAGTTTGTAGGCTTAGCAGGACTTGCGGATCCCATTCGCTCCGGAGTGCCTCAGGCGATCGCAGAATGTCACTCGGCGGGAGTGCGCGTCGTGATCATTACCGGCGATCATCCTGCCACTGCTCGAAGCATCGCGAGGCAGATCGGACTTCAAAATCCGGAAAGAGTTCTTACCGGGGATGAGTTTTCTCGAATGTCAGAGTCGCAGATGCTCCAAGCCGCAAAGGAAATGAGCGTCTTTTCGCGGATGACGCCAACTTTGAAGTTAAAGCTCGTAAAAGCGCTCAAGGATGGAGGGGAAATCGTTGCCATGACGGGCGATGGGGTAAACGACGCTCCGGCGCTTAAGACTGCGAATATCGGGATTGCGATGGGTAAACGAGGAACGGATGTTGCGCGCGAGTCAGCGGCAATTGTTTTGTTGGATGATGATTTTGCGTCGATCGTTGAGGCCATTCGAATGGGGAGAAGAACTTATGCGAATCTCCAGAGCGCATTTGTCTATCTCCTCGCCGCTCATCTGCCGATTGCGGGAATTTCAGTTTTGCCAGTGCTTTTGGAGTTGCCGCTTGTTTTGCTGCCCGTGCATATCGCATTTCTTCATCTCATTATCGAGCCCACATGCTCGATCGTCTTTGAAGCGCAGCCCTCCGAGTCTGCGCTCATGATGCGGCCGCCGCGCAGGGCAAGCGAATCGTTATTCAGTAGGAAGGTGTTTGGTCCAAGTTTGATCCAAGGAGGGGGAGTTCTCGTTGCGCTATTGCTCATTTTCGTGATTTCGCTTCACAGAGGACAGGGGGAGCTGGATGCGCGGACTTTGACGTTTACGACGCTCATCATCTCAAACCTAGCGCTCATTATTACAAGCACCACGGTGCGATTCTGGAAAAATCGGATTTTGCTTTGGATCATTGGAATGACGCTCGTCATGCTGGGGTGTGTCTTGTATATCCCGTCGCTTCGGGAACTTTTTCGGTTTTCCAGCCTGCACGGCGTGGATTTGGGAATTTGCCTCATCGTCGGTGTTCTCAGCGTGTTTGGGCTGCAGCTTCTTGATTGTCTTCTTTATTGCTATGAACAGAGGCGCGGAGCTTAAGTTTGATGCAGCCATTCTTGATTTAGACGGCGTGGTGACGCGAACGGCTCATTTGCACGCAAAGGCCTGGGGGCAGCTCTGGGATGAGTTTCTTCGTGAGCGCACGCAGGCCGGAGCTGCTTTCAAGCCGTTTGATTTGGAGCGCGAGTATCGCGGCTTGCTGGATGGAAAATCCCGGGAAGACGGGATTCGAAGCTTTTTCCGATCTCGAGGCATCGGCTTGAGCGCGGAGCTCATCCGGCGACTTTCTGATCGAAAAAACGAGATCTTCAATCATTTGCTAAAGGTCGAAAAACCCGACGTATTTGAAGACGCAATCGAAGCCATTTGGCGTTGGAGAAGGCGAGGGATCAAAGTCGCGATCGTCTCTTCGAGCAAAAACTGCGCTGAGATCCTTGAATTTGCGCATTTGGATAAACTCTTTGACGTACGAATCGACGGAAACTATTTGGAGCGGCACAAACTGCGCGGAAAGCCATCGCCGGACCTTTTCGACGAGGCCGCGCGTTTGCTTCATGTTCAGCCCGAGTGCGCGATCGTGTTTGAAGACTCGATCGTTGGAATTCAAGCAGCACGACGAGGCCGCTTTGGAAAAGTCATCGGGGTCGGAAGAGACGGGAATGCTCAAGCCTTGCGAAGTGCTGGCGCGGATGATGTTGTTCAAAGTCTGAACGAGATCTCGCTCACGGAAGTCGGGGTGCAGAGCGAAGATACCTGGAAGCTTCGCTATTATTTTTATGAACCTAAGCAACAACCCTTAAGAGAAGCGCTGTGTGCGTTAGGAAATGGTTATTTCGTCATTCGAGGCGCCGCAGAGGAGGAGTCTTCAGGAGGATTTCATTACCCGGGTGCCTATTTGGTGAGTGGATATAATAGGATCCGAACAGAAATTTCGGGAGGAGTGCTTGAGAGCGAGGACCTCGTGAACTGGCCGAATGCGCTCCCTCTGAGATTTCGAGGAGAGGGTGGGGACTGGATTCGAATCGAGGATCTTGAGCTTCTGGAGTTCTACCAAGAGCTCGATCTCGCAAAAGGAATGTTAAGTCGCTCTTATCAAGTCAAGGATTCTTTGGGTCGAGTTTTTCGATTGAAATCCCGTCGCGTTGTGAGCATGGCTTTGCCCCATTTAGCAGCGATTTCCTGGGAAATTTCGCCTATCAATTGGAGCGGAAAAATCACGATTCAATCCGGGATGGATGGAGCGGTCAGAAACTCGGGCGTGGCGAGATACAAGATGCTCAATGGTCGGCATCTGGATATGCTTGCTTGTGGAGTCTGTCGTTTTTCCGATCAAGAAGAGGGTCTTTTTCTAGTAGCCGAAACCTGTGAGTCTCAAATTCGAATGACGCTTGCTGAGAAAACTCAGGTGTATCAAAATGAAAAGCGAGTCCTTCCGGATGTTCAAATCATCGAAAAGCCCGATGCGATCTATCAAGAGCTCGCTTTGGAGGCAAAGGAAGGAACTTCGGTTCAGGTTGAAAAGACAATAGCGATTTATACTTCGCGGGACCATGCGATTGGTTCGCCCTTGACGGCCGCGAAGCGCGCGATAGCTCGTTCCGGTCGGTTTTCTGATTTGCTGAACAGGCATGAGTTGGCCTGGCACCATCTTTGGCGAAGATGCGATATGGAGCTTAGCGGAAACCCATATGAGCAGCTTATTCTTCGTCTTTATATTTTTCATCTGCTGCAGACGATATCGACCCATACTTTGGATTGGGATGCGGGGGTTCCAGCGCGAGGCCTGCATGGCGAGGCCTACCGGGGGCATGTATTCTGGGATGAGCTCTTCGTATTTCCATTTTTCAATTTCAGGATTCCCGAGCTCAGCAGAAATCTCCTGATGTATCGATACAGAAGGTTGGAAGAAGCGCGCTATCTGGCCGCGGAGGCGGGATACCGTGGCGCGATGTATCCATGGCAAAGCGCCAGTGCAGGCGCGGAAGAAACCCCATCCTTACATATCAATCCGATCACAGGGCACTGGCTCAAGGAGAATACTCATCTTCAGAGCCACGTTAATTCAGCGATTGTGTATAATATCTGGCAATATTACCAAGTCACGAAAGATCGCGAGTTTCTTTCTTTCTACGGAGCGGAGGTGATGTTCGAAATCGCGCGGTTTTGGGCAAGTCGCGCCGTCTATGTTCGAGAGCGGGGACGCTATGTCATTCTGGGAGTCGTCGGCCCAGATGAGTTTCACACGAAATATCCGGATCGAGAAACTCCAGGAATTGATAACAACGCCTATACCAATGTCATGGCCTCGTGGGCGATCTCGAAGGCTCTCGATGTTTTGAATTCGATGGATCGTGAGCGAAGAGAGCATCTACGTGAGCTGCTTGAAATCAGCGAAAAAGAGATGGTTCTCTGGGAGGACGTGAGCAGGCGTCTCTATGTGCCGTTTCAAGACGGCGGAATCATCAATGAGTTCGAGGGATATGAGCGTCTCAAGGACTTTGACTTAGAGAGCTATCGAAAAAAGTATGGAGACATCCAGCGGCTCGATCGCATTTTAGAAAGCGAGGGAGCAGCCACTGAGGAATATAAAGTGGTGAAGCAAGCCGACGTTTTAATGCTTTTCTATCTCTTTTCGACGGAGGAGCTGACGCAGATCTTTAGCCGTTTAGGATATCCATTTGAGCCATCGATGATCCCGAAAAACATCCAGTATTATACGCGATATACGGCCCATGGTTCGACTTTGAGTCGCGCGATTCATTCTTGGGTTTTGGCCCGCTCGGATCGCAGAGGTTCTTGGAGTCTGTTTCAAGCTGCCTTGGAAAGCGATTTTTCCGATATTCAAAACGGGACAACGGGCGAAGGAATTCATTTAGGGGCGATGGCAGAAACGATTGATCTGGTTCAGCGGTGTTACTCTGGAATGGAGCCGCGGGATGATGTCTTATGGTTGAATCCACGACTTCCCGATGAGCTTCCGAGTGTCAGTTTTAGGATTCGCTACCGTGGGCATTGGCTTGCGATTTTGATTACGCGTCACTTATTGAGAGTCTCAGTGGAGCGAAGCTGGCACGAAGCGGCTCAGATCGGTTTTTGCGGACAAGTCTATACAATCCAACAGGGAGATTTCAAAGAGTTCGCATTAGACATGCAACGGAAATGCGCTTGACCGAAAACTTCTAGTCTTTGATCGCGGAGGAAATCTCTTGGGCCAGATTCCGAACGGCGTGAGTCATTTGGACAGGATCGCTCAGATGCTTTGTCATGAGCTGGACAAACGCGCTTCCGACGACGACCGCATCGCCTATCTTCGAAACCGCTTTGGCATGTTCACCTTTGGAGATTCCAAATCCAATTGCAATAGGGCGCCGGGTGAGAGAACGGATATGGTTTAATTCGCTATCGAGAGTCTTTGAAAGATCGTTCTGAACTCCGGTGACCCCTGTTCGAGATACATAATAGATAAATCCGGTAGACGCGTCGCTGATCAGTGCGATGCGTTCAGAAGAAGTCGTCGGAGAAGCCAGAAACACAGTTTTGAGCTCGTGCTTTTTCATGCACTCGCGATACTCAGTAGCCTCTTCGGGAGGAAGATCCACGACCAGCGTCGCGCAGACTCCTGCGGTCTTTGCTTGGATGGCGAACTTCTCAATTCCAAGTTTGAAGATCGGATTGAAATACGTGAAGAGAATGATAGGAAGCCGTGGATGGCGTTGAATGATTTTAGCCGCGAAATCGATGACTCGATCGATCGATTGGGTTGTTTTCGAGGCGGTTTCAGAGGCCGCCTGAATGACCGGTCCATCAGCAAGGGCGTCCGAGAAAGGTACGCCAAGCTCCAAGAGATCCGCGCCTTCTTCGACTAAGACGTCGATCATTTTTTCGGTGATTTCAAAGGATGGATAACCTGCCACTAGAAATGGGATGAATGCGGCACGTTTTTCTTGAGCAAATCTTTCTAGCATAGGTCCTCCTGGCTTTGCGACAGGATCGTTGCGAGGTCTTTATCTCCCCGCCCTGACAAGCAGACGAGAAGGATCTTGTCTTTTGAAAGTTTTGGCGCGCGACGGATGGCGTAAGCCAGCGCATGAGAGCTCTCGAGAGCTGGAATGATTCCCTCCAGCCGAGCTAGCAGATGGAAAGCGTGGAGGGCTTCTTGATCGCTTGCATAGGTGTATTGCGCTCGACCGATGTCGCGGAGATACGCATGTTCTGGACCGATGGCAGCGTAGTCAAGCCCTGCGGAAATGCTGTGAGTGTTCTCGATTTGTCCGCCTTCGGTTTGTAAAACGAAAGTCTGTGTTCCTTGAAGAACGCCGAGAGATCCCCCTGCAAATCGCGCAGCATGATTTCCCGGCGAGATCGAGGTCCCGCCCGCCTCAACGCCGGTCATCGCGACTTCGGTATCGTCGATAAATGCGTGAAACAGGCCGATCGCGTTACTTCCGCCTCCGACGCAAGCCACGAGCTCGTCGGGAAGTCGACCCTCTCGTTCTAGAATTTGAACACGAGCCTCTCGTCCGATCGCGCTTTGAAAATCGCGCACCATGAGCGGGTATGGGTGAGGACCTAGTGCTGAGCCGAGAATATAAAACGTGTCTCGAATATGAGTGACCCAGTCACGCATGGCCGCGCTGACCGCGTCTTTTAAGGTGCGAGTCCCCGCATCCACCGGAATGACTTCGGCGCCCAGAAGTCTCATCCGGTGCACGTTGAGGAGCTGTCGTTCCATATCGACACGTCCCATATAGATTACGCATTTTAGACCAAAAAGCGCGGCAACCGTGGCCGTGGCAACACCATGCTGGCCCGCTCCCGTTTCAGCGACAATGCGGGTTTTTCCCATTCGCTTGGCGAGAAGAATCTGGCCGATGGCATTGTTGATTTTATGTGCTCCTGTATGAGTGAGATCCTCGCGCTTCAGATAGATTTTGGCACCGCCAAGGTGATCAGTCAGGCGTTTGGAAAAAGTCAGTGGAGTTTCGCGCCCTACGTAATGCGCGAGCAGATCGGAAAGCTCGCGCTGAAACTCGGGATCTTCGCGATAGCGAAAATATGCCTTTTCAAGTTCAAGCAGCGGGCCCATCAGTGTCTCTGGAGCAAAACGCCCTCCAAATGGTCCGAACCAACCCTTGGCGTCCGGCGTTTTGCAGGCTCGCTGCACTTTGGCACTTTGAAAGAATTCTCGCATTTTCGCTTCAGACTTAACTCCTGGATCATCTTCTAAGCCACTGGAAACGTCGATCGCTTCGGGCGAGACATGATTCAATGCCGAATGAATATTCTTCGCCGTAAGACCCCCGGCCAAGATAACGGGGCCGTAAGACTTTGCTTGAAACGCAAGCTCCCAGTTCGCGAGCTCGCCACTGCCTCCGTGAGCCGTGGTTGAGTAAGAATCAATCAGAATGGCCTGACAGGTTTTTAGGAAAGCGGGAATCGATCGTAGATCGTTCATGTTTTTGGGGCGAAGAGCTTTGATGAGCGCTATTTCTGGATATGAATTTTTGAGAGCTTCACAAAACTCAGGAGTTTCGTCACCATGAAGTTGAGCTGTATTGATCCCGGAGATCTCAATCGTTTGACCGATAGTCGCCTTGTCAGCGTTGACGAAGACGCCGACCTTTTTGAGCTCGGGATTTGAGCCAGCTAAAAGTTCACGAGCTTGAGCGGGCGAAACAAATCTCGGGCTCTTTTCATAAAATATGAAGCCCAAGGCCCAGGCCCCGAGTTCGATAGCAGTCTCCGCGTCTTGTTTTCGGGTGATTCCGCAGACTTTGATTTTCACCGAGCCTCCGATACAAGCTGACTCAAAGCTTTTCCTGGCGAATCACTCTTCATCAGTGACGTTCCGACAAGAAATCCTGAAAACCCGGCGCTTTGAAGCAAGCGAATTTCCTGAGCCGTGTGGATTCCGCTTTCGCTGATCAGACGTGCGTTTTTCGGCGCAAGTGCTTTCAGGCGAAAGGAGGTTTCCAGCGAGATCTCAAGAGTTTTTAGATTTCGATTATTGATTCCAATCAGCTCGGCTCCCGCTTCAGTGGCAATGGCAAGCTCGTCCTCGTTATGGACTTCGACGAGAGCGGTGAGGCCGATCTTTCGGCAAGTCGAAAGTAGCTGCGCCGTCTTTTCCTTTCCAAGCAAGGCGACAATCAGTAAGGCGGCGTCAGCGCCTAGAATACGCGCTTCGAAAAGCTGATAACGTTCCAGAACGAAGTCTTTCAGAAGAAGTCTGCTCTGTGGGAAGGCTTTTCTGATTTCAGAAAGATACTCCGGTTTGCCGTGAAAGTGGTCTTGTTCCGTCAAAACGGAAAGAGCGCGAGCGCCAGATTCGAGATACTGAGACGCAACTGAAACGGGGTTAGGAGCTGACTCTTTTGAAATCTGACCTTGAGATGGGCTTGCAAACTTGATTTCCGCGATGACGTGAACGCCCGGTCCTGAAAACGCATCGAGAAAAGAGTGAGGAGTTCTGGCGCTTTTGCAAAGCTTCTCAAGTGCGTCTTCAGAGACTTTTGCCTTGCGCTCAAGAAGTCTTACTTGAACCGCATTGGCGATTTGGTGAAGAACTGAGGACATTAGTTCGATCCTCCCATTTGAGTTAAGAGCGCCATAGCTCGTCCTGAATCGATCGCTTCGCTCGCTCGGGCAAAGCCTTCTTTCAAGCTCATTGATTTCCCGCCAATGCAGAGCACGGCGGCAGCATTCATGAGAACAATATCGCGTTTAGGTCCTTTTTCGCCGCAGAGGATTTTGACCAGAGTCTTGGCGTTTTCTCTCGCATCGCCTCCTTGAATCGTACTCAATGGAGCGCGATCGATGCCGAAATCCTCCGGACAGATCGTGTAACGCTGAATCTCTCCATCTTTCAAATGCGCGACTTGTGTTGGTCCACTGAGCGAGATTTCATCCAGTCCGTCCTCGCCACGAACAATCATGGCTTCCGCGCTTCCTAGCGCTTTCAATACGAGCGCCATTTTTTCGAGCAAGAGAGGGCTATAGACACCGATGAGCTGGCGTTTGACGCGAGCGGGGTTGAGAAGCGGTCCTAAAGCGTTGAATACGGTGTGAGTTCCCAGGTTTTTGCGAACGGAAGCAATGGCCTTGAGGTCGGGTTGAAACGCCGGTGCAAAAAGAAGCCCGATTCCATGAGTTTCAATGGATCGAGCGGCTTGCGCGGGGTCTGAGTCAAACTTCAGGCCGAGAGATTCAAAAACGTCAAAACTACCGGATCGGCTCGAGACGGAACGGTTTCCGTGCTTGGCGATGGGTTGTCCAGCGGCCGCAAGAATGAAGGAGGCTACCGTCGAGATATTGAACGTCCCAGAGCTATCTCCTCCCGTGCCACAGACATCCATGACGTCCTGGCGCGGAAGGACGACTTGAATGCCGCGGTTTCTCAGGCAATCGACAAATCCTGAAATCTCTTCGACGGTTTCGTTTTTCATTCGAAGCGCGAAAAGAAAAGCACCGACTTTCTCGGGGGCATGATTTCCTTCGAGAAGACACGACATCGCTTCATTCGCGGCGTCGCGGCTGAGTGACTGTCCTTCAAGCAGAAGTTTCATAGCAGTGAGCATAATTTACTCCGCCTGATTGAGGAAGCCTGAGATGAGTTGAAGGCCCCCTTCAGTCGCGATGGACTCGGGATGAAACTGTACACCGTGAATGTTGAAAGTTCGGTGGCGAATGGCCATGATCATTCCGTCTTCGGTTTGGGCGATGACTTCAAGGCATTCGGGCAGAGACTGTTTTTCGATGACGAGGGAATGGTAACGGGTCGCGCGAAAGGGGTTTGGGATTCCAGTGAAAATGCCCTGGCCTGAATGTTTGATCTGCGAAATCTTTCCGTGCTTAGGTTTTAGCGATCGGATGACTTTTCCGCCGAAGGCTTGTCCGATGGCTTGATGCCCCAGGCAGACGCCAAGAATTGGAAGCTTTCCAGCGAAGTGTCGAATGACTTCCAAGGAGATGCCGGCTGAGTCCGGAGCGCCTGGCCCAGGAGAAAGCACGATGGCACGAGGCTTGAGCGAGGTGATTTGATCGAGCGTAATTTCGTCATTTCTATGAACGATGCAGCGATGCCCAAGCTCCTCGATGTATTGTTTGAGATTGTAGGTGAACGAGTCGTAATTATCGATGAGTAGGATCATGTGAGCCTCGCTTGCGTAGGGTTTTGAGAAGAGGCGATGGCGAGGGCCCTGCGCGCCATTCGTGTTTTGTGTTGAACCTCGGCGTATTCGCTTTCGGGACGTGAATCGGCGACGACTCCCGCTCCGGCTCGGACAAAGGCTAGGCCGTCCTCGAGTTGAATGCTTCGAATGGCGATGCAAGAATCGAGGTCGCCTGAGAGGCTCGCAATGACCACCGCGCCGCCGTAAAACCCGCGAGGAGCCGGTTCAAGCTCTGAGAGGATTTGCATGGCACGCACTTTCGGTGCGCCTGAAAGGGTGCCTGCCGGAAAAAATGAGGTCAGTGCCTCAACTGGGTGGATGGACTCTTTGATTTTTCCGACAACGCGAGAAACCAAATGGATGACTCCTGCGAATTTTTTCAGTTCCATGAAGGCGGATACTTTCACGGATCCGACCTTCGACACCCGTCCCATATCGTTTCGCGCGAGATCGACGAGCATGAGATGCTCCGCTTTTTCCTTCTCGCTGCGTTTGAGTTGAGCTTCCAGGCGCTTTTCTTCGTCAGGAGTTGTCCCTCGAGGTCGGGTGCCAGCGATCGGATGTGTCTCCAGTTCGTCTCCGCTCAGTCGCACAAGCATTTCAGGAGATGCTCCCATAAAAACTCGAGTGCCAGCGGTAAAGTAGAACTGATAGGGGGAGGGGCTCAGTTTCATCAAAATTTCGAAGAGATCGATCGAATCACCGGTGAAAGGAATCGAAAATCTTTCGGAGAGCACCGCTTGAAAAATATCTCCGGCGCGGATGTGGCTTTTGATTTTCTTGACGCGCTCGATAAAGCGATCCTTGCCGAGCAAGGGTTTCATTTCTTCGATCGCTAGCTCGCGGACTGTTTCGAATGCGACCGGTGGGAGTTTTTTCGCAGAAATGCAAAGCTTTCTAAGCTCTTCAATTTCCTGTTTCGTGCGGGCGATGCTCTCTTCTATCGATCGATGATCAGGGGTTTCATTCTCTGAGATAATGCCACTCATCAGCAAGACCCGATTTCGGAGATGGTCGAAAATTATGTGTTTTCGGAAAAATCCAAATTCGGCGTCCAAGTCGTCCCCATTTTCTAAGTCGCGCAAGTTTCCAGGTGAGGTTCGAAGCGATGTCTCGACATGCCGAATGCTATCGTACGCGAAGTAGCCCAATGCTCCGCCGTGAAAAAATGGAGAGTCAGGAAGCTTGTCTGTTTGATAGTGCTTCATTCGTTGGGCTAAGATCTGAAATGGATCTCCGTCCTGCTCAAACGCGCCATTTATGTTTTTGATGAGCGCCTTTCCATTGCGGAAGCGAATCGTTTCAAACGGCTCGATGGCGATGAGGGTTTGCGTGGGTTCATGGTGCGATGATTTGCCTGCTTCTCCCGATCTCCGAAAAAAGAAAATCTCGCCTTTTTCGGAATAGACGCGAGCTAGCTCACGAAAAATGTCTAGCGGGCTTGCGTCGAGCTTTTCGCCAAGGTCCTCGAAAACAGGGTAGAATTTTCCGTTTGTTTTCATGGCCTGAATATGTCAGTCGCGACCGTTTACATAAATGGAGTAATAGTCCATAATTGGTTCCATATGGAAACCAATCGACTCAAACAGTTTTGTACGGTCGTCGAAACCGGAAACCTGAGAAAGGCTGCGGATTTGCTCAGGATGTCTCATAGCGGGCTTTCTAAATCGATGAGAGCCTTGCAGGACGAGACCGGGATGACGCTCTTTATTCCGGTGGGACGCGGGATCGTTGTCTCAGATGACGGGCAGAAGCTTTATCAGCGCTGCGCAAGTTTTTTCGGAGAGTTGGATCGACTTTTAGGAAAGGACGCCGGCAAGACTTCCGATATCGTTCGGATTGGATCGTTCGAGGTTTTCACGTCGTTCTTTATCGGGCGGTTAATGAAAGATTATTTTCAGGACTTCGAGGTTGAGATTCATGAGCTCGTCCCTGGCAAGCTCGAGGAGTCTCTTCTTCTACATAAGGTAGATATTGGAATTACTTATGAGCCCATTCCTCGGCCTGGGATCGAGTATGTGAAGGTCACGAGTCTGGAGATGGGTGCATTTGCGAAAACTGGACGTTTCACGGGATTGGATATTCTGGAGATTCCATTTGCGATTCCCGTCAGCCCCTTGGAAGGAGCTCCGTCTGGTGTGAGAGGTCGTGACGGATGGCCTGATGAGCGTTACAGTCGAAAAGCTCCTTATCGAATGGATCTCATGACTACGGGGCTGGAGCTTGTGCATCAGGGGCTTTGCGCGATTTTTATCCCGAAATTCGTAGCGGCGCTTCATAATGAAGATGTTAGGCCCGATTTCAAGCTTGAAGCGATCACGCTTCCCAAGGGATTTAAAGCGGTCCGTCGTGATGTGTTCATCGTTAAGCGAGAGTCGATGCCGGAGTCCAAAGCGATACGACAGCTTGCTAAAGCTTTGCGGAAGATTTGTAGTTAGTGGTTAATGTGTTTCAGCGGGAACTTTGGAAGTCGAGAGGTCAAAACGGATGAGAACTGGAAGATTTGGCAAGTACCAGCATGATGCTGGTTTTACGTTGATTGAAGTCATGATCGCCATGGGTCTTGTTGGCTTTACTGCATTGGTTTTTATGACCATGCAAAGTGATCAAAACAAGCAGATTCAAGGCATGAGACTTGCCATGTCGCGTGACTCGATTAAAGCGCAGGCTGACAGGTATGTTACTGACTCCGGCACGATTCAAACGAGCTTGGATCCTGCGAAGTTTCCGTCGGCCGCAAACCCAGGAAATCAGCTACTGAATTTTTGCTTGAACGGAAACGGTTCGGCGACTTCGTGCCCGACGGGGAGCACTGGGTTGTTTCCAAATTGTTGTGTCGCCATGTCGGGCGGATCTCCAGTCTATACGGATTTTTATCTAGCTGATCCGGGTGATCCTTCGCCGAGCGGAAAGAGAGTCTTCTCAGGTATCCTTCAGCCCACCACTGCACCGGCGAGATACGATCTGGGTGGAGCTCCTTGCACAACGGCCAGCAGTCAATGCATTCTTCAACTTTCAACAAGCTTTGTTGCGCAATGCCCTTCTGGCGCGTCAAGCTGCGCACAGGCTTCGCAGATCAGTACTCGTTATACTTTGGGCCCCGCACCCGGATTTCAGCCAGCCGGAGGACCGATTCCAAAAACGATTGTCAGCACGCCAGGAGTGATTGGAAGCGGTGGAATCGGCTCGTTGACATGCACCGTGGTCAGCGTCTCGGGTACGGGTGGAAGCGCGGTTGCGACCTGTCCCGCTGGGTACAGTCTGACGGGCGGTGGATGCAACGGATTTGTTCCTGGCGCGGACGCTGTGCCCGGTTATCCTGCCTCGAGCTCCTTCTCCTGCACGAATACTTCGGTGACGCAGGGAGGAGTCGCGAATGCCGTTTGTTGCAAATAGGTTTTTATACGATTGTTTTCACCTTCGACGATCGTACGAAGTCTCTCGGACGCGGATTGAAGCGCGGCGATTTTGGACGAGAGCTGGTTTGCCGAAGCGGCGGTTTGTTGCGCAGCCGAAGCGTTTGCTTGGGTTGCGTGATCGATTTCCTGAACGGCCTTGGAGATTTCTCCGACTCCTCGCGATTGCTCCTGGCTCGCGGAAGAGATTCCGCCGACCATTTCAGAAAGTCGCTGAACTTTTGTGACGATCTCAGTGAGTGATTGTCCGCACTCATTGGCGGTCTTGCCCCCGTGTTCGACGTTGGTTCGCGCCTGTTGCATCAGTCGCTCGACGGCTTGCTTGCTGTCTGTCACAACGGACTCGACTTTTCTGATGCTTTCCTCAAGAAGCGATCCAATCTCTTTTGCCGAATTGCCGCTCATTTGAGCGAGATTTCCGACTTCTTCCGCCACTACCGCAAACCCTTTTCCATGTTCGCCCGCGCGAGCGGCCTCGACCGAAGCATTGAATGAGAGAAGTTTTGTTTGGAAGACGATATCGTTGATGACCTTGGTCTTGTTTCCAATCTCTTGAATGACTTGGACGATCTCGCTGATTTTCCGGTTTCCTTCTTCGGTCTGCGACTGAATATCTTGATTGCTTCTATGGATTTCGTCCATTGAACGCGTCATGCGGTCGACGGCTTGTTTTCCATGCTCCGCCTGGGTCTTGGCTTGCGCGGAGACGTCAGCGGATTCCGTGGCGCTTTGAGCATTCTTCTGGACCATGGCGTTGATTTCTTCCACTGCGGTAGCGGTTTCCTGAACGGATGCCGCTTGTTGATTGCTCGCAGTTGAAAGTTCTTCTGAGGCTGAGGAGAGCTGAGTGACCGCGGCGTTCACTTCATTTGCGCCTGAAGCTAAGGAACTTGCCACTGAAGCAAGCTCACGAGAAAGGAAGGTAGCGATCATGTAGCCGATAAGAACGGCGAGGCCGAAGCCCGTGGCAACGATGATGAAAACTGCGATGTTCATTTGTTTATTGAGTCGATCTCCTTCAAGTTCCTTTTTTGCCGAATCATCCAGCTGATATTGGGCGAGCTTTAAAAACGCTGCTTTTCTCGCTGTCGTGCACTTCGCGAATTCGCCGTCCCATAATTGATCACGCTTAGTCTGATCTTCTTTTTTATTGGTTCCGGAGAGCCTAATCATCTCATTTGAAAGCTCAATGAATTGTTTTAAATGCTCATTTTTGAAATCCAACCAAATCGGTTCTTCTCCGGGGGAAAAGTGTGAGGATTCGTATTCCTTGGCCGCTTTTTGAAAACGACCGATGGCATCATCGAGTTGAGTTTTCGCCTTTGCTGCTTCTTCAGGGGTAGTAGGGCTTCCGACCAGGCTTGCGGTCGGAATCACCATTTCGGATAGAGCTGCCTTCATGTCGATGAATACGACGAGATTTGGAACGTTTTCTTTTGCAATCGATCGATAGATTCCGATGACTCTTGATGAGTAGCTGTAAGAGACGCCGCCTACAATCACAGAGACAAAGGCGATGCTTGAGAACGCGATTAAAAGCTTCGACTTAATTCCTAACTTATTAAACATATGTGACATTTATCGGTTAAGTTAAATATTTGCTTAACGCGATTTGTGTTAACTTAATGTGAAGCGCAGTCGGGATCTTCTTGTTTATTATATAGATAATATGTAGACCTTAAATAAGGCCTAAGGCGCAGTCGCGAGTTGGCTGATGAGGCGGTTCATGAAGTCGAGGCCCGGGCGAATTCCTGAGATCGGAAGTCTTTCGTCGACTCCATGAGCTCTAAGGTAATCCTGCTCGCTCAGCGCGAGCGGGAAAAAGCCGTAAGCTTGGATATTTCGCTGACGGAGGTAGAGTGAATCCGTCGTGCTGTTTTGCATGACGGGAAGGACGGGGGCGTTTGGCCAGGTTTCTTTGGCAAGCTTGCGCAATACCGTTGGCACATCCCCGTCGAGCTTCGCGGGAGGCGAGCTCGTGCCCGTGACGCCATCGAACCGAATTTCGATTTCAGGATCGTGAATGATCTGGGTCAGGAGTTTTTGAATCTGCTCGATATTTTCATCTGGAAGAAGGCGGCAGTTCACGCTGGCTCGGGCTTCAGTCGGTAGCGCGTTCACTTTGGTTCCTCCCGAAAGGAGCGTGGCGACACAAGTTGTGGAAAGCATGGCGGCGTGAATTGGGTTTTCGCGGATCACCTTTAATGCCTTTTCAGAGAGCGTGCCTTTGCTGTTTGCCAGAGTCAGCATAGCGTGCGATAGCGTCGGTTTTTCGAGCTTCGCTCTTTGTCTGAAATACTCGCGTGTCACGGGAAGCAATCGCTCCCGCGGCTGATAGCGGCCTAGGCGATCGAGCGCTTGCGCGAGCCGGTAAACGGGATTGCCCTTCTTTGGAATGGAAGAGTGTCCAGAGGGGCCTTTGGCTACCAAGATGAAATCCTGATAGATTTTTTCTGCGACCTGCATCGCAATGTAATGAACGTTTCCATTTTCATCCAGCTTGATGCTTCCGCCTTCGTTCAGCGCGATTTCGGCTTGGAGCAGTTCTGGACGTTTTTCCAAAAGATATTGAATGCCAGCGCTGTCCGTCTCTTCGTCGCCCGCAAACGCGAGAATCACATCACGGCGCAGCTTGAGCCCGGAGGTTTTCATCGAATGATGGAGGGCGAGAAATGCCTCGAGGTTCAAGACCGCAGGGCCTAAATCATCCCAAACGCCTCGGCCGATCAGATAGCCATCTTTCTCCGTGAGCTCATGAGGAGGCGTGGACCAGTTTTGATTCTTCGTTCCGACCACATCAATATGAGCAAGAAGCAGGAGGGGTTTCTTCTCGCCGGAGCTTTTCAAGCGCGCAACGAGATTTTGACGACCTGGAGCGAATTCGACGATTTCGTAAGGCACGTCTTCTTTTTTCAGTCGTCCCGCAAGAATCGCCACGGCTCGCGACTCATTTCCTGGAGGATTGGTCGTATCCGCTTTGATGAGCGCCGCAAGTGTTTCGCGAAAGCTTTTGACTTGCTGGTCAAGATCGGGCGCGGAAAAAGCAGAGACAGGAAGAAGACTTGCAAGGCCGATGACGAGTGGCAGGACCCGTATTTTCATAGTGATAGGCATGGAATGGCTTACAACTAGCTTTGGATCTCGGTATGGCGAATCATTCCACCCAGATATGCCGTTCTAGCAAATACAGTGCAGCCGTGTAGGGCGAAGATCAAGAGGGCCCATTGAAGTGGCTTGACCCAGCTTCTTTTCTTCCGAATCGCCCATTCCATTCCGATGGCCAGAGCACCCACGAAAAAACTTGAACGCTCCGCCCAAATCGCGGCCAGTTCATGCTCGTGAATGAAGGAATGAGTTTCTCCTCCGAGCCCCTTCACGATGTGTTCGGCTTTTTCGCCTGTTTCGACCGCGATCCAACCGAATACTGTTGCGGTCAAAAACAGCGCTGTCGCAAGGACGCGAAGATCGGGGGATTTGCGTTTCATCGAAGCCGCGAGCGTGACCGTTCCGATCACGAGGGCAAAAAGTGAAATGTGGTTCGTGAATAAGTGTAGGTGCGCGCCGTTCATGATTTCTCCTTGGGATAATAATGGCCTAATGCCATCATTTTAACCAGAAGTAATATCAGACGAGTTTGAGCGCAGCATACTCCTCGTAGGGGCGATCGTGTGCGAGCGCTCCTTTTGTCCCGACTTCGATGACTTGGTTGGCGACGGTTTGGATAAATTGTTGGTCGTGCGAAGAAAAGAGCACCGTTCCAGAAAAGCGGATCAAGCCGTTATTGACCGACGTGATGGACTCAAGGTCGAGATGGTTGGTTGGGCCGTCTAGGATCAAGACATTGGACTCGCTGAGCATCATTCGCGCAAGCATGCATCTCACGCGCTCGCCGCCAGAAAGAACCTTGGTTTTCTTCGTGGCTTCGTCGCCAGAAAAAAGCATGCGGCCTAAAAATCCACGAATAAAATTCTCGTTCTGATCCGGTGAATACTGTCTTAACCAATCGATCAGAGATAAATCTGTTCCGTCGAAGAAACGAGCGTTGTCTTTTGGGAAATATGAGCGCGACGTGGTCACGCCCCAGTGGACGGTTCCACTGTCGGGGCTCATTTCGCCCGATAGGATGTCAAAGAGAGTGGAGGTCGCAAGTTCAGTCTCGCCGATGAAAACAGCTTTATCGCCTTTTTTGATCGAAAAACTCACTCGGTCTAAAATCTTGGTCCCGTCCAAAGTTTTCGAGAGATTTTCGACCCTCAGGAGTTGATCGCCGGCCTCGCGCTGAGCCTTAAACGAGACAAACGGATATTTACGCGAAGAAGGCTTGATGTCGTCGATCGAAAGCTTGTCCAGCTGGCGCTTTCTCGAAGTCGCCTGGCGGGACTTCGAAGCGTTCGCGCTGAATCGTGCGATAAATGCCTTGAGCTCTTCAGCCTTTTCCTGCGTCTTCTTGTTCTTTTCCTGCATCTGTTTGAGAGCGAGCTGGCTCGACTCGTACCAGAAATCGTAATTGCCGCTATAGAGCTGGATTTTTCCAAAATCGATGTCCGCCATGTGGGTGCAAACCTGATTGAGGAAATGGCGATCATGCGAGACCACGATCACGGTCTTGGTGTATTCGGCCAAAAATTCTTCGAGCCAACGGATCGCGTCGAGATCTAGATGGTTGGTCGGTTCGTCGAGGAGCAGGATGTCGGGATTTCCGAAGAGGGCTTGAGCGAGAAGAACTTTGACTTTCTCGTTATCGCGAAGCTCGCGCATCTTCTTGGTGTGGAGCTCCGTTTCGATCCCAAGGCCGGCCAAGAGCGTTGCGGCATCGCTTTCAGCCTCCCATCCCCCCATTTCGGCGAATAGTGCCTCGAGCTCACCCGCGCGGACGCCATCAGCTTCAGAAAAGTCCGCTTTGGCATAGAGCGCGTCTTTTTCACGAATGACTTCGTTGAGGCGCGGCTGTCCTAAAATCACGGTTTGAAGCACTTCGACATCGTCAAAGGTGAAATGGTCTTGCCGCAAAAATGAGATCCGCTGGCCAGGAGTGATGGTAACGGTACCGCTATAGCTGGTATTTTCGCCCGAGAGGATCTTTAAAAAGGTCGACTTGCCTGCGCCGTTAGCGCCGATCAGGCCATAGCAATTTCCTGGGACGAACTTGATGTTCACGTCCGTGAAAAGTTTATGGCTACCGTAACTGAGACTGACTCCAGAAGTGCTGATCATGAGACTACCTGTGGCAAATGAGTTGAATTGAGTGTGGCAGTTGTATCACAGTCTGGATGAGAGGTCAGCCCTGGAGTTGCGCAGAATAGTTACGTGGAATATAAGTAAAGACGAGGGGTTAGGTGAGATGTACAAATTACGAGATTACCAACAGACGGCCGTTGATCACGTCGTCAAGTACTTCAAGAAAAAGCGTGCCCCGGCGATGGTGGTCCTTCCGACCGGGGCGGGCAAAAGCTTGGTGATCGCAGAAATGGCCCGGATCGCCAAAGGCCGAGTTTTGGTCATGGCTCACGTGAAGGAGCTGGTCGAGCAGAACTACGAAAAGTACGTCAGTTACGGACTTTCGGCGGGAATCTTTTCCGCAAGCCTTGGCAAAAAAGATCGAGACCAAAAAGCGATTTTCGGAAGTGTCCAGTCCATTGCGCGCGCTCCAGACGAGTTTTTTGACGACTTCTCCCTTTTAGTGATTGATGAATGCCATCGCGTGGCGGACGACGGCGATACTCAATACCAGGAAGTGATCAAAAAGCTTCGGGATCGCAATCCCGGTCTTTGCATTCTGGGGCTGACGGCGACTCCGTATCGGCTCGGCTTGGGTTGGATCTACGAATTTTCGCAAACCGGCGAGATCAAAACCGATCAGCCCAGATTTTTTAAACAGTGTGTATTTGAATTGCCGCTTTCGTACATGATCAAACATCGTTATCTGACCGTGCCGGTGAAGGTCGATATTCCGGTCACGAGTTACGATTTTTCGGAACTGAGCGAAAGCGGTCGGATGTACACCGCGGCCGAGGTCGAAGAGATTCTCAAAAGCCAAAAACGCCTGACGCCTCTGATCATCAATAACATTGTCGACATCACGGAACGCTACCATCGGAAAGGCGTGATGATCTTTAGCAGCTCCGTCCGGCACGCCGAAGAGATCATGTCCTATTTGCCGAAGGGCGATTCGCGGTTGATTGTGGGCGACACCGAGATGGCGGATCGGGATCGGGCTTATCCGGTTTTCCAGCGCAAGGAAGTTAAATCCCTATCACTTTGCCGCGGTC
>CAZCBS010000030.1:0-15464 GCA_964496965.1 uncultured Bacteriovoracaceae bacterium
TTTGATAATTTGAGAAGTCTTAAAAATGGTTAGCTTTTGACCATATATGTTCGAATCCCAAAAGTCAGAAGACGAATAAAATCCTCCTCCGACTGCCCCATACCCTCCATCCAAAGCTTTTACTTCCCCGGAGTCAACGTATCCTTGAGATACCCATCGAGCCGAATTTATAGGATCGGCCCAGTGGTAAAACTGGGTTCCCTTTGGAATGACTTCGAGTTCGCCTATTTTGGCTGGACCATCCGGCGTCTTAAGCCAGACTTCTTTTTTGCCGTCGACCGCTCTGATCTCCGGATCGGAGTCCAACAGAAAAGTGGGCTCTGGCAAAGGAGTGGCGGTCGGAAAAGGGAATGAAGGACCTGAAGTACCTGAAGAACCTGAAGGAATTGGAGGAATTGGACCGACTGAAGGCAAACCCGTTGGAAAGGTCGCGGCGAAGGAACTCTTGATTAATAACGACATAAATAGAGCTAGTTTAAATTTCATGGTTTTATCATCGCCTCTCGCAGTTGCTCTATTAGTTCTCGGAATAAATGAGCATTCCCTAAACAATCGTCGGAAAATCCCAAAACGGATCCTCATCGCCATAGGTTTGACGGCAGTTCTTAATATTTCGCTCACTTTGCTCCCTGTTTTTTCCGAAAAGAACTAGACCAGGGAAGCCAATGCGTCGGAGACTCTTCTTTCAAAAAATTGCGCATTTAGCGGTGGTTTTAGTCTTAGGCACTTCTGCGTGGTCCGGGGATAAAAATCGGACGTCATGTATCGAAGCTGCCCTCTCGACACGGCTTGCAAATGTCTCTTCAATCCAAGCTGACAAAACTGAAGTTTCAGTTGAACAACGACTTCAACGAATTCTCGCCCAGCTCGAACCTGGACATCCATTGCGGACCGGCACAAGCCACTCGGAGCCTGGAGTGAAAGTCGTCATGGCGGCTGTCGAGCTGGGCGCCATTCCTGGCCTGAAAACGACTACAGGAGTCCCACTGAATATCAGCGCAGGAGGCGCGGCAGTTGTTCTCAACGATATTGGCCGCCATTATCCTGCGCTTCTGAGCAAACAAAACAGCGGCGAGCTGACACTGGTTGGCATCCTGATGGACAAAATGAGCACCGAAGGGATGACGCCATCGACGAAAATTAAAATCAAAGTCGACGGAAAGAATTTAGACGTCGGTTCATGGGAATACTGGAGCCCCTCCGGCGCTAAGTATGTTTTTTTAGATCATCCGCTTTTTAAGCGATTTTCCGCAGTGCCTGAAAACGGCCAAAGCATTTACTATATGCGGCCGCTCCAAGGCGAGAATGCATCTATCTCTGAGCAGAAGGTTTGGTCCGTTTTCAATCAGGCTATCGCAGCGGTATTCAAAAGAGAGAAGGGCGATATCTATGTCCCTCATGACAACCACGCTTCCCCCGCAGCTTTTTACATTCATAAACGACAAGGACTCGATCCCGTTTCTTCCAAGCCTCTCGTGCACAACGAAGGCTATAGCGGTTCATTTACCGTTCAAGGATCGCAAATAGAAAGAGCGCGAAAAATCTGGAACCTCACTCCTTCCGAAATGAATGAGTACTTCATGCATGAGGATCAATTGGTCATGCTCGCCCCGTCTGTTCGTATCGCGGAGCAAAACGAGATTTACACGGCGATCAGCGTATCCGAGGGCAGCGCCAACAAAATCAACCAAGCCGGCTCGATTGGGCCGGTAGATTTCTTTGGACGCGCGGGCTCTCAACTGAATGCCCTAGGTGAAGAAAATCGTCCATGGCTCAACCCCGCGCTCAAACCTGCAACAGAAGCAGAGCTTCGATCCGATGGAATCACGCACCCCGATGTCGTGGCGCGATTCAAAAGCAAAGGATTTCAGTTCGGGTTTCCAGGACAAAGCAAAGAGAAAATCTTCGCGAGCAAGGCTTTGGCTAAAGAAGCGGTTCAGAAAACCCTAGGACTCGATATCAATCCCGACAAACCAGTGTTTATCTCTTTTGCTCGCTTGGTTCATCAAAAGGGCATGACGTTCGCGATCAAAAACATCGAATACATCTTAAACCAGGGCGGACAAGTCGTCATCGGCGGTCCCGTCGGCGATACTTTTGGCGTCGAGGAGCGGCGAATGCTCTTGGCTCTCCAAAAAAAGCTCAAGGACGAATCCAATCCTCATCTAAAAGATCTCGTTTTCATCGATGGAATGGTCAAAGGTCGTCTCAAGGCACTTTTGCTAGCGGGCGGCGACTTTTTCATGATCCCGAGTCGATACGAGCCATGCGGATTGACCGATGCCGAAGCGCTTTACAGCGGCGTCATCCCGATCGCCCATAACGTTGGAGGATTGAGCAAAGGAAAGAACACGATTCTTTATGGCCCAACTCATCCCGATGACCAAAGCTGGGAACTCGGCAAAGCGATCAACGAGGCGATCGATCGGTATCGCGACCGCTCAGCGTTTCAAGAGCGCCAATACGCGGCCATGCAGGAAAAGTTTTCGATTGAGAAAAACTTTTCTAAATTCTTGCTCAATAATCGAATCGAGGTTTATGGGAAACTGATGCGCGAGCTCGATCGCCAGGTTGACCAGAATCTGATTTCGCCTGAAGCAGCGAGGGAAAAAATTCGCGCGCTTGTTTTTGATAGAAACCCAAAGGACGTCGATCCGCTGATCGAGGCACTCAATCAAGTTCATTCCTCACGTCAAAGTCCGCTGATGCAATGGCTGGTCGATCAACAGCACTCCAAAATTAGTATTTCAAAAGCTAAAGAAGATCAGCTCCAATACGAGTACTCGAGATTGCGCGATTTAAAGCGGTCCGATCAGTTTGAATATTTCGAGCCGGGAAAGACATCCTCAGAGAAAATTCTCAAATCGCAATATCAACCCGCACAGGGTTGGCGCGACTTTCATCGCGACTCGAACGGTCATGTCGTCAGCGGCCGATTCAGATTCTTGGCCAACAATAAGAACGCGCTCGAGCTTAATGGAAAACCACCCAATGTTCGATTTTACGTCGTCGGTGACTTTAACCATTGGGGCAATATTCCATCGGATGCGCTCGAGAAATTCAGACTGAGGCCAATCGATCAAGCGTATTTGATGAGCGACGATAT
Organism: uncultured Bacteriovoracaceae bacterium; assembly: GCA_964496965.1. Lineage (GTDB taxonomy): Bacteria > Bdellovibrionota > UBA1018 > UBA1018 > UBA1018 > CAZCBS01. The sequence goes on from CAZCBS010000030.1 coordinate 3,107, forward strand.
TCCCCTTCACCACGGTGCCGAGTATCGCATTTTAAAACGCGAGCTCAAGTCGGAGCCTCGGGGTTCCTCGACTTTCGTGGACACAAGTTTGACCGATCCGGCAAACAACGCGTACACGACACCAGGCCTTCTTCGAAAAATGGGGCTTAACGTACATGATCACAAAAATTCGATGTTCTGGGACATGGACGGACCGGATCACTATCATCCTCAAGCGACTCGCCCGGACTGGAGAGCTATATCCGGGGGAGGGCTGATGCTTGAGACGGATTTAGCGGGGCTAGTAAAAAAGTGGAAATACGGCGAGCAAACGGGCCCTCTTTCCGAGATCGAGACTTATAATTACGTGACCAACTCCGGCATCATTCCTTTCCTGGCGAAAAGGGGTATCCGTCGAATCAAATTCCTGCCGATCAACGAGCACGTCGAGGGTGACGGGTGGCAATGGAGTTATCAAACTTATCCTTTCGCGATTGATTGTCATAAAGGCTCGCCAGCGGAATTCGCCAAGATGGTCGATGCTTTTAACAAAAACGGGATCGCGGTCATCTTGGATGAAGTCACTGGGCATTTTCCGCTATCTGGAAATCCTGGCATGAGAGCGATCGATCATTCGGGACTCCACCTCCACACTAAGGAAGATGGAAGCCGCGTTTATGGTCACGGAGGCAAGACGGAGTGGGATACCGTTCCCTATGACGACTCCAATCCTTATGTGATTCGCTATAAAAACGACGCCACGCTTTCTCACGTCATGCATTATGGAATCGGAGGTGTCCGTATCGATAATGTTTCCGGAGGCATCGATACAGGTATTTACCACCGCGCAGGCGGCCCCGACTATCTCAGGCAATTGAACCTGGAGCTTCACTCGTTCGATCCTGGGATTTACACCAACGGCGAAGGCTTCTCGGTCGTTGAGAAAATTGCGAGAAGTGCGAGTTTATCGGACGGGTTGGGTTTCAATTCCGTCAATCACGGGCATCTCCAGAACTGGATCGAATCGAATCTTGGACGATTCACCGGCGACCTGGATATGAGATCCCTTGAAGAGGTGATTGATCGACCGTATCGCGAAGGTCAGGCGGCGCGCACAACCTATTTCACCAATCACGACATGTCAGACAACGGGAGCGCGTTTCCTGCTCAGATTGTCTATGGACCACAGGGCGGAGGGCGCGATTATGCCGTCAGAAAGAGCAAAGCTTTTGGCAGTCTTTCGCTTTTGATGGCAAGCGATCATCAGACCATGCTGCAGGCGGAGCTTGGGCAGTTGGCCCACTTCGCTGACGGTGTAGTCAACTGGGACTTGCTAAAAATTCCAGAAAACAAACGACTTTTCGCCTATTGGGGAGAGCTCAACAGGTATTTTTCCGAGAATCCGGCCTTTAATAATCGGAACGACTTCATATCGCCGCTCAATCATCTCGATCAGACGGAAAAGGTCATTTCGTTTTGGCGAACAGATTCGCAGACTGGAAAGAAAGTTTTGGCCGTGGTCAATCTGGGAGATCGGCAAGCGGAAGTCGGGGGTATCTCGAATTATCCGATCTCCATTCCGGAAGATGGCTCGTACCGCGTGGTGCTCGATAGTGAAGCGAAATCATTCGGTGGCGTAAGCCAGCTCAAATCGGGGCAACGAATCCAAAGCGACGACAAATCACTCGTGATTCCTCAACTCAAACCCTACGAAGTGCTCATTTTTGAGAAAGATTCGAAATAGCGTGAAGGATGCATTGGGCGACTTCGCTCTTGCTATCCATCAGTCGGGATTGAATTCGTTGCTCGACGTCGTAATATTGTTTTTGACGAACGAGATTGATGAATTCAGGTTGGCGAAAAAGGTTCGTCATCGCTCCTACAAAACCTTGATCGACTTTCGATCCAATGCCCGCTTCAGCCATCCAAAGCTCCGGAGTGCGAAAGAAATCGGGAAATCCCGGGTTGGCTTTCTCGGCGTTTGCTAATCCCGCTCGAATGGTTCGCAGCTCACTGCGACCTGCGAACTCTGCCAGCGCGAGCTCTGGATAACTGAGAAACAAGTCTTGATCGAAGTTTTTTAAAAAAAGGGCATGTCCCGCCTGACGTTTAAACAACGCGCGCGTAGTTCTGCCATTGTAATCATCCAGTGGATGAATCGAGATCATTAATTGGTACCGAAGCAGCGGAGAAGCTTTGCTGCTCATCGCCCAATCCGTCAACTCTCTCAAAATTCGTTGCGTCAGTTTTTTAAATTCTTCGCTCGATTCATCTGCCAGTTTGGCGCCTGCATGCGAGAGATCGGCAATGAGTGCAGGACTTAAATGATCTTTGATCTTTTCGTAGTTTCCGGCGCTTGGGTACTGATGCCGGATCAAAAATGTCCTGGCCTTATCCGATGGAGGCCATGGGTCGTCAATCACTTCGGCGCTCAAGAACGGATTAGCCAGCACTGCGTTGCGATCATGCTCTGGATCCAGTTAATTACCTTTTCCGGTTAAATAAAATGCACCGACTGCCGTTATCGAAAGCGACCGAAAGACAGTTGATGGACCGAAGCCCCAAATCCTGGCCAAATCCATCAATGGACGGATCGAAGTCTCTGGACTCGTCGCGCGATCCCAGCGATGCAAAAGCGGCTGTTTATTCGATTCGTCGTAGAGTGCCCATGGTTCACGATCCGGGCGATTGGCGATCGTGACCAAGATGTCCTGCATATCGATGAACTCAAAGGCCTTGGAAAATTTTTTGCCAAACTCGTTTTTTATTCCCGGATCGAATCGGTCTGTGCCATTTGAATCGAACGGAAAAGCGAACGGAGGAACCCTGACGGCTGAGCCCAAATCCGTGAACAGTGCCGAATGACTTGGGCCTGACAGTCTATTTTCGATTTCCCTCTCGAATGGGATGGAATCGTTGGGTGAAACCTTACCGTCGTGAATCAACGAACCTAGCGTCAGGTCCTGTGCCAAAACACACGAAACCCAGAGGAGCATCGCCCATTTTGTGCGTCTGAGTTTTGACACCAGGGAGTCTATCACGAATTCTTATCGGAGTATTTCACATCCTATGTGAGTCCCAAATTTTTAAGATAAGTATTGAGATACGTTTCATATATTCCGAAAATAAAAAGAACGATCTTGTGAGGCCGATGAAGTCATGAATGTTAAATATTTAATATTTATATTATTAGTCATCGATGAAGCCATCATTGGAGCCGGAGCCTTCGCGGCGACCGCTCCAATAAGCCCAGTACCGGTCGCGTCGAGCATGCCTCCGTTTTCAGAAACGACTCTTATATTGGACGCCGATCCGGAGATCAGGGCGGTCGATGGAAAAAAGGAAGTCTGGCTCAAAGCAACGGATGGTCCGGTCAAGGCGGGCGAGCTCGAAGTGATTCCCAAAGGGACTAAGTTTTATCACTGGGCCGATCCTGAAAGTTCGGCTCGATGGGCATCCCAAGGACATGTTGACCCTGGAGAGGTCAAGGCGTTAGATCGTGGGACTGGGATGGTGGGTGGAGGATTTTATGTTTCCTCGAATCTTTGGGACTCGAACTCCTTTGGTCCAAAACTCACCGTCTTCACTACCACTCAAGATGTAACGGTCATCACGAAGCTAGAACCCGCCGTGGTGTTCAGTTCTTCTCTGACTTGGGAGAATTGGAACAAATTAAACGAGAAGCTTGCGTCACTTGGAGTCGACGGCGTCGGACACTACGGTCCCGATACTTGGTTTAATTTCGTAGATGCAAACCCGTTTCTCAATGCTAAAGCGGCAATTTGGAAGGATGTTGAAGCGAGTGATTTCGCTAAGACCATTTCTGCGGATATCACGTGGATTCTCAATGTGAACTCGCGTATTCCGATGCAAGAGACGCCTTGGGTAAAGAGCAAGTTCCCCGTGATTAGCCAACTTCTTCACCACACTCTTGATAAGTCAAAGCTCGATCCGAAAGTCAAAGACCAGATCATTCAATGGCTGATCAATCAAAGCTCCAACCTAGATCAATCTGCACTTACAAACAGTGTGAGAGCGGTATTTACCTCGGATGTCCCTGCAGTTCTATAAAAGTATTACAAAGACGCTCTCCAGCCGATGCCCCAACCTCCCGGAACACCCCCTCTACCTCCAGGTCTTTTTCCTCAAGGAAACAACTCCGAATGGGCTCGATCAGGAAACATTCTTGACGGAAATCTAATTGCAAGTCGAAGACTTAAAATTCCGTACTCCTCCTGGCTTTCAGAAGTCGAGCAGCCCGTTTCAATTTTTCCTCCATTCGACCTATCCTTTGCAGCGCCAACGAACACTCCCACTCTTCCGTATTCGAAAACCATCACCGATAACTTGGCTTATCTTGATATAGACGATTTTCTCATCGCGATTGCTCAAGGAAAGCCCGTCGATAAAATTTACGACACTCCGGGTTACACTCCCTACTCCACGCGCTGGAATGCCGCTAGCAATTTTTTTCGCTCAGTCAGTGTCTCTCAAGTAGATCCTCTCTCGTTTCAGAGAGCGTTGACAGGAAACAATTCGGCTGATTTTCGGGATGGTCCTGCAAGTTCCGATGGTGACATCATCTGGCAGGAAAAAAAATACTTTCAAGTGAACAATCAGCAGGCGCAAGCTTTAAAGAAAAATCCGTTCATCACCCCTGAGTTTCAAACCATCGCCGATCCAAATCGTCCAGGAAAATCGATTCAAGTCGCTCGTTACGACTACCCGACCTCAGCTGACTTTGAAAAGTTTTCGGATTATTTGAGTGACGCCACAAAGCAAACACTGAGCGCTGCAAAAGCCGCTGGAAAATTAGCCAATCCTGCAAGCCCCGAGACCCGTGCCCTCACCAAGCAAATGCTTACGGAATTAACAAACGTGGTCTTCACTCAATTTACAGGTTTAACGAGACCCGATGTAAACCTTCTCATGACATCCATTCATCCATTCAACGAAATGAACATCGAGGCCGCATCTGCGGCAGCCTTTCCTTACTCGAAGATGCTCTATAGCGGTAACCGCACCATCCCAGGAAAACCTGACCCACAGCTCCTCATGACCCGAGAATCTTTTCACGCTTTGACAACCGAAGGCTCTAATGACACTCTCGTCATCCAAAGAGCCTTCGCACGCGCCGAAGCTGAGAATCCTAACTTTCCAAAATATTTTGATGTGCCTGAGATTTGGCAAGTGGGGAGAAATATTTCGAACATCGGATCCGATCCCGCGGCGTTCGTACAACAATCTAAAGCGATCTATCAGTCAAAAGCGATCGCCCCGTGCGTGATCAAAAATATAAGTGCCCAGTTGAAATAGAGCCACGCCCGGGTCTCTTGAACAAGAAATGTTCAGAAATCCCTAAAACCTGTCAATACCAACGATTGAAGGTATCTCAATCCAGTGTCACCCTGGTGACCGGGGTCGAAAAATCAAAATCGTACTTATTAAACAATCGTTTTTAACTTCTCAGGAATGTCATCATGCAACTCATAAAGAAGAGTATGACGTGTCGTTTTCGCTTATCTCACCACTCCGTCACCCTCGCCTGCGCCCTAGGAATCGCCTTTTCTCTTGGGAGCTTATCTTCAACCGCTCGCGCAGGATGCCTCCAAGACAACCTGGGTAAAGCGCTGAGCGTCCTTTCAAAACCGATTGTTTCGAGATCCAAGCAAGAGCTCAAGGCTGCCAAGGCTCAGGAGCTCGCCGCTTTGATCGCCGTCGATCCGGAGACTCAAAAGATCGTCTCAGACCCGGAAATCGCTCAATACGTGTACCTGAATTATTTCGCCGAAAAGGTCGGACAGAACGAGATCAAAGTCGCGTTGCAGGACATTGCGGATTCCGTCGAGGCCAACACTCATGATTTGTATGATCTGATCAGCGTAAAGCTGGCCGAGCGACTCAAGAACCCCGAGGTTCAAGCGAAAGTGAAGGAAGCCTTCGCGGGTAACGACGCCGCGCTCAGGCCTTCCTCGCTCTCAGCGAAACTCTACGACACCAAAGCGAGGCTGAAGCAAGCACTCCTGCTTCCGCAGACGCTGGCTCGAATGAAAAAGCAAACCGATATCGGATTTTCACGCGAAACCATGGATCGCGGACTTTTCGATCTTTACGGGTCCCTTCAGCTGGGACTGCCTGAGTCCGAGTCCAGGCCATGGGAGCACATCCCAGGCGGGCACACCAAGATTCGCCCGAATCAAGTTCAAGGCATCTCTCCGCAGCTTTGGGCTAAGATCGTCCAGCTGGCAGCAGAAATCGAGCTTCCTATTCACGATTACTCGCTGAACAGCGGAGACCAATTGAGAGGTTTGCTGCCGACGCTCTCCCGCTTCACCGGAAAAACCTTGGAACAAGAGAAGGCATTTGCGGAAAAGATGGCCGCCGCGACTGACGTTCAAAAGCAAAAGCAATACTGCGTCGCTACCTGGTGCACCGAGGAACAACGCCACGATGGAGCTCTGAGAGCCGTCGCCGAGCGTATCCTTGGCAGAGCGAAGGATACTCCCCCCACCTATTCAGCTCCAGACCTGGGCGATTTTTCAAATAGCGATTTCGCTTTGTACCACCTTCTCTCACGCAACACGGGAGAGTGGAACGCGAACTCCGGATACAATATGTTGCTCACTCATGCTCGCGGGGAAGCGGCGGCTTGGCTGACGAACGTGCGACGGGACGAAACGAAGCATTTGGCCATTTTCGCGGGTGCCTGGAAATATGTCTACGGAAGCCAATACGGCAAACGAACGCGCGAGATGATCAAGAAGGTCAAAAACTTCAAAGATGAAACCCAGGAATCCAACAGTTCCGGTGACGCCGTTTCCTTAGCGGACTTTCCCGTGATTTTTGAAACCGGGGCAAGCTACGCGATGATCGAAAGAAAAGTCCGCGAGTATCTCAGAGGCGTCCCTCTGAAGACGATGGAAAAGATCTTCGATTCGCCGATGGACGCTGTCGCTCAGATCGACTCCGTTCCAGTTCTTCCCGAGAAGCAAAAACTCATCGACGAAATGAGAGCCAGGGAGCGTGCGAGCCGTGCTCGCTTGGAACGCTGGGAACCCGCGGAGCGTGAAGAATACCTCAAGCTCAAGCAAGTCGAAAAAGAAGACGGTCCGTTGATCGAGAGCCTGATCGTGAACATGTATGACGGCTTCACCGGCGCTGAAGTAACGGGCTCTCCCGCCGAAAAAGCCATCCTCGACCGGATCGCGCGCCTCAAAACCGGCTATAGCGAGGAAAAGAACGCGCTCATTCAAAAGTCACTCAGAGAAACTTTGCGTGACTACCAGATCATGAATAACGAGACGGTCAGGAAGAAGCCGGAGCTGATCGTCCGGTTCAAGAACGCGCAAGAAGGTTTCATCGTTGAACATCGAGCTCCGGATCAATCCAAGGTGCTTATGTCCCAAGCATTGGGAGACTCGACTCACCTCATTCGCGTCGAAAAACCGCCAGGAATGGACTTGAAACCCGGCCAAGCCATTCGAGTCAGCTTGGACACCGAGAAAGGCAAACAAGCTCGCATTCTCTCGCTCGCTAGCTCTCCGAATCAAGACTACCTCGAATTCGCGGTACGAACTTCGGATAGCGACTTCAAGCGGGCTTTCACCTCGCTCAAGCCTGGAAAGGGCGTCCGAGTCGAACTGGCCAAAGGTACGATGGATTTCAAAACAGACGTCCCTGCGGTTATGATCGCTGGAGGAATCGGCATCACTCCGTTCCGCAGCATGATTCAGTTTGCTCAGGATCAGAAACTAAAAACCCCGATCAAGCTGATCTACGCCAACCACGACCAGCAGATCGCATTCGAAAAGGAGTTGAATGCCGCATCGGCCGCAAAGTCCAATCTGGATGTCGAACACGTCGTCAGTCATCCGAACGAATCGTGGACAGGAACTCGGGGTCGGGTCGATGAGTCCTACCTGAAGAAAAACGTCCCCGATTTCGACCCAACTGCCCAATACTACATTGTCGGTCCTCCAGCGATGGTCACGAGCGTGAAGGACACGCTTCAAAAGCAAGGCATTCCTGAACAAAGGATCTCCATCGAGATCTTCGCTGGAAGCGGTTCTGAGCGGTCAGTCGCGAAATCGGCAAAAAATGCGGAACGCGAAGCTGAGACCACGAACGCATGTTCTGCTGGCGAGAACCACATCTGCGTCTGCCAATCCGTACCGGAGAACGTGATTCGTCTGGCGATCGAAAAGGGTGCCAAGACTCCTGAGCAGATTCGCTCGCAAACGAATGCTGGCACTGCCTGCGGCAGATGCATGCCTGAAATCATGAGCATGGTCTGCGAAGCGAAGGGAATTTAAGTAGCGCCCGCCGAGCTCTTACCGGAGAACTCGGCGGGGTCACAACTCGTCAGAAGTTAGAGCTTTTCAGAAAAGTCAGTAATCAAGCACTTCGTGTAGAAATGAGGCCGAACAGAAACTCTATAATGCTTGGTCACGCATTGGACAGTCGCCAGCGCCACTTCGCGACGCTCAGAGCTATCCTCTTGAACGCTAAAAATAGGAACCTGGTAATCTCTTGTCGTGATCGTGAAAGAATGCCCCGGACGACCAGGCTCTTCTCCTGTTTTTCTATCTTCCTGAATTAACTTTTCGTCACCCATATCAAGCTGCAAATCGGAATACTTCTTTTGCAATTCGACGATACCTGCTTGAGTTCCAAACTTTTCCTTAGCAGGACCTGAAAGAGTTTCATTGAAAGACTCTAAATCCTGGCGATGAACAGCATGAGCAGCTTTCTCAAGAATCCCTGACGGTGTCATCACACTTTCGCAGCCAGAGAAACCAAGAGACACAGCAAAAAGAGCACATAAACGGATCAAATTCTTTGACATAGGACCTCCATAGTCTTTTTTAAGACGATGGAGGCCTAGCAATTATTGGGCGCGAGCCCGCGCTTAATTCGGCTGAGCCACAACGCGCAAGTACGGCTTCAAGGTCGTCCAACCTTGAGGAAACTTTTGCTTAGCCTGCTCATCCGAAACGGACGGAGGAATGATGACGTCGTTACCCGGCTTCCAATTTACCGGAGTCGCGACCGTATGCTTTGCCGTGAGCTGGCAAGAATCGAGGAGGCGCAGCACCTCATCGAAGTTTCTTCCGCTGCTCATCGGATACATGAGCATAGCTTTGATTTTCTTGTCAGGGCCGATGATGAAAACCGTCCGAACGGTCGCATTGTCTGCCGCAGTCCGTGTCGAAGCAGCGCCGTGCGCCTCTTCGGGCAGCATGTCATAGAGCTTGGCCACATTCAGATCCGTGTCGCCGATCATGGGGTAATTCACCGAAGCACCCTGAGTCTCCTCAATATCGGCTGCCCATTTTGCGTGATTTTCGACAGGATCGACACTCAAGCCAATGACCTTGGTGTTTCTTTTTTCGAAATCCGACTTCAGCTTAGCGACATAACCGAGCTCGGTCGTGCAGACGGGCGTGAAATCCTTTGGATGCGAAAACAAAATCGCCCAGCTGCTTCCAATCCAATCGTGAAAGCAGATTTTTCCGTGAGTGGTCTCGGCGGTGAAATTAGGGGCTTCTGAATTGATTCTCAACGACATATTTTCCTCGCTTGCTCATTTGCGTTTGACTCAAAGAATCCGGACTTTGCCGCAATTTCCCGAGTTTTGCACGGCCCCGTGCGTTAGATCGGCGCTGTCATTTTCATGTTCCACTTTTTTACATGGAGATTTTACAATGAAAAAACTTGCGTTCATTTCCTCTATAAAAATAGTGGAGAAAAAGGTGCCCCGGGAATTATCCAGGGTCAGTTGAACACCAGCAACCATAGCCCTTACAAAGGCACGATTGGCTATCGTCTGCCGAGCGTCTTTTTCGTTCTGCCTGCAAACCTTTCAGACTCTGCGTTGGTCGCGATCGCAAAAGGCGGCATCGGATATAATACAAACGAAAACGGTGTCATGATTGGAACTCTTGGAGCCAACGCCGATGCAGGCAATCACTACAGCTATCGCCTGATGTGCCGCTCCGATAAACGATAATTATTTGCTTCTTTAAAATTAAAAGGCGCGATGGGTTACTCTCGTCGCGCCTTTTCTTTTTCTTCGGCTAATGCGAACAAAGTTTATCAAATATTCGAATTCACGCGCAACCTCAAGCGCAGCGTCGTGCGCTAAGATCCATTCTTCTACGGTCATTTTGAGGTTTTCTTCGAGCAGGCTTTCATCAAAATCCGATGACATAAGAATTGTTCCGCATAGGCATTAAAAAATGTTTTTAAACATCTTTATTTAGCTGAGCATTCGACATACTCTCTGCGGCAAGCTGGCTTCTTGGCTTCAATGAAGAGCTCGCGTCGTCAGCTCTTTGACGCATAAGTCGCCTCAAGCTTAAAGTCGCCTACGTCGATAATATTCTTAAGGGTTCTATGGTGACAAATATCATGCGACTTTGCAAAACCGTGCGTCCACTCAAAAAGGGACGTAGTCTAGGAGTCGCGATACTCGGGATCGCCATCGGCATCGCATTGCTAAATCACCCTTTGCTTGCCGAAGAGTCGCCGTATCTTCCCGAAGACGCCAAGTATGCCATTGCGGACGCCCCCCGTGTCGAACCTCCTACTCAAGATCTACTGGCCAACGAAATTGGCGCTCGAATGACTCGTGTGCCAGAGTTTGAGTTCATCAGAAAAGAAGCCGAACGTCTCGGTGTACGAGCATATCTCTTCGGCGGAACCGCTGCGGGTTACGCCCACTATGTAAAATGGGATCTGCAACGCGAGAAAGGCGATAAGCGGTTTCAGTCTGATCGTTTTGACTACGACTACACCAATATCTTCCGCTCCACACAGGACGCCGATATCGTCATCGACGGACCACCGGAGAAGGCTAAAGAACTCCAAAGCTTTCTTGCCCAGACTTACCCCCATTTGCAAGGCAGCAAATCCGCCTGGGAAGTCAGGCTCCTGCGCCAGAATATGGGGGACAAACAAGCACTGCTGAACAATCCGGACTTTTTGAATCAGCACACCGATTCCAATTCGACAGGGATGATCGAAATCACAAAACCTCCCGCAGGAGAAAGCGTGGTACGCGATCTGAGAGACTGGGAATCTCACGATCCATTTTTTCTAAAAGACGTCCGAGAAGGAAAGCTTCATTACTACTTCTCCCCGCTCCATGGCACGACATCTTTCGCGAGATCAGGGCGTAATCCGCCGATTCTTTCCGTCGTTCGATACCTTACGAAAGCCTTTCAATATGAGCTCGAGCTCAGATCCGAAGATCTGGCTAAGATCAAAGAAATCATCGACGCGTTTCAACCTCATGGCCCAGAGATGCGCAACTCTTATGTTCGACACTGGCTTCTCGCCAAAGATAACGGACGAAAGCTCATTCAGAACGCTGTCAGCGTCGAGTATGCAATCGATACCCTGAATAAGCTTGGGCTAAGACAGAAACTGATCGCTATCGAAAATAACACCAATACGCAGGGATCGCTCGCTTGGTGGTTAAACAAAGAACCATTAAAAACGCAGGCTTTTGGGCAAGGCTCTGGTAAAACCGCCAAAGAACTTGGCTTAGATATCGTTGCGCACGAAACAAATAACTTTCTTGCTTATGAGAGCATCACTCGCGCTCATACGGGAGATCCCAACGTCTTGATCTCGCGCAAAGGCGTATCAGGTGAAGCAGCGGTCCACGGGAACGGATTTTATACCCGTATTGGAAGAGAGGGAGCGCGAGGCACCGGCCTTACAATCCGGTTTCATCTCGATCCGAACGCAAGAGAGGGCGTGGATTTTTTCCGATCACGTGATTTCGTCATCATCAATAACAAAAAAGCTATCCGGGTCATTCCGGAAAGCTTAAATATCGGACCTCTCGAATATGTAGAAATGTTAGCCGACAACACGCAGTTTTCGTTTTCGGACTGGGGAATAATAGAGAAGCTCAAACGGCGCATCTCCCACCAACTGCGGCAACTCGATCCGGACAGGCAAAGAAAGATCGCGGAGATTGCTCGCGACGAAGTGAAGAAAGCGCAACCCAATTCTCAAATCCTGGGTGTTTGGTTTAATCTCCCAATGAGTGCCAACTCTGAATACAAAGATCTATTCGACGCCTACTTTGGCGGCGGTGCTCGCGATCCTGAACTCATCGCTTGTTTAATGAATCCAGAGTGGCGAACTCATCCTGAACTTATGGAAAGAGTCCTCCATAACCCTCGCATGAACCAAGCCTGGGTTGTTCAAAACGTTCTTGCGCTCCCACACTGGCGCGAGCATCCCGAGTTCATTGAAAAGCTGCTCCAGAAAGGTACTGCAGATGGGGCCATTGCACAGTACATCCTCACTCAGCCTGAGTGGAAAAACCATCCCGAATGGCTTGAGAAAATCATCGACAATCCTC
>CAZCBS010000030.1:15564-20584 GCA_964496965.1 uncultured Bacteriovoracaceae bacterium
AAAATCATCGACAATCCTCGCACGAATCTAGGCTGGCTTGTCCAAAATGTTCTTACTCTTCCTCACTGGCGCGAACATCCCGAGCTCGTTGAGAAGCTGCTTCAGAAAGGTACTGTAGATGGGGCCATTGCACAGTACATCCTCACTCAGCCTGAATGGAAACATCATCCCGAATGGTTAGAAAAAATCATCGACAATCCTCGCACGAATCTAGGCTGGCTTGTCCAAAATGTTCTTACTCTTCCTCACTGGCGCGAACATCCCGAGCTCGTTGAGAAGCTGCTTCAGAAAGGTACTGTAGATGGGGCCATTGCACAGTACATCCTCACTCAGCCTGAGTGGAAACATCATCCCGAATGGTTAGAAAAAATCATCGACAATCCGCGCATCGACAAAAATTGGCTTGTTCAAAATGTTCTTACCCTTCCTCACTGGCGCGAGCATCCCGAGTTCATTGAGAAGCTGCTTCAGAAAGGTATCGGACATAGGGCTATTGCGCAGTACATCCTCACTCAGCCTGAGTGGAAAAACCATCCCGAATGGCTTGAGAAAATCATCGACAATCCTCACATGAATCAAAATTGGGTTGTTCAAACTGTTGTTCAAACTGTTCTTACCCGCCCGCATTGGCGCGAATATCCCGAGCTTGTAGAGAAGCTAATTGAAAAAGGCACCGCGGACGCAGCCATTGTGCAGTATCTTCTCACCCAACCTGAATGGGACAATCATCCTGAGCGCACTGAGAAGCTGATTGAGAAACTACTAGAAAAAGGTACTGCAGATGCAGCCATTGCGGAGTACATTCTCGCCCATCCTAAATGGAAAGATCATCCTGAATGGATGGCGAAAATCATGGATAGTCCTCGCGTCAACCAAGCCTGGCTTGCTCAAAACGTTCTTACTCGTCCACATTGGCAGGAGCAATCCAATCTTCTGAATAATTTACTCCAGAAGAACCGAGAGAGACGGCACCAGAAAACTCTTGCGACTCGTTCCGATACCGCATCTCCACCTAACTGCGTGGTTCGTTTTTTACGTGCGATCGGTTTTTGATCGAAAAGCTAAGCTCAGGTTTTCGACTTCTCCCGAATCAGCTTCAGCTCCTGCACCGCCTGTTGATCCTTCGGTCGATTCATCACTTCCTTGACACGGATCAAATCATCAATCGAAATCACGAAGTTTTGCGACCTCGCCTTCGGTAATCGCAATGCAGATATCGAGATCCTGCGTGACTAAAGTCGAGCCATGAACAGCAGCTGCAAATCCGCCAATCAAGACGAAGTCGATGTGATGAGCGAGAAGTCGCTCAAGGAGTGCCTTGAGACTCTGCTGCACGCAGCACCTTTCCCGCCTCTTGAAGATCCATCATCAGCTGGCGCGCATTCTCATGGGCTTCGATGCGCTCTTCCGGAGTCATTTCAAGGTTTGATGCTATGGCGGATTCCAACAGCTTTGCGGAATCTTCACTGAGCTGGAAATTTGAAGGATCTACCTGAAGCATCATAAGCAACCTACTAAAACAAAAGCCCCCTAACTGGGCGTACTATTCTGTACTTGAACGGTCACGGCCTTTGGCTTGCTCCCAACTTTGGGTAAGGCCGCGTCTTTGGATCTCGCCTTCAAGAAAAGCTTTGTCCAGATCGTTTTTCACTTGAGGAAGCATCTTGGCAATATCTTCCAAATGTTTCTGCGAGCCGCCTTCACGGAAATACTCGAGCTTTCGGATGATGACGTACTCAGGAGGAGCAAGCCAGATTTCGATATCTCCAATTGTGACACGACGACGATTTTTGAAAGCCCAAGCATGCAGCGGATCTTTGGACGAGGGATAGATATCGGCTTTAAGCCCGCTTTCCGGATGAATCAGGTTGAAATGTCCGTGAATGTCTCGCCGGTTTTCGACCTGGATGACTTCCGAAGGTGGACAGTAGTACCGATCTTCTGGAAACATCGAAATAAACCGGTCGATGTCCTCGTTCGCGAGATGAATGACAAGGTCGATATCCAGAGTGAGTCGCGGCTCGCCGTAGATCATAGAGGCTGTTGAGCCTGTTACGAAGTACTCGACCTGGTGCATTTCGAGCGGCGCGACGAATAATTTGAGCGTTTCAAGTGTGGCCATAAAGAAAAATCTTCCTCACGGCATCTTGGACATGTTCCTCGGGCCAGCTTGGGTTTTTCATGCGAATGCCACACGCCTTGAGCTCCCAGGCGGTTTCGTACAGCACGCGCGCGGTTTCCCATTTCTGCGCAAAGGTCATTTTGCGAAGGATGTCTTGATGGATTTTTTCGGCTTCTGTTTGAGACATTTTCGTCCGAGAGTATCCTATTTTATAAACTATTCAATTAACGGTCTTCGAATCACGCAAGGCATCAAAATAAAAAAGCCCTCGAACCGAAGTTCGAAGGCTTTTTTAAATGGCGTCTCCACGGGGATTCGAACCCCGGTTACTCCCGTGAAAGGGGAGTGTCCTAGGCCTCTAGACGATGGAGACGCAGAGACCGTTCACTATTGTGACGAGGAACTTTGAAGTACATGCAACGCGTTTTGATTTCAACAAAGAAAGTCATGAAATCGAATTTTTAATTCTCGGTCACGCTTCAAAGCGAGCAGCTACAGACTTCGATTTTGTTTTCAGATCGAAAAAAATCATCTCAGAAAAGCCGCTCGCAAATGATTCACTGATTCTGAAAATCTGCACTTAAACCGCTTTCAATCGTTAAAAATAGTTCTTAAATTTCGTAAAGTTAACTCAGACCTTCTCAAACGAGCGACTAAACTATTTTACTTGATACGCAGTCCGAATTTCGGGCATTCTCAAGGCTCGCCCACGACTTGGTTTGGGTTCGGTGGAACACCCCCTCAGTGACTCCGAACTCGGGTCAGGTCGTGGGACCGAAAGGTGACCACCATGAAAGCCAAAGCAGAAAACAAAAACCAAAAATCGCAACCGGAGATCGCAGAAGTGGCGACACCGGAGAGCTCTTCGTCCTTAACGCGTGAGGATTTGCGGATTCTCAAAGCGCCTTTTCCAAAGGAAAACTTGGGCGTTAAAGTCCAGAGCACCAGCAAAGATCGCACGCGCGCGCTTCTCGTGCTCTATCTGCAGCACACTGATGTCCAAGATCGCCTCGAGATGGTCGATCCCGCTTGGACGACTGAAGTCATCAACGAAGAACGAGTCGGCGATACGATTTATGTGCGAATCCGCATGACGCTCAAAGGCGTCTCGCGCGAAAACGTCGGCGAAGGAAACGACCCAAAGGCCGCCTACTCCGATGCACTGAAGCGCGCCGCGATGCTTTTCGGCGTCGGTCGTTATCTCTACGACTCCCCTACTGTTTGGGCGGAATATAACGAGAGTCGCGATCGATTCCGCCAATGGAGCATTCAGGATTACGAGAAATTCGCAAAGGGTCAGCACGTGCCCACCGCTCCAGCGGCGGAGGAACATCCTGAAACTCCCGGCCTAACGACTCAGCCCCCCGCAAAAGCTGCTGAGAAAGGCGCAGAGAAACCGTCTAAGGGAAAGACTTCCGCACGCTCGCGTGAGCAGCTCAATCGCGTGCTGATGAATCTCTATCGACCCTACCTGACTAAGTTCCCCGAGACTCGTTTCGTCGAACTTCTGCAGGCGCGCTACAACGTCGGCGAAACTCGCCTCATGACTCTCGAGCAGATCGAAGATCTCGTTTCATTCATGGAACAGCAGCTCTCGTCCGCGGCATAGAGCATCTTTTTTGCATGGCTTTGCCCTGAAAGAAGGGCAATGCCATGCAGCAAGACCCCAAACCATCGCAATCCTCCATGCCCCCCGAAATCGACCAGATCTTTGGGGAGGCCGAGAACACTCTGAAACAAGGCATGCAAACTCTGAACGAATGGGGAAATCAGGCGCGTCGAATCTTGAAAGACAAGCCAGGCGTCGTGATCGCTTCGGTCTCAATCGCAGGCTTCATGACAGGACTGCTCTTGCGCCAACGACGCCTCTTCACACAAACTCCAAGCAAACCGATGGCCGATCCGATGGTGATGTTTATCGCCGGAGCGGTGGCGGGATTCGCCATGGGTCCTAAAATCTTTAAAGCAGGCGAAGAGGAATCCGCTCCACCGGCTCATACACCGCTCCCGTAGAACGCGTCTCGCTTTTGTAGAGAACGACTTCTCGAATCCTGCTTTTTCCAAGGGAGCCCTCTTTCCACTCGGATTTCAAATCTCGCTCGGCACGAATGGGTTTTCCGCGCTTGAGGCGCGCGATCGTCAGATGCGGCACGAAGGCGCGATCTTCGCGTGCAAGGCCCAGCGGCTCCAGCGCTGGCTCGAGCTGCGAGACGATTTGAGAAAGCCCTAACGATGGATCTCTGACATCCAGCCAAAGCACATACGGAAACGCGCCAGCACCCACGATCTCGATTTCAAACGATGAGACAGCGGAAAGGCAGCGCTTCGCCGTCTCGACAATCCATGGAACGCGCTCTTCGTCAGTCGCCCCGAGAAATTTCACCGTCAAATGAAAGTTCTGGTCCGAAATCCAGGCCCACTTTCGGTCTTGAAGATGCGGGTCCGCTTCAAACGCCTGACGAATCTCACGGCTTCGGCGCGCCACTTCGGCCAGGACTTTTTCCTCGAGATCGACCGCGAAAAAAAGCCTGAGTGCATGCGACATTTCTCTTTTTTTGCATTTTTGATTCCGATACGCCACCCAACTTCCCACTTTACTTTGCTGGGCCGCGCGCGCTAAACCGCAAGCATGACACCGCGTCAAAAAGCCCTGATCATCGTTACCGTCTGGCCCGAGCCCGAAAGCTCCGCCGCAGGATGGCGTGTCGGTAATATGATCGACACACTCAAAGATGCAGGCTACGCGGTGACGGTGGCCTCGCCTTCGCGCGAGAATGAATTCTCGGATCGCCTCAAATCCCAAGATGTCACCGTTCAGCCGATCGCTATCAATAATTCGAGCTTTGATGCATGGGTCGCGGAGGCGCGCTTTGACTTGGCGATTCTCGATCGATTCAT
>CAZCBS010000031.1:0-20553 GCA_964496965.1 uncultured Bacteriovoracaceae bacterium
TGATTAGGGCCCTAATCAGCAATAGCAATGTTGAAAAATGTAACTAGCTGAAATTTATAGTAGTCTTGATTCACCCATGAACTGGTTTCTAGAAAACGCAAAAGATTTTGCTGGGCAGCTTTTGGAAAACGAGCCGCTCTCGAAATATACCTACTATCGCATCGGCGGACCGGCGCGACTTTTTGCGTTTCCAAAAACGGAAGCTGACTTGAAGTGGCTCGCACAGGGGATTGCTGCGACAGGTATTCCTTATTTTGTTTTGGGTGCGGGTTCGAACATCTTGGTCTCCGACGAAGGATTTGATGGCTTAGTGATTAAGCTGGGTCGGGTTAATTTAGAGATTTCTTGGGAAGATGAGCTTGCACTTCCTGGTGCGAAAATTCTTAAAACTGGCGGAAGTGTCGCGGTCTCTTCGCTTCTGAGACGATGTGCTCAAGAAGGCTGGGGCGGGCTTGAGTTTCTCACTGGCATTCCCGGTTCTATCGGCGGCGTGGTGGTGATGAATGCCGGTACGCATCTGGGCGAAGCCAAAGATGCGCTGCGATCGGTCGAAATCATTCCACTCAGTGGCGAGGGCGCAGGCACTCGAAAAAAATTCTTTGGAACTGAGCTTAAATATCAGTACAGAAAAAATCTCTTTTTGCCCTCTGGCTGCGTAGTATGGCAGGCCGAGTGGCAGCTACGCGCTGAAGAGCCTGTGAAAGTAAAAACTAAAATCGACGAAACACTGACAAGACGCAAATCCACTCAACCGATCGACTATCCATCTTGCGGAAGTGTTTTTAAAAACCCAAAAGCATCAGGACTCTCTGCCTGGCAGGTCGTGGATCAGCTTGGATTGCGTGGGTATCGAATCGGTGACGCGCAGTTTGCCGTGAAACACAGCAATTTCATTATTAACTTGGATCGGGCAAAAGCTTCGGATGTTCGCGCGTTGATTGAGCTGGCTAAATCAAAGGCCCAAGAAAAGCTTGGAATCGCGCTTGAAGAAGAAGTGATGTACGTCGGACGTTTTTAGCATCCGACGCACATCACTGGGTATGATGACTATTCCTTCGCGTAAGGCTTGACGACGACTTGATCGGCTGGAATCCCTGCCGCTTTCGCGAGAGCCTCTTTCAGCTCGCTTGCGGTGCCGACGACCGTGATCGCCAATTGCTCGGGCTTGAGATACTTCGACATTGCCGAGTTGACCTCGTTTCGAGTGACCTTGGCGACTTCCGGGCCATAGCTCTTCATGAAGCCGGTCGGAAGATTCAACGTCTTTTCGAGGATCGCGTTCTCAACACGCTTTGCCGGCGTGTTGTACATAAAGCCAGATTTATTGACGATGCTGGATTGAGCGAATGCGAACTCATCCGCCGTGATGCCGGACTTTTTGAGCTCATCGATCAAATGCAAAGTCTCGGCAAGAGCTGGGGCCGAATCTTTCGATGCTGGGAAAAGATGCGCTCTCCAGTAGCGAGGCTCCTGTCCAAATCGAAATCCGCTGTTCGCGCCATAGCTCCATCCGCGCTTGACGCGGATTTCGTGCATGAGACGAGACGAAAAAGTCGGGCCGCCCAAAACGAAATTGCCAACGTAGAGCGGAAAGAAATCCGTGTCGGTCATCTTCACGCCGATTTGACCGGCGCTCATTTGAGTCTGAGTGCGATCCGGCTTGTCGACGATCATCATGCGGCGATGATCAGCATTCTTTGGAGCGCTGACGGACGCAACGACTGGTTTGTTTCCGGAAGGAAGCTTTTCGGCGATCCCGTCAGCCCACTTCTTGATGATATCTTGGGTCGTGTCGCCTGAGCTGACGACGAGAAGATTTTTGTCGTGAACAAAGCGCGTGTATTGGGCCATGGCTTTGGCACGAGTAAATGCTTCGACATCCTTGATCTTTCCGTTCACAGGCTTTCCGTATGGATGGCCTTCGAAAAGAAATTCTTGGAAGTTCCGGGACTCAAGCGCCGAGTCTTCGCCCAGCTCCTCGAGAAGCTCTGAAACATTCTCTGCTTTGAGCTTGCGGATCTCGGTCTCCGGAAAACTTGGCTGCGTGACGATTTCCGTCACGAGAGCGAGAAACTTATCGAGCTGCGAAGCAAGAACAGCGCCGCGGAAGATGATCGATTCCGATCGGGTCTCCACAGCGAGCTTGGCGCCCATTTGATCCAAGGCGAGATCGATTTGCTCCTTGGTCTTGGAGCGAGTTCCACGCAGAAGCATTTCGCCCATGAAGTTGGTGATTCCGGATTGTCCGGCGGGATCCGTGACAGAGCCCGCTTTGACGGCCAGATTGACCTGGACGACCGGAAGGCTGTGATCTTCCTCAAAGGAAACATCCATCGCTTGAGAAATGGATGCACCGAAAAGAGAGAGGACTGCGGCTGCTAGCTTGAGAGCGTTCATTTTATTATAAGCGCGTTTCATCGGTAGATTCCTCACTTTGCCTTGGCGGTGTTTTTAGGAAGGGCCGTGATGATGGTGCGATTCTCGGGAACAAAATACTTCTTAACGGCTTGCTGCATTTCAGCAGGAGTGACCGCCGAGACTTGCTTGCGGAACTCGATGCCTTTTTGGAAGTCTTTTGCCGTGGCTTCGAAATAGCCCAAGAATCGAGCTTTTTCATAACTCGTCGACAGACCGTTGTAGAATTCAAAGCTCAAGCGATTTTGGGCGCGCTCCATCTCGCGAGTTGGAATCGGCTCGCGAAACAGGCGTTGAATCTCGCGATTAACGACGGCCTCGGCCTGCGCGGCCTTCTTGCCTTTCTGAAGATTGACCACGATCGTGAAAATCGACGGATCTTCGCTGCCAGGGTTGGAGGCTTCAACTGAGCTTGCAATCCCGGTTTCGACAAGGGCGCGATGAAGGCGGCTGCTTTTACCGCCTGCCAAAACCGTGGCTAAGACTTCAAGCTGAGGTGCCTCGGGATGAACGAGGTGGGGAACTCGGTAAGCGATCCAAAGTTTTTGAACTTGGATGTTCAAGCTGAGCGTCTTGCGACGGGTTTCTTTCGCCGCAGGCTCGGGCTCGATCGTGTGCGCAGGCGCAGCCTTGGCTGGGAGGCTACCGTAGTATTTCTTGACGACCTTTAACGCATGGTCCGGGGTCACATCTCCTACCATGATGATCGTGGCATGAGACGGGTTATAGTAGTTCTGATAGAATTCGCGCGCATTCTCGGCCGACATTCGATCCAGGTCTTCTTGATATCCGACGACTGGCCAGTGGTAGGGATGGTTTTTGAAGGCCAATCCGTACAATTCCTGCTCGATCATTCCGTCGGGATTGTTCTCGTTTCTGAAGCGACGTTCATTTTGAACTACGCCTAGCTCGGTTCGAAACGATTGTTCGTCGACAACCAGATTGAGCATGCGATCAGACTCAAGTCGCGCGAGAAGCTCAAGCTGACTGCTTGGGATTTCTTGAATATAAGCCGTGTAATCTTGGCTGGTGAAAGCGTTTAAGCCTTCGGCGCCCGCTTGCTCGAGAATATGCTCATACTGGCCTTCGGGATACGCCTTCGTTCCTTTGAACATCATATGCTCGAAAAGATGGGCAAGCCCCGTGTAGTTCGGCACTTCGTCGCGGGAGCCGACGCGAAACCAGGTTTGATACGCCAATGTAGGGGAAGAGTGGTCTTCCACGACCAATAACCTGAGGCCGTTATCCAAGACAAAAGGATGGACCTTGAAGGTGCCAATGAGCGGAACGCCGCCCGGGGCTTGACCTGAGGTTTCTGGTGTTTTGGTTTGTTTACCCGCGCAGCCTGTTACTGCAAGACCGCTCAATAGAATTCCTATAATCCCTACTGCAAGTCGAGAACTTCGCATCTAGAGCTCCTAATGTCTTAGCTATCTTTTGTTTAATTCCAAATAAAGATGTACCCTAAAAGAAAGAGGCCGACACGCCAAATATGAGATCCACTTCATTGCGCAAATTCACCGTCCTCGCTTTTTCCTTTGCGGCGCTTCTTTGTATCGCTGCCGGAGTGGGCTTCGCGATCCGCTCACCGTTGTTTCTTGTGCAAGTTGTCGAAATCGGGGATCAGCCTGAAAACGCGCCGGTCAGCTCGCAAGCGATCTCCGATCTGGCCGCGGTTCCGGTTGGGAAAGTGAATTTATTTGATCTCGATTTAAAGACAGTTGAAAAGCGTGTTTTGACGCACCCATGGATTCGGCAAGTCAGCCTGATTAAGCGCTTTCCTCAAACTCTTTCGATCTCCGTGGTTTTTAGGGAGCCTCAAGCCCTGATTCAGCAAAAGTCAGGAAGCCTGGCGTACGTGGATTCAGATGGAAAGGTTTTTGGGCGCGTCAATGTTTTGGCGCGATCCAATCTTCCGATGCTGAGCGGAATCGCTGAAAGCGATTCGACCCGCGTTCGTCAAACCCTCGAGTTGCTTGCTCTTTGGGAGAGCTCGGAGCTGCGCGAAAACGCGCGCCTTTCCGCATTAAGCTGGGATGAGGAGCGAGGTTATCGTGCCTGGGTCACTTATTCGGTCGGCGCGGTGAAGGCTCGAACTCTCGTGGAGCTTGGCAAAGATCCGCGAGACGCCGTTTTCGAAGTTCAGTTTAAGCGTTTGAGCGGGGTTTTACGTTATTTAAGCCAGCATTCGATGGTCGCTCATCAAATTTGGGCTGATTCCGGAAAGAAAATAGTTGTCAGGACCGCTCACGGTTCTTAAACTCCTATAGAGTAGGCAAATTTTGCAGTCTACGCCGCATCCCATGGGAGGGATCCGAGAATGTCCAAAAGGGACTCGAAAGCGTCATCGAATCAGAAAAATTTCATTGTCGGCCTAGACATCGGCACGACTAAAATCTGTTGTATCGTAGGAGAGGTGGGCGAAGCAGGCCCCGGCGGAGAACAGACAATCGACATCGTTGGGATTGGTACTGCGCCTTCGAGCGGATTGAGAAAAGGCGTCGTCATCAATATCGATACGACAGTGGAAAGCATCACTAAGGCAGTTGAAGAAGCCGAGCTCATGGCTGGCGTCGAGATCTCCACCGTGTATACCGGGATCGCGGGCGGCCATATCAAATCTTTCAACTCAACTGGCATTGTGGCGGTGAAAGACAAAGAGATCACCGAACAAGATGTCCAACGCGTGATCGACGCCGCGAAGGCTGTCGCGATCCCTCTGGACCGCGAAGTGATTCATATTATTCCCCAAGAATACATGATTAACGGCCAAGACGGCATTCGCGATCCGATTGGAATGAGCGGCGTTCGCCTTGAGTCGAAAGTTCACATCGTGACAGGGGCGGTCTCTTCCGCGCAAAACATCATCAAGTGCGCGAATAAAGCAGGCTTAAATGTCGCGGAAATCTGCCTTGAGCCGATCGCTTCGAGCGAAGCGGTTTTGACCCAGGACGAGAAAGAGCTCGGCGTGATCCTGGTCGATATCGGCGGCGGAACGAGTGATATCGCGATCTTCAAAGACGGCGCGATTGTTCACACCGGCGTTCTCGCGATCGGCGGAAATCACATTACTAATGATATCTCGGTCGGTCTTCGGAGCCCGCATAACGAAGCGGAGAAGATCAAGATTCGCCATGGCTGCGCGATGGCCGCGCTCGTCAAACCTGACGAGACGATCGAAGTTGCGGGCGTTGGCGGACGTAAATCTCGAGTTGTTTCGCGCAGGCTTCTTGCGGAAATCATCGAACCGCGAGTCGAGGAGATTTTCTCCCTGATTCAACGTGAAGTGATGAAGTCCGGCTATCAAGACGTTCTTTCCGGGGGAGTCGTGATCACGGGTGGCGCGACGTTGCTTGAGGGAATGCCTGAGCTTGCCGAATTCGTTTTCGAAATGCCGGTCAAGCGAGGACTTCCTCTCGGAATTGGCGGGCTTCGCGATGTCGTCAATTCGCCGAAGTTCGCGACGGGCGTTGGGCTGCTTCAGTATGGCGCAAAGAACATGCAAAAGAGCCGGTTCCCCATTCGCGAAAAGAATATTTACGACAAGGTCAGGGGCTCGATGCGCTCTTGGATCAAGGATTTGTTTTAATTTTTGGGTGTCCCGTGACGGAAACGCGCGGGTCTAAGTACAACGGGGCCTGATCTGAGAGGTGAGGGTCCCATACATAAAAGAAAAGGAATTTCTTCCTTATGTTCGAAATCGATCAAGCAGTGAGTCACGGAGCGAAAATCAAAGTCGTGGGCGTCGGCGGTTCGGGATGCAACGCCGTCAACACCATGATCAAGATGGGCCTCAGCGGAGTAGAATTCATCACGGCAAACACCGACCGTCAGGCACTCGATGCGTCTCTGGCCGGCACCAAGCTTGCGATCGGCCAAGAGCTGACGAAGGGGCTCGGAGCTGGAGCGAATCCAGAAGTGGGTCGGAAAGCCGCGCTTGAGGATTATGCGAAAATTTCGGAAATCCTTTCCGGAGCGGATATGGTGTTCATCACTGCCGGCATGGGCGGTGGCACCGGAACCGGAGCTGCGCCTGTTTTCGCCAAGATCGCTAAAGAAGTGGGCGCTCTCACCGTCGGCGTCGTGACGAAGCCTTTCATGTTCGAAGGCAAGAAGCGCATGAAGCACGCTCAACAGGGCATCAGCTGGTTGCGCGAAAACGTCGACTCTTTGATCATGATCCCTAACCAACGCCTCTTGGCTTTGGCTGGCGCGACGCTGTCGATGATCGATGCGTTCAAGAAAGCTGATGAAGTCCTCTTGAATGCCGTTCAAGGTATCTCTGATCTCATTAATCACACCGGTCTCATCAACAGCGACTTCGCCGATGTTCGCACCATCATGGCGAACAAGGGATTGGCTCTCATGGGCATCGGTTACGGCGAAGGCGAGCATCGCGCTGTCGAAGCCGCTACGAACGCGATCTCCAGTCCGCTTCTCGAAGACATCTCGATCGATGGCGCTACCGGCATCATCATCAACATCACCGGCGGATCGAACCTCAAGATCAATGAAGTCAACGAAGCAACGACGCTTATCATGGAAGCTGCTCACGAAGACGCCGAAATCATCTTCGGTACCGTCATTGATGAGAGCCTGAAAGACTCCGTCAAGGTCACCGTCATCGCGACCGGGCTCGGTGGCGCAGCGATAGAGCTTGGCGTGCAACGCCCAGATACTTTGATTCAAGCTCAACAGCTTGCATCTCAGATGACGCCGCAAGCTCTGGCTGCGATTCAAGCTCAGGCTGCAGCGCACATCAATTCGCAAGTCGCTCAACCTCAAGCCGCTGCTGCCCCAGCTCCTCAAGTTCAAGCGGCTGCACCAGTGACGCCAGCGCCGGCAAAGTCTGTGGCACCTCCGCAGCCTAATGCCGCAATGCTTGCTGCAGCAGCCGCGGCAGCGGGGTTCAAAGCCGCTCCTGTCGCTCAACCTGAACCAGAAATCGAGCCACAAGTGCAATTAGAAGAAGTCGAGGCTCCTAAAGCATCGAGTCTTTCGTCGATGGCATCCATGAACCAAATGACCAACGGCGTGACAACCGAAGCGGAAGGCGCGGAGCTCGCGCGCGCTCGCGCAATTGCGCAGCGTCTCGGAATCACCAATTTGACGGATGATGAATACGACATTCCAACGTATATGCGCCGTCAGCAAGAGCACGAGCTCTAAAAAGCTCTCCTAGCAAGAGCGAGCAAAACCCTGGAGGGATGAGATCCTTCCGGGGTTTTTGCTTTTATATAAGGACCTTATATTTTCTTTTGAAAATGGAACAAAACAATAGAGCACCCGCGCAAAAAAACAAGCCCCCGCATAAAAAATAAATACGGTCTCGAAATTTGCAAAATTTCAGCTGCTCGGTACACTCGTTGAATCAAAAGTTCAAGGCAGAGAATGAGCAATTACGTCACTTTGTTTCATTTGCTGCGACGAACAAGGAAATTAACTGGGGGGAAGTGACTATGTCTAGGAAGGTTTTAGGAGCCAGGGAAACACGGTTCGTAGCAGCGCTCACGGCGCTCACCGCATCTTTGATGATCTGCAATGTCGATGTCGCCAATGCTGCCGAGTATCAGCCAGGTGAAGTCATTGTGAAGTACAAGGATCAAGCGGTTCGCACTCGCGCATTCATGAATCAAATGTACGAAGCCACCGGAGTCCGCCAAGTGAAGCGTTTCGCTGGCGTTATGCGAGGCATTGAGCGTCTCGTTTTGGCCGACAACGTTAAAGTGGAAGATGCAATCGCTGAGCTTCAAAAGAATGATGCGGTTGAATACGCTCAGCCAAATTACATTCTTCGCGCTTATCCGATTTTCGAAGGAAGCAACGAAGCAGGTTACCATGAGCTGGCAATGGCGCCAGTGGCATGCGTATTTCCAGGAATCGATTATCCTCCGGGCTGCGGAGCTCAATTAGGTCCGAAGCCGACACTCCAGCCTGCTCCAGCAGAAATTAATCCTCCGGTCGCTGACCCGGATCTCGCTCAAGCCTATGGCGTCGCAAAAATTGGCGCTACGACTGCTTGGAAGACTTTCAGAGGCAGTAAGAACTTCGTTGTCGCTGTCATCGACACTGGCGCGGATTACAACCACAAGGATCTCTCTTTCAATATGTGGCGCAATCCGAGACCGTCGGACAAGCAAGACATCGTTGGTTATGACTTTGTTCACAACGATGGACTTCCTTATGACGACAACAAGCACGGTACGCACACGTCTGGAACGATTGGTGCCGTTGGCGGAAACGGAGTCGGCGTCTCTGGCGTTAATCAACGCGTCTCTATCATGGCGTTGAAGTTCCTCACCGGACAAGGTAGCGGGACGACAGCGGATGCGGTACGCGCGATCGACTACGCGATTGCTCATGGCGCAAGAGTTCTCAGTAACAGCTGGGGTGGAAAAGCCGATAATGACAACAAGGCGCTGGGTGACGCAATCGAGCGTGCGCGCGCCGCGAATGTCCTCTTTGTTGCCGCTGCGGGCAATGAATCCGGAAACAATGATATCCCAAGCCAAGCAAACTATCCGGCTGCGTTCACCAATGATAATATCATTGCAGTTGCCGCAACGGACTCCAACGACAGTTTGGCGAATTTCTCCAACTTCGGCGCAAAAACCGTTCATGTCGGAGCTCCTGGCGTAAACGTTTACAGCACGATTCCTGGCGACAAGTACGCAATGCTGTCTGGAACTTCCATGGCATGTCCGCATGTCGCGGGTGCAGCGGCGCTGATTTGGGCTAAAAATCCAACCTGGAACTATCGACAAGTCAAGCAAGCGCTCATGGCGACTGCTGATGTCGTTCCAAGCTTGAAAGGAAAGACCATCACTGGCGGTCGAATCAACGTTCTTAAAGCGATGAACGCTCGATTCTAATGATCGTGTCCACTTGCCGTTGACTAAGTGCTCGACGGAATGACATCGGTTGAAAACTAGGTTTTTCGACCGAGGCCAGGGAATAGGCTAGTGTGGGGACTTGCTCGAGAGAGTGAGTCCCCATTTGTTTTTGAAGCTAAGCTATAAAAAGCAGAAGGGCGGACTCCATGTCCGCCCTTCCAACGTGAGAGCTCATTCCTGACAAATCCGACGGAGATCGTGATTGAATCGGATTGCCCTAGGAGAACGCTCTCTCCCCCATCCATAGGTACTGCTTACTACACTTCCTTGTGAGGTCGGATACTCGCCTAATGGCGGCGCCATCCTAGCTATTCCGACCTAAGCCGTATCAATCGTAAGAGATCCCGATTTCAATCAAGCGAGTCTGAGCTTGGTGCCCATGCTCTTGTGCTTGTGACCGTCGATATGAATTTGTTCGCGGCGCTCTTGCTCCTCTTTGCAGCCTAAGCAATGAGTCGCGGTTGGGCGCACTTCAAGCCGGCGAAGCTCGATTTCATCGCCGCACTCTTCGCATTCGCCGAAACATCCTTCGGAAATTCGGCGAATCGCTTCGTTGATTTTCTTGAGATAGAGAGCTTCGCGGTTTTTGAGCCGCATACGCATCGAGCTTTCCAGCTCATGCGAGCTCAAGTCAGCTTCGTCGTATTTCTCGTCCTGGCTGAGAGCGAAGCTTTCGCTTGCCATCTCAAAGGAATTCACAAGGCGCAATTTTTGCTCTTCGAACATATTTTTAAATTTCGCTAAAGTAATCGAGTCCATAACACACGCATCTTTCTTGGGTGAGCCGATCTCCTCGCGCACCAGTCCTTGTGGCGTTCCAATCCATTGGAGAGAAATTCGACTTATTTACTATTTAACCGTTGCTTAATCGTAAGATCGTCAGCTTTATTTTGCTGCTACTCTTTGCAAGCGGTGGAATGCGCGTGCGGAGTAGAAAGCGCATGCGATCGCTGCGAATGCCGCCGCGGTTGCTGTTGCCGCTGCTGCTGCGATCGTCATCTGAGAGTAGCCAGCAAAGTTAGTGGTGAAAATCATAACCGGCCTCCTTTTGGTCTTGCCTTCTATTGAGTAAGGGGGGATTCCCTCACTGCCTCCGGGATCATGGTAGTGCTAGCATTGTGCCAGTGCGGCATCAGGATGAAAAAATCCAATTATTCTGCGGAAATTTAAAAAATCGCGAATACTTGAGTGGAGAAAACCCTGAAAAGAGCGCCGCATCAGGGGTCAGAATGTCACCCAGGGCCTTGAAATCATTGGGGCCAAAATGAATAGGGTGTAAAAAAGGGAGGGTCAAAAAAGCACCCTCCCTGTGTCATAACCTAACTCAGCGATTTCACTGGAATGGAAATTCCGACTTAGGCTTAAGCGTAACGGCGAGAGAAAGTCTCGCCCAAGCTCTTGGACTCGCGGCCAGAAGCGGTGAGGACTTCCTTGCGTTCCTGTTCTTCTTTGCAAGAAACGCAAAGGGTTGCCGTAGGACGAGCCTCGAGGCGGCGCAATTCGATATCTTCGCCGCATTCTTCGCACTCGCCAAAGGTACCTGCCTCGATTCGCTCGAGAGCTTCGTCGACCTTTTTCAGGTAAAGCGATTCGCGGTTGCGAAGGCGCATCCTCATGGCTTGTTCAATGTCTGTCGTTGCTTGGTCGACTTCATCGTAGCGATCGTCTTCGCAGACGCTGAAGTCTTCGCGCACCACGCGGTCGTTGAAAAGAACGCCTTTGCGTTGAGCTTCGAACAATTTTTTGAATTTTTTCAGCTTTTCCTTATTCATTGTTACTCCCCCCTGATTAACAAATAAACCGGCTGCTCCGTTTCCACATCGCGGAGATGCTTGCCCCCCGGCAAGCAAAAGTTCAGCCTTTCAATTCGCGAATAACTGCTTGGCTGATGGCCTGAAGCGTCTCCATGACGCCCACGCCACGATTCGCTACTGCTTCAAAATACGGTTTGTGCATCGGATTGAGAGTGGCTTCCAATTCTTGAATGCTCACGATGTCCGACATGTCCCGCTTGTTGTACTGATAAATCAACGGAAGTTTGCTCAAGTCGTATCCCTGTTTATCGAGGCTTCGCTCCAACGACTCAAAGCTCTCGATATTCGCGTCCATTCTCTCCGCTTGGCTGTCGGCGACAAAAACAACGCCATCCACGCCTTTGAAGATGAACTGACGAGAAATCTCGTAAAAAGTTTGTCCCGGAATCGAATAAAGATGAAACCGGGTAGTATATCCGCGAACATCGCCCACGGCGAGCGGAAGAAAATCGAAAAACAAAGTTCGCTCGTTTTCGGTGCTGAGCGTGACTAGTTTTCCGCGCTGTTCTTGCTGCGTGTGTTCGTACACGTATTGGATGTTCGTCGTCTTTCCGGACAATCCGGGACCGTAGTAAATGATTTTACAGTGCGCCACCTTGGTGACGTAATTAATTAAGCTCACCCGACCTCCATGCGGTTCTCGAGCGCTTTTCCAATCGTTTGTCGATCGGTGTACTCGATCATCCCGCCCACGGGAATTCCGTGAGCAAGTTGCGTGACGCGAATTCCGCTCGGCTTCACGAGGCGAGCGATGTAGAGCGAAGTCGCTTCGCCCTCGACACTAGGATTGGTGGCTAAAATCAACTCTTGAATCGCCGATCTCTCAGCGGTTGCCGGGCGCGAAAGCCGTTGAATGAGCTCGCGGATTTTCAAATCATCCGGTCCGACGCCATCGAGAGGTGAAAGCGCTCCATGAAGAACGTGATAGACCCCGCGGAAGCTTCCGGTTTGCTCGATCGAGAAAACATCTGATGGGCGCTCCACTACGCAAACGAGCGAGTGATCGCGGTTTGCACTGGCGCAAATGCGACAAGGAGTGATGTCCGTAAATGTGAAGCACTCTTGGCAAAGCACGATTTTCTGTTTGGCGCTCATCAAGGCATCAGCCAGACTGCGTGAATAGCCTTCGTCTTGGCGAAGAATGTAATATGCGAGTCGAGTGGCGGTTTTTTCGCCAATGCCTGGAAGCTTCGAAAGCTCGTAAATCAAACGAGAGACCGGATCGCGGCCGGCATTGCCCATTTGAGGAGTTGAAGGGGAGGATTGAAAGTTCGCCATGGTTTACTCCTTCGCCTCTTGTTCGGCGAGCAAGGACTCTGAAAGCTCGATGGGGCCCAATTCCCCTCCGAAAAGGGCCTTGGCTTCCAGAATGGTGGGATGATTCCTAGCGTTTTCGCGCGCGCTTTTTTGTTTTTCTTCGAGCTCGCGACGTTTTTTCTCCGCAAGGCTTTCACCTGCTTCGCGAACTTCAAGCTGCACGCGCGTCGTTTTTCCAAAGAACTCTTTGGTCAGCGCTAAAAGCTGCTCATTATAGACGCGAGATTGAAGCTGATCGCGGAAATAACTGTCTTTAGGCTGATAGGCGATCTGAAGCATTTGCTCGTTGCTAG
The DNA here is from genome assembly GCA_964496965.1 of uncultured Bacteriovoracaceae bacterium. GTDB lineage: Bacteria > Bdellovibrionota > UBA1018 > UBA1018 > UBA1018 > CAZCBS01. Next base: position 12,733 of record CAZCBS010000031.1, read on the forward strand.
CGCTTGGAAGCGCAACGCAGCTTCCGTGCTCAAGAATCGATGCAAGAAGAGGCCGCGGTTTGCGAACCGTTTCAATAAATCCTTCCCAGCTGATCACTCCGTTGGCGGGCCCACTCATAGGAGCGGCTGGACTTGCGGCGACGACAGGAGTCTTGGGTGCGGGAGCGACAGGTGCGGCTGCTAAGGGTGCGGTGATCGAAGCCGTGCCAGTTGAAGCTCCGGTTGAGGTTACGGTGGAAGGACTGCTCGTCGCGAGACGAGTGATATTACGGGTCTCTGGACGGGCCTCTGGTTTCGCACTGGGCGGCGCTGGAGGCGAGCCTGTTTGTGGAGGAGCGCTCGTCGGGGAGTCCGCGAACATCAGCGTTTCAGCCGTTGCGCATTTCACGACCAGGACATCGAGAACGATCTTAGGCTGTGGAGAGCGAGCGATCCATTCCAAGCCGTGGTGCATGACTTGGAAAATCATCTCGATTTCCTCGAGCTCGCGATGCGAAGCGATGGAAACCAGCTCGCTCCACTCTTCAGAGGAAAGCTCAAGAGATCCGGAGTTCTCAGCGCCGACTTTCGCCAAAATCGCGGCATGAAGAAACTCGATCAGGCTCCGAGTCAGCACGCGCAGATCGTGCCCGCGAGTGTAAGCCTGATCAACAAGCGAGAGAGCATCTAAAGGCTTACGCTTGAAGATGCCATCCAAAATTCCAAGAAGCGTCTGGCCTTCGACAAGGCCGATGCTGTCGCGGACGGACGAAGCGCTGATTTGATTTCCGGAAAAAGCGATGACCTGATCGAGAAGCGAAAGCGAGTCGCGCATGCTTCCCTCCGCCGCGCGCGCGATCAGCGCAAGAGCGGCAGGCTCGGCGGCGACGCCTTCGGCTTGCGTGACTTCGGCAAGGCGTTGTTGGATCTGCGCAAGCGTGACGCGCCGATAATCAAAACGTTGGCAACGAGATAGGATCGTTGCCGGAATCTTATGAGGCTCGGTCGTCGCGAAAATAAAGATGACGTGAGCGGGCGGCTCTTCAAGCGTTTTTAAAAGCGCGTTGAATGCCGCGGTCGTGAGCATATGAACTTCGTCGATGATGTAGATTTTGCGGCTACCGGTTGCGGGAAGGTATTTGGCGTTTTCGCGGATTTCGCGAACCGCTTCGACGCCGTTATTGGAGGCGCCGTCGATTTCGATCACATCGATGCTGGTTCCTGCGGCGATTTCCTTGCAGCTTGCGCACTGATCGCAGGATTTTAGCCACTCACCGCGAGCATCGGTGATCATCTGGGTTTGTTCGCAGCGAATCACCTTCGCGTAAATGCGAGCAATCGAAGTTTTGCCAATGCCTCGTGAACCCGTGAAGAGATAGGCTTGATGAATTCGTTGAGCGCGAATGGCGTTCATCAGCGTTCGAACAATGTGGCTTTGACCCACGATGTCCGAAAACTGCCCTGGACGCCATTTTCTGGCTAACACGATGTACGATCCGGTTGAGCTCACTGTCTTCGAATCCCACTCCCCACAATATAAAGAAGGCAGGACAGTACTCTTCTTAGGGGAGTTAAACAAGCGAAAACATTAGGTTTTTGCTGCACCAGGCTAGTGCAGCGCAACAGATCGAGCGGATATGAAATCAGATATCATCTCCAGTGCTTGGACCGTGCAGCCGAGTTCCGTTATTTCACGGAAAAGACGGCGCCTGCAAAGTTTGCATCCGTAGCCCAGGGTATCGCGGCGTGTTGAGCGGTTTGTGAAGGGTAAGAATTGGATGCAGGAGCACGGTTATTGGAAATCGAGTACGAAACCGGGAGATAAATGTTGTGCTCGCCGACGGAAGGGCTGAGCTGTTTCTGCGAATCGCGCATCAGCGATTGATAAATTCGAGTCAGATCCGTGTTTTTTCCTGGCAACGTCGACGCAATGGATGCCGGGCCTCGATTTGCTTTTCGATGCGGTTTCTTCTCAGCCGACTCGGCTGAACCGGAAACCATCAATACTAGAGAAAGAATCATCAAACTTCTAAAACGCATACGTTCTACCTCGTTAAGTTGAACGAGGTAGAATAGTCGCAAGCGAGGTGCCCAAATTGTTTAGATGGGAGTGCTAAAGTTTTCGCGAGCTTGCAAAACGTGTCGGCGGTGACACAGGAAAAAAAGCTGTAGAAGTTTTTGGCGGTGTTTAAGGCTTAGGCGGTTTTAAACGATCTTCCTTGAAGCCGCGAAAATGCGAGACTTGTATCCAGGAAAGAAGACCTGGATTTTGAAAGTCCACGCCTTTTGCCACGACATTGCTGAGCGCGCGAGTGATATCGCTCAAACGATCGATTTCGATATTTAAGGCGTATTCGATGAGAGCGACATCCGATTTCGAATGAGAGGCAACACGCATCAGCCTCATCATTGCGACGGTTTCCAAAGCGTAGAAATCCCTCATCCCGGCCTCGATTCGCTCGATCTCCCTTTTTATCTTTTCGATTTTTCCTGAATGAGATGCGACCAATTCGCGAAGAGTTTTCCCTAAGTCCTTGGACTCGGAATAAAGAGCCGCGACGTCGCGTGGATTTGCCTTGAGTCGCCTCAACGTCTCACGAGCGGTTGCAATCTCATGATCCAAAGATTGAATCGCCACTCTTCGCTTGTAATCGGCTTCAGAAAAAACCGTCATTACATTCGAGCGAATCGTCGATTGCATATCGAGAAACCCGCGAAACCCAGCGATATCATTTCCGCTGACACCGTCTTCTAGCCAAGACTTCACTTGAGCGCGATCGGCGCGAAGCTGCGCTCGATCGGCGGATTGCCTGACGAAACGAAGACTGTCTGTCATATCTTCCTTGATCTCCTCGGGGACGACCATCGAGACGAGTCCGCCAACCGCCCCGAACATCATTCCTGCAAGAGTCCCTGCTCCTGGAAACAAGGCAGTCCCAACGGTTCCTGCGCTGACCATGGAACCTACCAATACAACGAATTGTCCGGTAGCGATGTGCAGGCGCCAGGTGTTGTAGAGCCAAGCCGCTCTCATCTCGTCGTCATCGAGAAGGATCTGTCCCATATTGTCGAGCAATATCCCAAGAATCCGGCGATCCTCGGCGTTACCGTTAGCGGCGCCAGCAAGAACTCCGAGCAAATTTTTTGATCTTTCGAAATCGATTTGATCCGGAATCAAGAGCGTTGCTTGGTTCCAAAGCTCAGCTCCGGCTTCCCAACCGGTAAACGTCACGAACGATGCGATCCCAGATTGAACGAGACTGACGAGCATTCGACGCGAGGTTGCGTTCGCAAGTAAAGCCTGGAGTATGCTCAGCGGTTTCTTTCCAAGAACGCTCATCGTGCCTGAGCCAAGCACGGACATATAGAACTGTCCGTCAGTCAACAGATGCTTGGCCGCGGCAAACGAAAGTTTCTCAAGGTGCTGACTATCGACCGGCTTTCCCTTGAGATGAGATTTTTGATACTCTTGGCGAACCAGTTCCGCACCGGTTAAGACCATGATCAAAATCATGGTTCGGCCCACATCGGCGGTAGTATCCAGTGTTCCTTGCGCGATTTTCTTGGCGACTCTCTCTTGCAAGGACTTTTGTGCTCCGCCCTCAACGCCTGCAGCTCTAGCGGCAGGCGTGAGGGCGGTTGACACGGATAACACTAAGACGATGATGAGTCGAAGGAGAGGTCGGAGTAGCATAGAGGCTTACTCATTATTTGACTTCGCCTGCGCGCACTGCTTTTTCTACCGCTTTGACATCTTCGGTTTTTCGAGTGTCATTGCCAGTCAGTTCGCCTTGCCGTTGAGCGGAGCGTTCGTCAGCAGCTTCCGTGGCCGCTTTTCGTTTTTCGGCCAGAGCTTTTGGCACGATGTCCTTGTTTCGAATAATTTCCTCTGCCTTTTGGCGTGCCTTTTCGTACTGTTTGTCCAGTCCTTCGTTGACGTCGAACTCGACGTCCGGCTTCACGCCGTTGTTTTCGAGATAGGTTCCATCTTTGCGAACAATCAACGATTCGGTTTGACGGACCGTAAAATGCCCGTTCGGCGCCTGATCGTTCTGGTGGTCGACTACGTTTCCTCCGGCACCCATCGTGTTGGTTCCCGCGATGATCGCCAGTCCGTTGTCTTGCAGTGTGGCCGGAAAGATGTCTCCGCAGGAGGCGTTCATCTCGTTCACCAGCACGACGATCTTATCGAAGTGTACGCCTTCGTTTGGCTCGTTCTTGCTCGTCACGATGTCGGAGACATTAAAGACACTGGACAAGCGCTTGCCTTGGTTTTTTTCGGCGCGAAGCTTTTCGTAAAGCCTGCGAGAGCGCTCGCGTTGCTCGTCCGATCCCGAGAGTGACCCTTGTTGAAGCTCGAGCAGCCAGTTGTCGTTCAGGCCAAAGCGCATATTTGCCTGATGGATGGGTTTATCGGAGAACGCTTGAGAGACTTTCGCCAAAAGCGAAAGCGATCCGCCCGGATTATCGATCGTATCGACGATAATGTTGCTGACGCCGAGAGTCTTGAAATTCTTGAGCGTGGGTTTCAATTATTTCACGGCATCATCCTTGGAAGCATCGACTTCAAACGATGCGATGCGAACGTAGCCGATCCGTTTTTTTGCTCGGCCCGTGCCGGTTGAGTACACATAAGCTGGAAAAGAATTCGCATCGGCAATGGCGACGGCGCCGTCCGGAATCGTGCGCTCAAGTTGAAGCGCTTTAAATCCAGTTACAGGAGCATCTTCCGCCTTGGGTTTCGCGTTCGAGAGCTCGATCGCGGAAGGTGCGCTCAGCTTAAAGGTATTGAGGAAGTTCTTCGATCCTCTTCCCTTGTATCGATCGATCAAGTCGGAAACCGACATCGGGATGCCTCGTTGATCGAGAATCGACAATGCCAGCTCTTGAGAGCTGTGTGGGTCCTCCACGCGCAAAGATTTTGCCCCAGAGTTCTTAGAGGCCTCAAAAAGCGCGCGCTCTAATTTGAAATCGTATAAATCCTTCTTGATCCAAGGCAACGACACTCTCTTCGGTTTATTTCCGAGCAGGGTTTGGATAGTGAGCTTGACGTCGTCTTTCTCGGGGATAGGCAAAGTGAGACTCATCCGCGTGAAAAGATTTTTCATGTGAATGGTTTTGTTGGCCATGTCGTTTCCGAAATTGCGATACGGCACGAGATTTCGATCAATGTATTCGAAAACAGGCATGCCGTCGACTTCCGTGATTTTATCTCCCACGGAAATCGGGAAGTTATCTTTATCGATCGAGGCGAGAATTTCGGTTACGCGGAAGTTTTTTCCGTCGCGAACGCCTGAAATTCCAAGGTAGGCGATCGTGGCTTGTCCCGGCAACGAGGCGGGAGTGATCGATCCGCCTGTGTGAGCGTCTTCGAATTCCGCGACGAATTGAGCCATTACGCGATAGAACTCGTCATTGGTTTTCGCGCGCTTGGCCTTGGCCATGTAAACTTGTTGGAGCCTTTCGATATTGTATCCGTTGCGCGATTCTTTGTATTCGAGCGGTGCGTAGTTGTTGCGAAAGATCGAGAACAGCCAATGCATGTCGGCGACTTTGTCCGCGGTGCTCAGCACGTGATCAGCGGCGGGATCGCACGCTACAGTGCCGAGAGCCCCGGCGATAACAGTCGCGCAAACGACTAGAGACTTAAAAGATGAGTTGCCGAGAAGTTTTTTTCGAAGATCCCCAAAGCTAATAAATTTCATAACATTCCTTCTGTTGTTAAAATGGCTGGCCACTTCAAGTTCAAGGGTTATGCCATGCAAAAACGCAGGAATTATGGAAACTTATGAAAGAGTAGTCGAGGTGACGGGCTATTCCATCATCGACATCTGACTATTTCTCATACAGTTCGGGGGGGTTCTCCTAAGAGCGGAATACGTTCGCGGCTAAGGCGTTCTACTAAGCGGACGTGAAAGTCCGTGAGCGCATCTCCAGCCATATCGGAATCAACGACCCAAAATCCGGTCGTGATGAGTTGATTGCCGTCGTTGATGTTCGCAAGCTGAACCCATCCGCTTTTGCCCGGAACCGCTTTTGCGATTTGCGGATGAATCTCCTGACAGATGGTTTTGATTCGAGAGAAAGGAACATCGATCGGCACTCGAAAGCGGGTGGAGCAAGCGCTGGCCGGACCTTCCATTGTCATGTTGAGGATCTTGGTATTGACCAGATCCTGGTTGGGAACGATCAGGACATTTCCATCGCGGATATTGAGACGCGTGCTTCTCAGCCCAATCTCATCAACGACGCCGATAGATCCTCCCAAATTAATTTTATCGCCTGGGCGAAGATTGCGATCGATGATCAAGGTAAAGCCCGAGATCATATTCGATAAAGTGTCCTTCGCGGCGAGACCTACGGCTAACGATCCGACGCCCAGCGCTGTGATGAGGGACATCACGTCGTATCCGAAGTATTTCAAAAGCATGATGCCACCCATCAAAAATACGATGAGGGTCACCATGTTTCGCATTAATGGAACAAATCCGTGCTGAAATGAGTCCGCATTGCGCGGTGCTTTTAATGCACTGAATTCGATCGCGATCATGGCGGCTTGCCGGACGAGATTCAAAAAGGCGAGGACGAACGCGACATAAAGCGCGTGCTGAGCCAGAAGTTCGGCCTTTGGATGAAGAGGGGCTACTTCCATCGCGACCCGAAAGCCCAGAGGATAAACCAAATAGGACACAGGCCTTGCGAGCCGGCTGAGAGAATCGAGGTTTTTATGCCCCTTCCATCTTCGGAGAAACGCTCCTAAAGCCGATGCTACGACAAGTGTCAGTATCACCGTACAGATGGCCAGAACCCATTCTTTTAAGATTGGAAGTAGATCGTTCATAGGTCTCCTGAATGACTTAAATGGAGTATCATAAAATACGATTGAAATTCCAAGCCACGAGTGCCACACTCCCGACCATTAAGCTCTGTCGTTGAGGAGCTTGAGTTAGAGATTCTTTGGGGGAAGGATTGAATGAACCAACTGCAGTTTCAGGTCGACCTCGGTCGCATTGCAGTGTCCTGGAATTCGTACGGGATGCTGAGTCGTATCGAGTGGATGCAGCCAACTGACCTGATTTTGACAGACTCCGAAGCGAAATCCGCGATGAATTGGGCGCCAGGCCCGATCTTGGATTTAGTCGGACGACTGAAGCATTATTTCGAATGCGGACAGCCGCTCGGAAGCTTTCCTTGGGAATGGACCGATCAATCCAATTGGACACCGTTTCAGTACCAAGTCTATTCCTGGATCGCGAAAATCCCGCATGGAGAAACTCGCACGTATGGGTGGGTCGCTAGCCGTATTGGACGCGGAAGCGCAACTCGCGCCGTCGGTCAGGCCCTGAAAAACAACCCGCTTCCGATTTTTATCCCATGTCATCGGGTCGTCGCGGTGAATTCTTTGGGTGGTTTCATGGGCGCGACAGATCCTGACCAGCCTGAAATGGCTTTCAAAAAGAAGCTGCTCGCTCTTGAACAAAGTTATCTCAATCCTTCGTTCTCTTTCATGAACACATTGCTGGCTGAAACTGCTGACGATGCGGCGGAAGACGTCGAAGCGATTTACGCGGGATAACGCAAAACGAGGCGGGCCGTGGACACGGAGTCGCGAAACACTGTAGCTCTCTTTGGATTGTTCGTCGCAAGCGTCATCGTTTCGCTCGGGACGTTCTGGGCTTTTCAGCGTGGCGCGGACGATTTCAATGTCTTTTATGTAGCTTGGCAGCACGTGCTTCACGGCGAGTCGATGGAGATCTATCGAGTCTCGCCGGATCGCTTCCTCTATGCGCCCGGCTTTGCCTGGCTTTTGTCTCCGTTGGCTCTGCTTCCCAAAAAACGGGG
>CAZCBS010000032.1:0-20337 GCA_964496965.1 uncultured Bacteriovoracaceae bacterium
GAGTGCGAAGGGCAGGCGCTTCTGGCTTGCGCGAAAAGACTGGAGCAAGGCGCCTCTCAGAATGGGGCGGATACGGGCATTCGAAAGGCGCTCGAGCTCATGCAGCAGGCCCTGGCTCGCGGAAACAAGATTGTGGTCGCGGGGGTTGGAAAATCAGGCAAAATCGGTCAAAAAATCGCGGCTACGTTTTGCAGCACGGGAAGCCTGGCGGTCTACCTGCATCCGACGGAAGGTCTTCATGGAGACTTGGGACTGGTTCAATCGGGTGACGTTTTTTTGGCGCTCAGCTATACCGGCAACACCGAAGAGCTCGTTCGCTTGCTTCCGTCTCTGAAGAGTTTGAAAGTTCCGGTGGTCGCGCTTTGCGGAAATCGGCAATCCAAGCTTGCGCAACAGTCGGATGTTTGGATCGACGGATATGTCGAGCAAGAGGCTTGTCCTCATAATCTGGCGCCGACCTCCAGTACGACTTTGGCGTTGGCCTTGGGAGATGCGATCGCGCTGGCTCTGATGCAATGGAGAGGCTTTGATGCTCAAGCCTTCGCTCAAAACCATCCCGGCGGATCGCTTGGCAATCGATTGAATCTTCGTGTCTCTGATGTGATGCATCAAGGAGATGCAGTCCCCTGCGTGACCGATCAAGTGTCCATGGACGAAGTCGTGGTAGCCTCGACTCAAAAACGCTTGGGCGCCGTGCTTGTGGTGCAGGGCGAAAAGCTTTTAGGCATCATTACTGACGGAGATATTCGACGGGCGCTTCAACATCGTGAAAAATTTTTCACGATGAAAGCAGGTGAAGTCATGACAAGATCTCCGGTGACTGCTTCGCCTGAGATGATGGCGAAGACAGCTCTAGAGCTGATGGAGAATCGTCCAAGGCAAATCAGCGTCATTCCGGTTGTGGATGAGAATGGATGTTGGAAAGGATTAGTCCGAGTTCATGACCTTGTGCGCACATTCTGAGGATGACCTTGTTTCACGTCCGGCACATCCGTACCCGGTCGTGACTCAGGTTTTGTTCGGGCTCAGCTTTGTTCTGTTTTTGGTTCTTTTTGACAAAATCCAAACTCAACGAACTTGGGTTTGGTCGTGGAGCGTCGTGCAATTTGGATTAGGAATCGTTTTAGTTTATCGACGTCGTCGAGCAAGCAAGCGACTTTTGCATTGCATCCGCTGTGGTCAGGATTTACGATAAAGCCAGTTTAAATTTTTGGAGCCTAACTAAGGAGGCCGAAGTTGCTCAAGCTCAATTCGCAGTTTCAGAATTCGATTTTCCGGAAGTTTTATAAGAAAAACGCTCTTTCTCTCGTCACGATTCTTGTGGCCGCGTCTACCGCCGTTGTAGTCACCGGATGCACGGGCTCGCAAGCCAAGACGAAGCCAAACATCGTCACGAAGGATAATCCTCCTGCTCCTGGCGTGGTTGCCAAGATCAATGGCGAAAACATCAACGAGGAACAGCTCATCGGTGATGACAAAATGGATTTCTTCGAACTGAAGAAAAAAGAATACGAGCTTAAGATGGAGCGTCTCAATCGCTTGATCGTCGAGAAAATGATCGGCGGCGAAGCGAAGAAGGCGAACATGAGCCTCGACGACTACATCAACAAGAAGGTCGTGGGCGACGTGAAGATCTCCGACTCGGACTACAAAAAGTTCGTGAAGGAAAAGAACGTTCCTGAAAGCCAGCTCACTCCGCAGCTCAAAGAGCGCATCATGGGCTACTTGCAGCAGATGAAGAAGCAAGAGCTCCTTCAAGCCTATATTGCGAAGGTCACCAAGAACAATCCAGTCGAGGTTTATTTCCAGAAGCCTAAGATGATGGTCAATGTCGAGCCTGGCAATGGCCCATGGTTCGGCGGCGAAAACGCGAAGGTCACGATCGTTGAGTTCTCCGATTTCCAATGCCCATACTGCGCACAAGGTGCTGAGCGCGTTCATGAGCTCAAGAAGAAATACGGAAACAAGATCAAGCTCTATTTCCGCCAGTTTCCGCTTCCTCCAACCATGCATCCTCAAGCTCGCCAAGCTGCCGAAGCTTCGCTCTGCGTGAACGAGCAAGGCATGGACAAGTTCTGGAAGTATCACGACTTGCTCTTTAAGAACCAAGACAAGCTGGACGACGCAAACTTGGCTAAGTTCGCTAAAGAAGCGGGCGCCGATCAAGCTAAGTTTGAAGAGTGCTACAAAGCGAAGAAGTACGCAGCACAAGTTCAGTCCGACATGGCTTATGGCGAAAAAGTCGGAGTGCGCTCGACGCCGACGTTCTTCGTCAATGGCCAGCTGATCAACGGAGCATTGCCAGTTGAAAGCTTCTCCGAAATTATCGACGAAGAGCTGTCCGCGAAGTAGTAATTTTGCGTCGCACTCTACAAGTCGCGTGTTATCAAGAAGCCCTGGGAGGGGAAACCTTCCCGGGGCTTTTTGTTGATTCGGGCCCAATTGCCGATGGGCTAAAGGAGAGCGCTGATGATTTCAACGCCGATTTCAATTTCCGGGCTTCCCGAATTTTCGCTGATGGACGCGCTGATCAATCCCACGATTCAAGGCGCTGTGCCCGGATCGTGTTTGAGCTGGAAGCTTTCCGTTGAAGACGACGCTCAAGTGACCTGGCAAAGTCATGCGAGCTTTCAGATCTCGCCCGAGGAAGGGCGAATGCGACTGGCGCGCGCGCAACCGCATCAGGGCACTTATCTTCGCGCGCATCCGATGGGGCTATTTTGGTCGATGCGTCCTCAGTCGGGTGAAGACGTTGCTTTTCAGAAGCGAGACCTGTCTCCGCTCCGGTATCGACTCGAGATTGAGGACCAACAGGGCGCTCGGTTGTTGGAGTCCTCGTTTGTTCGAACTCTCATTGATTCGGATGTCACCGTAGAAAAGCTCGATGCCTCATCCGGTCCGGGTCTTGCCGCGGAGTTCTACTTTAAAGGCGAGGAGTCTCTCGCAAATCGACCCGTCACGCTGATTTTTGGAGGGTCGGGGGGCGGAATGGATTTTTCCCGTCGCGCCGCCGCGCTTCTTGCGTCTCGCGGAATTCCATCGATGGCCCTGGCTTACTTTGCTTATCCAGGAAGGCCTCCGGAGCTTGCTCATATTGAGATCGAGTACTTTGAGAAGGCGCTCCGCTGGCTCAAGGCCCGGGTCGGAAATGAAAAAGCTTCGATTACCGTCATGGGAGGATCGCGTGGAGGGGAGCTGGCGCTGATTTTGGCGAGTCTCTATCCGAGTGAGATCCATCAGGTCATCGCTCGAGTTCCATCGCATGTGGTTTGGGCGCAGGGCGCGCCCTCGTGGGTGTATCAGGGATCACCTCTTTGTCATGTTCCCATGCTCGCGGTTCGAGAGATTCAGGCAGAGTTCGAGATGCTTCGCAAAAAAGGCGCACCGATCGCGTTGACTCCGCTTTTTATGAAAGCGATTTCGCTGCAGGATCGGCAGTGCCAAGAAGCGGCGATCGCGGTTGAGAAATTCAATGGAAGAATGCTTCTGATCTCGGGCGAGGATGATCAGACTTGGCCATCCACCTGGTTCTCGGACCGAGTGGTGGAGCGGATGCAGGCTCATGGAAAGGGCGGTCAGGTTCGGCATTTGAAGTATCCTGGTGCCGGACATGGGATTCCTATTCCGTATTTTCCAGCGACTGCGCACGATGTGATTCACCCGATTGAAAAAAATCGATTCAAAAACGGCGGTACGGACGAAGGCGATGCGTTTGCCGCTGAAGACAGCTGGATGCAGATTCGACGCTTTATCGAATCCAGTTAGCGAATCGGCTGAGGTTCGCTATGAGCGGAGCTGGTGACGACCGGGCTGCGATCGCCTGCCAGGATTTTTTTCCAAGTCTCGACTTGAGCGTTGAGGGAAAGCTTGGCGTCCTTGTCGATTCCCGTCAGGGTTTGGAGCGCGAAAATAGTCTGGCGCTGCAGATCGGGATCATTCTGGTGATCGAGAAGGGGACGAAGGTAAGGCACGATCGAAAGATCATGGAGCACCACAAGCGCTGAGAGTGCGCGCTGAGGAACCCATTGGGCTTTTCCGAAGCGATAGTTGTCCTGGCTTTGGAGAACGGAGAGCAGTGCCGGAGTTGAGCCGGTGGGCTTCAAGACTTTCACGGCTTCGACCGCCTCGACGCGAACGACGAGCGCAGGATCTTTCAAGAGAGGGAGAACCGCTTTCGCCGCGGTAGGATCTTTCAACGCGCTCAAAGCTCGAAGCGCCGCGCTGCGAATCAGCCAAACTTTGTCTTTGAGAAGCGGGACAATCTTCGATGCAACGGCAGGGCCACCGAGCTTCGCGGCGCCCATGACAGCAACGTAGCGCTGACGGTCGGAGTTTCGGCGATCTTGCGCGATCGAAAGAAGCGGTTGGCTCGCTAGGCTTCCGTACTGCTCGGTCCAGCGTTGAAGCAGAGGTTGGAACTCGACCTCTTTGTTAGAATTGATTTCGCTGACAAGCGCCGCTTGAGAAGGGGCCGTGGTCAATCGGGCGGCCAGCGCAGTCGTGGAAGAAAACGCCGTCAAAGCCAAAAGGACAGCAAGCGCTTCAGCTGTTGAGCATTTTTTCGAACTCAGCAATGAGATCTTCATCGGTTTTCTCGGGTTTTGTTTCTGGCGCTGCCGGAGCCGCCGCGGCAGCGGGGGCTGCCGTCGCTCCTGCGGGAGGCGTGCCAGGTTGCAGGCTTTTCTCGACTTCATCGACGAGGCCTTCAAATGCGGCTGCAGGATTTCCGGCCGCTGCGTCAAGCGCGGCTTGGATGGCGTCCTGGCTCATGCTTGTCGAGCTTGGAGCGGCCGCATCTGCGGCTGCGGCAATCGCTGCTGCGGCTGCTGTCGCAGCGGGGTCGGCGGCCGGAGCCGGTGCAGGTTCTGCCGCGGGAGCAGGAGCTGCGGCTGCTGGAGGAGCTACGGGCTCGCTTGGCACTGCCGCCGTCGGAGCGGGAGCTGCTGCTGCTGCAGGAGTAGGAACTGGCGCTGCGGCTGGAGCGGGAGCGGGAGAGGGAGTGGGAGTGGCAGCGGCTCCTCCGCCAAGCTGGGATTTGAGCTGGGCGTTCTCTTGCTGAAGGCGCTTCAAATTGGCCAGATCGTCCTCGATGACGCTATATTCGGCCAGGCGCGCTTCGAGACCTTGGCATTTTTCCAGAAGCTTTTGAAGATCGTCGTTTCCTGCGGGAGCTCCGCCTGCCGAAGCGCCGCCGGCTCGAGCATCGCTGAGCTCTTTCTCAAGCTTTGCTTTTTCGCTGAGGATTTTTTCCATCGCGGCAGCTTGGTCGCTCATTTTCCGCTCAAGAGCAGCTAGTTTTTCGGCTGCATCGCCTGAAACCGCGAAGGAGGGGCCGCTGCTTTCCGCGTTACGCACGCGCGGGCTTCCGCCAGAAAGCAGGCCAAAAAGCTGCGCTCGCATATCCTCGGCCTCTCCGATCAGTTCGTTAAGGTAGACCTTCACGACGGAGGCGGGCACTTCGTTTTCAACGGCGCCGAACCGGCGTTTTCTCACCACCCAGAAAGCCGCGTAGCTCGAGACGAGAACGCAAATCAGCAATGCTTCAAAAAGAAGCGCTTCGGGAGTGAACTTCGAAAAGATGTAGATCCATGAAGTCATGGTAACCTCATCTTATAAAGTCTAAAGAGGGTTTCCGCCTCTGTCAAAGCTTGCCGCTATTTCAGTCTGAAATCGAAAAACGAGACGAAGGAAGCTGACAATATTCTGGCGCTACGGCCTGCAAGAGCTGTGGATGGAGCGGAGGAGTCGCCGCTAAAATCTCGCGAAACTCGGCCCGAAACGGATTGCTTTTGAAATCGGTCACGATGCCGCCGGCCTCTTCGACCAGGAGCGCCCCCGCGGCGACGTCCCAGGGAGAAAGCTTTCTTTCCCAGAAGCCGTCGAAAACCCCTCGAGCCGTATAAGCAAGATCCAGGGCCGCGCTGCCAGGACGACGGATGGCGCGAACGATTCCGCTGAGTCGCTCAAAGGCTTCCATTTCCTGGTGAAGCGTTTCGTTTCGGCGATAAGTAAACCCTGTCGTCAAAAGAGAGTCGGAGAGCTTGGTGGTGCTGGAGACTTTCATTTTCACGCCATTGACTCGCGCGCCTTTTCCTTTGATCGCAAGATAGGTCTCTTTGAAAATCGGGTGATAAACAACGCCGACCACGAGCTGCCCGGACCACTCGGCCGCAAGCGATACGCAGAACATCGGAAAGCGATGAACAAAATTCGTCGTACCGTCCAGCGGGTCTAAAATCCAGCGGCCATGATCGCGCGGCATTTCAGGAGGGGATTCTTCGGTCAAAATCCCGAAGTTCGGATATTTGCGCTTCAAAATGCGAAGCGCAGCGTCCTCCGCCTCGAGATCCGCGTTGGTAACGAGTCCTGCTCCGATTTTTTCGCGAATCTTGAGCTTGCGCCCAAAGTGCTTCGCGAGAACGGCACCTGCCGCGTGCGCCGCCTGAACTGCGGTGGCCGCGATTTGGTTGAGCGGCGGGCTTTTTGGAAGCTGCTGCGAAGTGCTTTTGCGCTTCAAGGATTGCTCCTGCGGACGCTTTCGCGAGTGGTTCGCTCGGTGATGAGCTGATTGAACGCGTCATGGAGCTTGCGAGTGAGCTTGCCAGGCGATCCGTTTCCGATTTTCCGGCCATCGATGCGAGTGACCGGAAAGACTTCCTTGATCGAGCTGGTCATGAAGACTTCATCGGCTTCGTAGAGTCGTTCTTTGGGGAATCGAACTTCGCGAACTTCAAAACCCATGTCTCTTGCCATTTGAATGACTTCGCGACGGGTAATTCCGTCGAGGATTCCGATATCCAGGGGAGGAGTCGCGATGATGCCTCGGCGAATATAGAAAATATTGAAAGTGGTTCCTTCGGTCACATGGCCTTCTGAATTGCAAAGAAGGGCATCGTCATAATTTTCGGCCGAGGCTTCTAGGTACGCGAGAAGGCTGTTGAGGTAGTTTCCGGATTTCATCGCGGGATCTAAGGCGCGAGGATCATTTCTCATGCGTTTCGCGACTTGGAAGCTAAAGCCTTTTTGAAACGTGGCCGCCGTCGGTGTCTCCAAGGGTTGAACGATGATCGTATAAAGCGTGGGAGTCGTCAGGCAGGAAAGACCGAATCCGATTCGGCCTTCGCCGCGGCTGACGATAATTCGACAATAGGCTTCGCGCTGCCGATTGCCGCTCATTTTCTTCCATTCGGCAAGAGTTCTTAAAATCTCGTCGTTATAGGTTTCCAGCTTCTGGCCAAGCACCATGTGACAGAGCTCAGCGGATTTTCCCAGCCGGACCAGATGGCCTTCGAGCTCGAAAAAATGGCCTCCGTAGGTGCGGGCCACTTCGTAAAGGCTGTCGCCGTAGATATAGCTTCGGTCAAAGACCGAAACCTTAGCCTGTTCGGCGGAAAGCAGTTGGCCGTTCACGTTGATCAGAATGTTTTTAGGAAGGCTCATGGTGAGTATCTTAACTGTTGATTTTAGGAGCTTAAAACAGGAAAAAGATAACATCGTGCTGGAAAATGATGACTCTCTGCTTCCATCTCCAAAACGCAAGGCGGTTAGCCGGGGTGCTAACGCGTCCGCTGCTTCGAAAAAAACTTCAGGGCATGCTCCTGAGGTCGTTGCGGCGGGGCAGCTTCGGGTGGTGACCGCAGGACTTGAAGATGAATCTCTAGATGAGCTGAATCAGCTCCTTTCGACTCTCGGAGCGGTTCCCGTGGATCGGGTGGTCGCCACGGCGCGAAGGATCAATCCCGCAACCTACATCGGAGCGGGAAAAGTCGATGAGATCAAAGCAGCGGTAACGCGGCATGATGCCGATGCGGTGATCTTGGATGTCGAGCTTTCCCCAAACCAGCTGAGAAACTTGGAAAAGGTGATTGGCAAGCCCGTGCTTGATCGGCCGGGAGTGATTATTGAGATTTTTTCTCAGCACGCACGGACGAAAGAGTCCAAAACCCAGGTTTCGCTCGCGCGACTTCAGTATCTTTTGCCGCGACTCACGCATTTTTGGACCCATTTTGAACGCCAACAAGGCGGCGGTACCGGAAGCCGCGGCATGGGCGAAAAACAGATCGAAGTCGATCGTCGCTTGATCAAAAAGCGGATCTCCGTTTTGCAGCAGCGACTCAAGGACATCGAAAAAGAGCGTCAAGTTCAACGCGCCGGCCGTCAGGACGTTTTGAAGGTCGCGCTCGTGGGCTATACGAACGCGGGAAAATCGACTCTTCTGAACGCGCTCACGCAAAGCAACGTCTTGGCGGAGAACAAGCTTTTCGCGACTTTGGACGCGAGCGTGAGAACGCTCGATCCGGATAGCCATCCTCCGATCGTGGCGATCGATACCGTGGGATTTATCAACAAGCTTCCCCCTTCGCTGGTGGCATCGTTTCGATCCACGCTGGAAGAGCTTGAAGAAGCCGATCTGCTTTTGCATGTGGTCGACGCGAGCCACGCCAATGGCCGCGAACAGGTCGAAGTGACCGAGCAGATTTTGAAGGATTTGAAAGTCGACGCGAAACCGCGAATCACCGTTCTCAACAAGGCGGATCAGCTCAAGGCTCCGGGCGAGCGCAATCGCGCGAAGCTGACGTATCCGGGGGCGGTCATGGTTTCGGCGCTGAATCGTGAAGACGTGGTCCGGCTTCGGGATTTGATTCTCGAGCATTTCAGGAAACATCTCGAAGTGATCGAGGTTTTGGTTCCTTATTCAGAGAGTCGCCTGGAAGCCATGTTGCATGCGCATGGGAGCATTGAAGTGAGCCGGCATCTTGAAAAGGGCACTTTTTATCGGCTACGAATTGAAAAGGGATGGGCCCAAAAACTCAAGCTGGAGAAATACCGGTTATGATTTCCGCTGTTTTGATGAGCCTTGCATTTTTCATGTCGCAAGCGCGAGCTGAATCGCTCCCGAAAAACTTTGAGCTTTCGCTTCAAACGACGGTCGAAACGTCGCCCGAGCCTTTGACGACCGAGAAGATAGGCTCCCTCGATCCCGCGCAACCCAACCCGCACCTTCGGCGCTGGGTCGTGAGCCGAAAAATCGGAATTCCCGACTGGCAGAGCCGGAAGCTTTCCGGAGATCTGATGGGAGTGCAGGGCGGGGGAATCGGCGCCGCTTCGACGATTTATCTTCGACCTCCTGGACCTTGGTACGATACGCTGGCTCAGTTTCCCTGTTCAGAGGCTCATCCCGATCCGGTTTTCGCGACCGCGGACGGAGCTCGTCAAGAGGCGGAATCCGCCGCGAAACTTTGGGACGAGATGCTGAGTGCTGGAAAGTTCAAGCTCTCTCTTCTTCTGTCGAAAGTCGCTGCAGTGAACGAGAAATCCGCTCGTTCCAAAGCGGATCGTGTTTTTCAAGAATGGGTTGCCAGGCTGGATCACGAATGGCGTGTCCGCGTCGCCAGCGAAGTCATTCCTCAACAATGGAAAAAAGAGCGAAAGCTCGCTGAGCAGTCCGGATATTGTTCGGGGGGCGCACATAAAAGCGCGAAATCGAAAAAGGGCACTCGCACCAGCCAGGCTTCGGAGTCTCCGACATCGCCCGAGACATGGATCGCGCAAGAAGCTTATGCTTCGTCGAGTGGGTCGAACTCGGCGTCGAGCGGGCTCCCTTTGGCTCGCGCGCCTTCGCGTCGTTGGCAGGGGCTCTTCGCGGTTCGAATGGATATCGGCGTGAGCGAAAACAGTGTTCTGGGCCAAATGCTCATTGATCCCGCGACGCTTCGGAGCATTATTTCCCCGGATTGGCTTCGCTCGCAAGGCATGCCTCCCGAATGGCTTTTAGTCCCGGAAGCGCAGCCGGAGCGAGTGCGTATCGAGGCAGGTGCCGAAGCGGGCAATACCGGGCTTGGAAAAGTGACTCGCGTGGAGCGCGCGATTCTTAGCGATTACCCGCTTTCGCTCAGTCGCTTTCTTCTTTTTAAGACCGAGCTTTTTGACGAGCCTCAATATGCGGCCTCGTGCTGTTCCGGGATTTTGGGAATCGATTTTCTCCGAAGATATGTCGTCGAGTTCCGCGCTGGCAAGCCCACCGAAGTCAATCTTTGGCCGATGCAGGCTTACTCGAGCCTTTCAGGATATCAGTGGGTGGAAGTGCGAGAGAACTCAAAGGGAGATCTCGTTCCGATTTGCACGGATCGAGTGAAGGCGCTCCCGGGCGCTCAAAAGCTTTGCCGCGATCCAAGGCAATCCCTTCGCGAAGCGACCGCTTCCATCGTCTTTGATCTGCCGCATGGACGGGTTTGGTACTCTCCTCAAGAGCTCGCAGCGCCCGAATACAAGAACACATCGGGTTTAAAGCTCGGCTACACTTACATCAAAGCCGATCGCGTTCTCGTGGTCGAGGCGATCGGAAACAGCACTACGGCGCGGACGTTGGAAAGAGCGGGGCTCAAAAAGGGAATGATCGTGACAGAGATTGATCATGTTCCCGCCCTGGAGATGGATCTTTGGGAAGTCAATCGCAGGCTCTCCGGCGTTTACGGCGACGTGATCAAGCTCACCTGGAAATCGCCTCAAGGAATCAAATCCGAGCCTTTGAAAGTGTTTGAGCGCTCGTTCAAGAATCAGTCGACGCGGAGTCCGTAAAAACGCGCTCGAGTCCCCAAATCTCGTTGGCCTTGCTGGCTACGGCGACAAGCGTGCCGGCGCAGTAGATCACGATATGGCTTTTGTCGATCGCTGCTTCGCTTGCGATGGAGGGGGATTGGGTGCGCTTTAAAATATTCAAAAGCACGTTTTGTTTTCCCTGCATCAGCGCTTGTGCTTCAGGAGGAGTCGCTTCCGCTGAAGCGTATCCTCCGAGCATCTGATGAAAGGGAATCCATGCCGGAAGCTCGTCCCAGTTTTTCCCCTGACGAGTGGCCTCAAGAATTTCCGTGAGCGTTTGAGACCGGCCTTCGTTGAAAATTCCTGAGCCTGAGCGATGAAGCGAATCGAGCATGGCCACGGTTCCCAAGGCCTTGCCTAAATCTTGTGAGAGCGTCCGGATATAAGTGCCCGAGCTGCAGACGACGCGAAAACGGGCGCGATGATTCTCATAGGAAAAAATCTCGAAAGAGTAGAGCTGGCAGACTTTCGCCGCGCGCTCGACTTCGATTCCCTGACGAGCCAGCTCATAGAGCGGCTTTCCGTTTTGTTTCTTGGCCGAATGCATGGGCGGAGTTTGGGGATAGGGCTGAAGCGTGAACTGATGAGCCATCGTCTGGATTTCTTCCAAAGAAGAAGGGATAAGGTCCGAGCGCTCACTGATCGGGTCGGTAGGATCGCCCGGGATGGTCGTTTCGCCAAATCGAATGGTTCCTTCGTAGGTTTTATTGGAACCCAAAAAATATCGGGAAAGCTTCACGCCTCGGCCGACGCAAACCAATAAAAGCCCGGTGGCAAAAGGATCGAGAGTTCCGCCATGGCCCATCTTAGGCAAATCGCGTTTCCTGATGGAAACACTGGGGGGAAGGTCTCGTTTCCAGCGATCTAAGAGCTCACGCTGAAGCGCTTCAATAATCCCAAACGAGCTCACGCCCGCAGGCTTATTGACCAAAAGCATGCCGTTGAGAGTGGGCATTACTTTTCTTCGGAAGAGATCTTTTTGAGAAGCTCGTGGACACGAATCGTATTTTCGAATCCACGATCTTCTTTAAAGATCAGCGTCGGAATATGTCGAACGGTCAGGACCTTTGCGATGTGACGGCGAAGGAATCCTGAGGCTGACTGCAATCCTTCGATGCACTCTTTCATCTTCTGCGCAGCAGCCTTCGCCGCGACGGGATCATCCGTATTGACCTGCGATGCTCCGAGCATCGAGACATACACGGTGGCCTGGCTCCCGTCGGGAGTGACCTCGACCGAAGTGAAGGTGAGGGATGGCACGCGAGGGTCTTTCACCTCGCGTGGCACCACCGTCGAAAGTTCCTCAAGGATCACGGCTTGAAGCCGCTGACGTCGAGTTTCTTGCATGTAATACTTCCCACTCCTACTAAGCGTTCAACTCTGGAGTGACCAGGTCGATCTGGAATGCTTCGATAATATCGCCCGGCTTGAGATCGTTGTAGTTCTCAATACCGATACCGCATTCAAATCCCGTGGCAACTTCCTTCGCATCGTCTTTGAAGCGACGGAGCGAGGACATCTTGCCTTCGAAGACGATCTTGCTGTCACGCAACAAGCGAACGTTGGATCCGCGGATCATCTTGCCGTCGACCACCGCCGTACCGGCAATTACGCCGACTTTTGGAACGGAGAAGATCTGACGAACTTCGGCGCGACCCAAGAAACGTTCGACCTTCTTCTTATCGAGAAGACCGACCATCGCGTTCTTGATGTCATCGAGAAGCTCGTAAATGATCGAGTACGTCTTGATTTCGACGTGCTCGGCTTCAGCGAGCTGACGTGCCTTGGTTTCAGGACGAACGTTAAAGCCGATGATAATGGCGTTTTCCGAAGCGCTGGCCAAGAGGACATCGCTTTCGGTGATGCCACCTGGAGCAGAGTAAATGACCCGGACCTTGACCTTCTCGGTCGAAAGCTTCGTCAAGCTCTCGCGAATTGCTTCGACGGAGCCGAACACGTCGGCCTTGAGAACCACTTCAAGCTCCTTGGCGTTTCCGGTTTGGATCTTGGCGAAGAGGTCTTCGAGGCTGACCTTAGCGGCAGGAGCCGACGCTTTCGCGCGGTTCTTGTCGATACGGTTCTTGGCGATTTCGCGGGCATCCGCATCCGTCGGAGTCGCGTTGAACTTTTCGCCTGCGTTCGGCAGGCCTTCAAAGCCAAGAATCTCGACTGCGATGCCAGGAGAGGCTTCCTTGACAGTGCGGCCCTTGTCGTCGGTGAGAGCTTTGACCTTACCGGCGTGAGTGCCGGAAACGATCGGATCGCCGACGCGGAGAGTTCCGCGATTGACCAGGACGCTGACCACTGGGCCACGGCCTTTTTCAAGGCGGGCTTCGAGCACGGTGCCCGAAGCTTGAGGCTTCGCATTGGCTTTGAGATCGAGAACTTCAGCTTGAAGAAGAATCGAGTCCAAAAGCTTATCGATATTGGTTTTCTTCAGCGCGGAAACGGGAACGAACATCGTTTCACCGCCCCAGTCTTCCGCAAGAAGGTTGAGCTCGGCTAAGCCTTGCTTGATCTTCTCAGGGTTTGCGCCCGGCTTATCGATCTTGTTCACCGCCACGATGATCGGCACCTTCGCAGCTTGCGCGTGCGAGAGAGCTTCACGGGTTTGTGGCATCACGCCGTCATCCGCGGAAACCACGAGGATGACGATGTCCGTGACGTTCGCACCGCGTGCGCGCATGACGGAAAACGCTTCGTGGCCTGGCGTATCGATGAAGGTGATCAGCTTGCCGTTCTTTTCGACGGTATAAGCGCCGATGTGCTGCGTGATCCCACCGGCTTCGCCGCCGGCAACATCCGCTTCACGAATCGAATCGAGAAGGGTCGTCTTGCCGTGGTCGACGTGACCCATGATGGTCACGACCGGAGGACGATGTTCCAGCTGCTCAGCCGTGTCTTCAGAGGCTCCGATGACCGCTTCTTCGTTGTACGCGACGTTACGGACTTCGTAGCCGTACTCGTTCGCTACCAGCGTCGCCGTATCGAAATCAATCGATTGATTGATGGTTGCCATCTGGCCCATTCCCATGAGCTTTCGAATGACATCCACCGCTTTCACGCTGAGCTGAGAAGCGAAATCTTGAACGGTAATCGCTTCCTGCATTTGAACGACACGCTTTTGAGCGCTCTTTTCGGTGATCTGAGTCTTCTTGATTTCTTTTCCAACAGGGATCTTTTTCTTCTTAGGAAGAAAGACCATTTCCTTTTTGCGATAGTCGGCAAAGCGGACGTCCTCAGGACGGATTTCCGATTCCTTGCCACCGCCACCGCGCTTCTTGGCGGCTTCCTCCTCGACCATTTGATCGAGGTTTTCCTTTGTCGCCTTGATGATGCGATAGCCGTCCTTATCCGTGGCCGTCCCCGTGCCTGGCTTTGCAGCCGGTTTGATCGGAGAAGTTGCAGGCGCAGGCTTAATGACCGGACGTGGAGGAGGTGCTGACGCCTCAACGATTTTGAGAATGCTGCGACGCGGAGCCACAGGTCGGTTAAACGGAGCAATCGGAGGACGAGCCGGAGGCGCTGCAGGCTCTTGAGGAGCTGCCTTGGTCGCTTCTGGCGGCGTTGCCGTTGCTGAGGTTGAGCCTGCCGCGTTTGCAGCGGGTGCTGCTGGCGCAGGAGCTTCTTTTTCAACAGCAGGAGCCTCGGATTCGATCACCGGCTCAGCAGAAGCGAATTCGACCGACGTGAATTCTTCTGCCGCAGCTGCGGTTTGAAGAGCTTCGGTCTGAGCTTCTGTCTCATGCGTTCCGGCTTCGATTGCATGTGAGCGTTCGGTCGAAACGGCTTCTTCATGTCCAGGGTGAGCAGTCGTTTCCGTTTGCTCGGTCGAGCCATTTCGAAGAGTTTGCGTGACCGTTTCTGTGACAGCGCCGTCTGCCTTGGTTCGGCGACGAATGATCGGCGATGCGGCGCGAGGCGCGGTCGGCGTTTCCTCCACAGGAGCCGAAGTCGGAGCCGCCGTTTCGGTCGTCTTTTTGCGAGCGCGAGTTACGGTCTTTTTCGGTGCCGCTTTAGAAGCGGTAGCCGAGGAGGGGCGCAGGGAATTGCGCGCCAAGCTCGCTTCATTTTCTCGAAGCTCGCTCATATGGTTTTTCACGTTAATGTTCAGGCTTTTCAGCTTGTCGAGCAGAGAAATCGAATCGATTCCCAGCTCTTTCGCAAGCTCATAAACCTTCACGGTTTCATGTTCTGACATTCAGTCTTATCCTCGTTCAAAAATTTCGTTCAAAAATTTCGTTTTAAGTCCAAAACCAGGTCAACGATCTTAGCGGTTGCCTGCGTCGGACGAAGTGCTTCCTGCATCCTTATTCAACATTGCTCGCAAGCGTTGCTCGGCCTGTGCCTTAGCATCGTTTGCCGTCGGCGCAGCGGTGAAGCTGCCTTTTCCATCGTCCGCGGCTCCAGGTCCTGCGAGCGCGTCGCCTGCCTTTTCAACGACCGCAGCTGCCATACTCTTGAGCTTCTGAGCGGCTTCCGCACTGTCATAGCCTGGAACCTTTTGAAGGTTCTCAAGCGAAGCTTCTGCGACTTGACGAACACTGAAGAAGCCAGCTTGATAGATGGCTTGAGCAAAAGTTTCGTTGACGCCTTCGATGTGTTGCAGGTTGAAGATCGCTTCCGCAGTGCGCTTCTGAAGCTTGGACTTCGAAATAATATCGAGTCTCCAGCCGGTGAGCTGCGCTGCGAGGCGGACGTTCTGACCCTTGCGGCCGATGGCCAACGAGAGCTGATCGTCTTCGACCATGATTTCCATTTTCTTGTCGCGCTCATCGACGCGAATCGACGAGATCTCGGCCGGAGCCAAGGCGCTGCGGACAAAGAGCATTGGGTTATCGGACCATGGAATGATGTCGATCTTTTCGCCCTTGAGCTCTTGGATCACGTTCTGAACGCGAATGCCCTTCATGCCGACGCATGCGCCGACTGGATCGACGTCACGGTCTTTCGAAGTGACTGCGATCTTGGAGCGAGCGCCTGGCTCACGCGAGCAAAGCTTGATCTCAACGATGCCTTCGCGGATCTCAGGAACTTCCGTTTCGAAAAGCTTCATGAGGTATTTTGGCGAAGTACGCGAGAGATAAATTTGCGGGCCGCGAGTGCTCAAGGCCACGTCGGCCAAGTAAGCTTGAACGCGATCGCCTGGCTTGAAAGATTCGCCAGGAATGATTTCGCTGCGTGGAAGGAGAGCGTCCGTCTTTCCGAGGTCGATCACCAAGTTGCCGCGTTCCACGCGACGAGCGATGCCGGTGATGACTTCGCCTTTGCGGTGGATGTATTCGTTGTAAACAATTTCGCGCTCAGCGTCGCGGACTTTTTGGAAAATGACTTGCTTTGCGGTCTGCGCGTCGATGCGTCCGAAGTCAGGAGCTTCGACCTTCACGCCCAGTTCGTCGCCGATCGTTGCGTCCGGATCGAGCTTGCGAGCGTCTCCGATATCGATTTCTTCGCTCTCTTCGAGCATCTCAGGCTCAGACTCGACGACTTTCTTGAATTGGAAGAGGTCGATTTCGCCCGTGTCCTGATTGTAGTGAGCTTCGAGGACGGCGTTCGGTCCGTATTTTTTCTGGGCGGCCATAAGCATGGCTTGCTCCAGCGCGCTGATGATGATTTCACGCTTGATGCCGCGGTCCTTACCGACAGCTTCGATCACTCTGCTCAATTCAGAACTGTTCATAATCTCTCTTCTTCCTACTCATCCGACCCAAAATCGAATTTGGGCTCCAGATGAGCTTTCGATATGAGGGGAAGGGGAATGCTGATCTCGGCACCGGCGCCAGTTTCCGCTTCCTTGTTTGTTTTGGGTTTCTGCTTGGACTTTCCCTTTTCTGCCGAGGGTCCAGCTGAAACCGCCAATTGGATCTTGTCTCCGCTTACGCCTAACAAGGTTCCAAAAAAGTTTTTCTGCTTGGGGTTCTTCGAGAAATACGAAGCATTTCCAAGCTCATCCGCCGTCAACGGACGGAAAGTGTGAATTCGCGCTTCTTGTTGAGCGAAGCGCGCAAAATCTTTTGCTTGCCGAAGCGGGCGATCCACCCCGGGACTCGAAACTTCAAGCTCATACGCTCCATGAAGAAGCGCTTCGACTTCCGGAATCTGATCGAGCGGCTCGTCAAGCGCGCGGGTGACTGCCACGCAGTCTTCGATTCCGATGATCTTGCCGTTCGTCTCCGCAAAGTCGATAAAGACGCGAAGAGTTTTTTGCCGATGGCTTTGAAGCTCTATATGAACGACTTCATAGCCCAATGGAGCAATCAGGCGGTCGATGATCTCAATAAGAACGTCGACAGACGTCTTTTGAGAGGTCTGAGCGCTTTCTGTTTTTGAGACATTCGAATCAGCCAAAATCCTATCCAATCTTTACGCTTTTTTTACGTTTCTCTACGGTGTTCGCCCGAGGGCAAAAAAAAAGTGGGCGGGTGGCCCACTGGTGGTGTGACCTAAAAGATAGGCTTTCTTTATCATAAACCCAGGGGGGCTTCCACCTTATAAAGAGGCAGGTTCATGCTATTGACACCTCTCCGAACGCCTGTTCCAATAAGGATTAATCATGATGAGCTTCAGTGCGTGGAAAAAGACGGGATGGATTGTTTCGAGTGCTGCGGTTGTTAGCCTTATGGCCTCGATATCATTAGCAAATGGCGGTGAGATCAAAACCGTTTGGAACGCCTCCGAAGCTAGTCACCCTCTGAAAAGCTGGACGCTTTCCGAGCTTCAAAAGCTCAAATCCGTCACTCATCATGAAAAAGATCCTGCGACAGGCCGTTCCGGTTCTTGGAAGGGACCCGAGATGTCGCTTCTCGTGGATAAAACCATCGAGAGTCTCCCCGGAGACCAAAAGGCACAAGTCGATTTGATCATTTTGAAAGACGCGGCAGGGCGCTCGATCCGGCTGCCTCGGTCGTTGATTGTCCGCTTTCCGGTCATTCTTTCGCCTCAAGGCAGTGGAGCGAAGCTGGTCCTACCTCTGAGCTCGAAGTCCAAGATTTGGGAAGAAGGGCTTCCGCTGGGGCTTTATCAATTCCACGATGTGGCTGAAATCGAGTTCGCCAATTCTCACAATCTTTACGGTTCGTTCTACTTAAAGAGCCGCAAGGACCCATTGGCGGTCCGAGGCGAAAAGATTTTCATTCAGAACTGCTTGAGCTGCCATGCTTCAGGCAAGGCGGGCGCGGGCGAGCCTTTGGGATTTGAGAAGTCAGCGCGAAAGCTGGCCTCCGTGAATCATCCCAGCGTTCAGAACGCTCCGCAGCTCAAGAGCCGCGAAATGAAGGCGCTGGTTTCGTATCTGGATGCGTTTCGAGTAGAAAATCCATCGACCTCGGGCGCAAGCTTTACCGGAAAGTGATTCTCGGGTATCTCCGAGGGTACTATGTCCAATACTCCAGTTCGTGTTCGTTTTGCTCCCTCTCCTACGGGCTTTCTCCACATTGGTGGGGTGAGAACCGCGCTCTTTAACTGGCTCTATGCGCGGCATTTTGGCGGCCAGTTCTTGCTTCGTATCGAAGATACGGATCTTGAGCGCTCGGAGGAGCATTTCACGACTGACATCATGGCGTCGATGAAATGGCTCGGCCTGAACTGGGACGAAGAGCCGATTTTTCAAAGCAAGCGCCTGGACGTTTACATGCAGAAGGCCGAAGAGCTGATCGCTCAAGGTCATGCGTATCGCTGCGTTTGCACGGAAGCCGAAGTCGAAAAGATGCGCGAAAAGGCGATGGCCGAAGGCAAAAAGCCAATGTACGATCGCAGCTGCCGCGAAAAGAACTTAAAGCCCGCTGCGGGCACGCCGTATGTGGTTCGCGCGAAAATCCCGCTGACGGGACATATCGAGTTCACCGATCTGATCCGTGGCCCGATTCGAGTTGAGAACACGGAGATCGACGATTTCGTTCTGATCCGCTCCAACGGCGCTCCGACTTACAATCTGTCGGTCGTGGTGGACGACGTTCATTCGCGAATGACCCATATCATTCGTGGTGATGATCACATCAACA
Source organism: uncultured Bacteriovoracaceae bacterium (assembly GCA_964496965.1). GTDB lineage: Bacteria > Bdellovibrionota > UBA1018 > UBA1018 > UBA1018 > CAZCBS01. Next base: position 18,600 of record CAZCBS010000032.1, read on the forward strand.
ACACGCCCAAGCAGATTCATCTCTATCAATTCTTTCAGTATCCGGTTCCCGGCTTCGCGCATCTTCCGATGATTTTGGGCCCTGATAAGAAAAAGATGTCCAAGCGCCATGGCGCGGTTTCGGCCAATGCATATCGCGCCGACGGGTATTTGCCCGAAGCGCTTCTCAATTTCCTTGCTCGTCTCGGTTGGTCTCACGGCGATCAGGAGATTTTCACGATCGAAGAGATGATTCAGTATTTCTCTTTCGATCATGTTCAAAAGAGCTCGGCTGTTTTCAATGTGGAAAAACTTCAGTGGCTGAACGGCGCGCATATTCGCGGCGCAAAGTCGGAGCGTTTGGTCTCGATCGTGACCGAAGATTTCTCCGATCATTTTTCCGGAAGCACCGGAGCTCTGGCTCGCGCAAAAACCGCGCTCGGCGCGCAGCTTGCGGCGCTGATTCAGCCTAAGGTGAAAACCTTGAAAGAGCTGACGGAGCAGATGGTTCCGCTTTGCACCGCGGGCACCGTGGAAGTCGATGCTTCAGGCTTGAAGTGGAACAAAGACGCAAATCTCAAGGCCGCGACTCAAGCCGCGGTCGCTCATGTTGTGAGCGATCTTGCCAAGAAAGTAGGGGAGGCGCGCTCCACTCGTTCAGCGCAGGAAGCGGCTGCTTGGGGGGCTTCTCCGAGTTTGAGCGAGATTGGAATGAATCACGAAGGCGTCGACGCTTACCTGCGCCAAATCGGTGAGCAGCACGGCGTGAAGCTGGGAGATTTGACGCAACCGATGCGTCTCGTTGTGACGGGGCGGATGGTCAGTGCAGGTCTTTTCGATTTGATGGCGATTTTGCCGTGGGATTTGGTCGAGGCGCGTTTGAAGAAAGTTGCTGAGATTTAGTACGCGGTTTTAAGCGTCGAATCCTTCGAGTTTTCTGATGCGGTGTTCGTGATCGGTCACGTCAGCGGCGGTTCTGCTGAGTTGATCAAACGTCGCGTCGAGCTTGATTTGCATTTTGTCCATGCGCTGAGTGAGCTCCATGAATCCAGCTTTCATTTCGGCTCGAAGGCTTTCGCCTTGGAGATCGATTTTTGCGCTGAGTTTGGCGTCGAGTCCGGTGATTGCGAGCATTAAAGTTTCGAACTGCGTGTTTTCCATAGAAGGGAGTTCTTAGCTTTTTTAATGCCTATCGTCGAGGCAAGATGCGTCGGGAGATTTTAATACAAATTCATCGAGTTCTGAGCTAGAGAATTCTCAGCAGTTCAAATTTCAGTTGGGGAATCGTCCAATGGTAGGACTCCAGACTCTGACTCTGGCTATCTAGGTTCGAATCCTAGTTCCCCAGCCAATTGTCTAGGTTCGCGAACCTAGATATGGTGCGCGATTGAACAGCGCCCTGGCGAAACCCGACACTAACCCGACATCGGCAGCCTTTTAGGCTAAAGCTGAAATCTCTCGCGTTCAACTCGTGCTTATCAATCATCCCGTGGAACGTCGGGCGGCTGACGCCCAGGAGTTTGGCGGCTTGACTGATGTTCCCGCGTGTTCGTACCAGCGCGTCGACGACCGCTTCGCGCTCGGCACGGCTTCGCGCTTCCCGCAACGGCGCCGGATCTGTGTTGTCGATGGCCACCTCGATCGCGAGATCGGAGGCCTCGATCTGCTTGCCTTCGGCCATGATCGCCGCCCGCTCGACGACGTTTTCGAGCTCGCGCACGTTCCCGGGCCAGCCGTAGTGCGCCATCGCCTCCATGGCC
>CAZCBS010000033.1:0-20247 GCA_964496965.1 uncultured Bacteriovoracaceae bacterium
ATCGCCGTTCATCGTCGGGGGAGCTTTTCTGGTGACGAATCACTCCGAAGCGGCCGGCAAGAAAACAAGCCTTGGAGGGCTTGAGTTCAGCTCGAGCCAGGTTCTGCCTTTTTTTGGGGCAGGTTATGAAGTGCGAACGGACTCAGGGTTTCTGTTCCGAGTCACCGGATACGGTGAAATCGGAAAGACAGTGAAGCCTTGGGGTGGCGCGACTTTCGGTTATGCGTTCTAGCCTTCGTACTGGCCTCTTGGGGGCTTTACTTCTGACCGCATTACAAATCGCGTTCATGCTCGCTCTTGCGCCTGGCGGATCGAGTCTGAGCGCGCGCTATCTCGCAATGAACAATTGGGATAGCTTTCATTACAAGCATATTGCCGAAGACGGCTACCAAATCCCCGCAGGACAAATCACCAGCGATGATATCCATGAGGGAAAAGCCAACGTCGTTTTCTTTCCTGGATACCCCATGATAGCGCGAGCGGTGTCGCAGGTCACCGGTCTGTCCGCGCCCGTGAGTCTTTTGATGGTCGCGCAAACCGCATGTTTTGTTTTTTGGCTCTATTTCTTCTTATTGTTTGAGCAATACGGACTGACGCAAGAAGCGATTAGAAAGCGTGCGTTTTGGGTGCTCATTCATCCCGCCGCATTTTTTCTTGTGGCAGGCTACACCGAGACTCTGTTCTTAGCCGGAATGATGGGTTTTCTTTACTGGAGTAATCGATGGCTCAAGGAAGGCGGCATTTCGGGAGGGATCGCGGCGCTTCATGGCGGCGTGATGTCCGTGACCCGAATCGTTTCTTTTGCGCCCGCGGCTTATCCAAGCTTTGTCGAGCTTTTCAAGGGAGGACCTGAGGCGTTTCGAAGCTCGAGGTTTTGGAAAGCGGTGGCGATTTCGGCTGCGGGGATCTCCGGCGGCATTTTATTTTTCATCTACTGTCATTTCCGATTTGGAATGTGGGATCTTTATTTCAAGCTGGAGGAAATCGGCTGGCAGAACCATAAGCGCTGGTTCGCGGTGATCAATCCGCTGTCTTATATTCCGCATTACTTTTTCGAGCATTCGATCGATTCCTTGAATCGAACGGCTGTTCTAGTGACAGGAATTCTACTGGTCCAGAGATTTCCAAAAAAGTGGCCTTTGAGAAAGGTCTTGAGCTCCGAGCTTTTTCCGCTTTGGGTTGTCGCGTTCTCGCTTTTCTATATTGCGCTCACCGGAAAGGCGAATGCCAATATGGACAGCATGCTTCGCTACACGCTTCCGCCGTTTATTCTTCTTTTATTGATGGGAGCGAAAGAAGGAGTCGGAAGCGGTAAACGCTCGCGTGGGTTGATTCCGGTCGCCGTGCTTTCATTTGCGTTTCAGATTTGGTGTGCTTATCGCTTTCTGCATGGTCATTGGGTGGCTTAGCTTTTCTAGATTGCGTTGCACCGATAGAGTGTCCAGTTTCTTAGCCTAGATAGGGGGTTGAAACCTGAAATCGCAGGAATGGAATGGGTCACTGCTTCGCAGCGACTACTGAGATCCGGAGAATACTTCGAGCCCAGCTCCGCCGAAGGAATCGCAAGCCAAAACTCTTGAGATGGCGCGGGTGACTCCAGCGGAATGAGTTGAAGTTCAGTGGGACGATAAAAATACATGGGGATGCCCAAAACCGTGTACGGATTTTCGGGGGGAATAAACCGAAGTTCTCGAATGGATCGCTCGTAAACGGATTTATAAAATCGCATTGTCGGGGCGGCTGGAACGAGTGTGAGCGTCACCAGAGCGATTCCATTTAATGCGATCATGCTCCTTGAGATCCAGCGCGGAGGTGTTTTTGCGTGAATAAGAAGCATCAGGCAGACTGGAGCCACGTTGATGAGAGGGAAAAGAAAGCGGGTTTCTTTGTGGCCGATGGCGAAGTGAACGAGAAACAAAGGCGCAAAAGACCAAGTGAGAACATGCCAAGGCTTGCGAATCCAAAAAAGAATCAAGCTCATCAGCGTTAAAAAACCTAGAATCGGCCAGCTTTCAGTCCAGCTTCTGCGAAAGTAGTCCCACCAAGGCGAAACATCGGTCGAGGAGACATAGTCTTGGATCAGATTAAAGTGAAAGTAGTTCCAAGGCGCGAAGGTGCACCGACCATATCCGAGAAAATCGAGATATGTTCCAACCCCGATCGCAAGCAGGATTCCAGAAAAGAGGAGGGCGAGGTCTCGTAGGCGAAGCTTGGCCACAAAGGCGAGCCAGAGAAATCCGCCGGCTACCATAAAGCCCACCTGATATCGGGCTTCAAAGGCAAAGCCCCAAATCATCCCAAGCCCAGCTAGGCCAAGCCCACTGAAAACGATCGGAGGAACTGGGCGGTCTGACTTTGCTCCGTGAATGAACTTCAGAATCCAGCAAAGGCCGATGACGAAAAGCGCGCCGCTGAGATTTTCAGACGAGTGCCGGGCATGAAGCGCCGGCAAGCACCAAAAAAGCGATAGAGCGATCACGGTCGCTTTTTGCCAACGGATTTCCTGAATCCAGAGCGGAACGCAGAGCGCCAGGCTGACCATGCTGAACCAGCCGATCAAAGAGGAGAGCGCGCGGATCGAAAACGCCCAAATAAATGGGTTTTGAATTCCAAAGAGCATGAAAAAACGGACAGGAAGCCAGTAGAGGAAAGGTTGGAACCACGGCCTGATCTGATGAGCGTACTCAATCGGAAGGGAGGAGGCGGGAGTGCCTCCTAATATCGTATTGAGGAACTCGAGAATCTGAAAGTGCTCATCCGAGTTTTGATAGCCGATGCTAAAGATCGCGGCCGCCAAATGAAGGCCTAAAGAAATCAATAGCCAGCGAATGAGGAATCGTTTGCTCACTCCCGCAAGTTTTGCATAAACTACGGGCTAATGGAAAACAGAAAAACAGTCGTTAAAGCACTTCTGCTGGTGCTTGCGCTCGCCGCATCCGTCCGCCTTTTTTTGGCCGCTCAAACCGATAGCATGGATTTTCATGTTTACTGGAAAGCCGCTCATACCTGGATCGAACAGGGCCTATCGCCGTATCTTTACGATGCCTCGGATCGGGGATTTGTTTTCAAGTATCCGCCCTGGATACTGCCTTTTTTCCTTCCGTTTGGGTTTCTATCCTTTGCGGCCTCGAAAGTCGTCTGGGTGCTAGTTGAGCTTTCATGTATTTATTACGCGGTTTACCGGCTGGTTCGGTTTGGAGTGCGTCCTCGGGCGGCGATTCTCAGCGCGGCGTTGTTTTGGTGGATTTGGTTAGGACACGTCTTTGCGGGCCAGTTCACTTTGATTTTGATGGCCACGGCGCTTTGGGCGGTTCCTGAAAAATCGTCGGCTTCCGACACGAAAGAACATCCCGTTCAGCTCGCGGTATTAGGAATCGTGTTTACGACGAAAGTTTTTTCGCTGGTGTCACTCATTGGAAGAGCGAAAGAGTATCTCAGGCCGAAGCCGATTTTGGTAGGAATCGCACTTCTTGTTTTTCTGCATGCGATTGTTTATGGAGTTTTTGCTGTCCATGGACAGTGGGTCGGACTGGCCGAGCTTTACCATCAGTGGACGCAGTCGGCGAGCTCCGGTGGACAGGAGCTGGGCGCATCGGTGGTGCGCGGTCAGATGAATCATGGCTTTACTGCTGGAATCCTCCGGGCGTTTCACGTCGACGCGCGCGAGACCTCGCTGGATTACAAGATCGCGCTTTCTCTTGCGGCGTTCTTTTCCGTGCTTTGGGCTTGGGCTTCTAAAAAACTGGATTCACTCGAGGCTTGGGCAGGATGGTTGGGCGTGGGTCTCATCGCGCATCCTCTCGCTTGGCATCATTCCTTTGTGATGGCTTATCCGATTTGCGCGATCTCGCTGGATCGCGCGATCCATTCTCGAAACCGAAAGCTCATTGCGCTTTCCGTTTTTGCAATCTGCTGTATCGGGATCATGATTCCCAATGTGATCGGAATGACGCTTGCGACGCCTCTGGAACTAGTGTCGATCAAGTCCTGGGGCGTTTGCTTTGCGGCGCTTTCATTGGTGCTCGCTCGTCGATCTCAAAGCCTTAAGCTCGTTTAAAAAGCGAAATCGCTTTCATGCTGCGGCTGGAGTGATCGACGATTCGCTTGGGATAGCCTGCCGGAAGCTTGTTCAGTTTCCAAGGCTCATGAATTTTGCGTGAGTCCAAGTGAGCAAGCTCGGGAACGAACTGGCGAATATAACTTCCGTCCGGATCGTATCTTTTGCTTTGAAGCGTCGGATTGAAAATTCGGAAATATGGCTGAGGATCGCATCCCGTCGAGGCGGCCCACTGCCAGCCGCCATTGTTGGGCGCGAGATCTCCGTCTAAAAGCTTTTGCATGAAATAGCGCTCGCCCCATCGCCAGTCGATCAGAAGATCTTTTGTGAGAAAAGACGCGACGACCATTCGCATTCGGTTATGCATCCAACCGGTGGTGTTGAGCTGCCTCATGGCGGCGTCCACGACCGGATAGCCGGTTTTTCCATCGCACCAGGATTGAAAAAGCTTCGGGTCGTTTTCCCACGCAATGGTCTTGTACTTGATTTGAAAGGCTTCTTTTTCGACGCGCGGAGCGTGAAAAAGAATATGATAGTAGAACTCGCGCCAAATCAGCTCATTGAGAAATTTGCTTTGCCCGGCAAGCCCTAAGTGGGCAATGACTTGCGCGATCGTGAGGGATCCATTTTTCAAGTAAATGGAGAGTCGAGAAGTGCCGTCGATCCCTGGGATGTCTCGCGTTTCGGCGTAGTTTTCTATCCCCGACTCTTTAAACGTATCGAGTTGCCTGAGGGCCGCGGCATGTCCCACCGGAGGAAGCGGAACTTCCGCGCGAGGTAAAATGCTTTTTTGATAAGTCTCGAGCTGATCCGAGAAACGCTCTTTGAGCTTTTTGGGAAGGACTTCGTCCCAGCTCAAGCAAAACGACTCCGCGCGATGCTGCACGAGGCGCTTGCGCACTTCTGCGGTCCCGAGCTTGGCCATCCACTTTTTTTGGAAGGGAGAATAGACTTGGTACCAGCCTTCTTGCTGGCTGCCACCTGAGTGATCTTTCGAAATTTCGTGGGGCTCGATTAAAAGATGGTCACGCTCGGAGTGAACAGCGATTTTAAATCGATGAGTGATCATCCCTTCCACGCGTGCGTCTCGCTCGCGTGCAAAAGGCTCGTAATCGCGGTTATAGGTCAGGGTTGAAGGCAACCCTGACTTTTGATCTTCAAGCGCTGAAAAAAGGGATTCGAACGCCGTATCCGGTCCTTGGTCGAGGACCAAGAGATCGCCGCCCAAGCTTTTGAGCTCTTTTTTGAGCTCGCTCAGAGTTTCGATCAGAAAGGCAAAGCGGCTGATTCCGATATCGGGGCGAGAAAGGAACTTTGGATCAAAGACAAAAATCCCAACGACGCGCCCGTCGTTGCTCTTTCTGCACCATTCGAGAGCAGGATTTCCGGCTACCCGCAGATCTCGTCGAAACCAATGGATCCCAAATTTCATATAGAGCCGATTCAATACAGGAAATCAGGTGGATAGACTTTCTTTTTTCCTTAAACTTATGAGATTGTCGAGAAAGCTATGCGCGCTTTGGTGACTGGAGCAACAGGATTCATCGGCTTTCAATTAGTCAAAAGGCTAGTGTCTCAGGGACACGACGTGGTGGTCATATCGCGAAATCCGGATGCGGCGCGATGTCGTTTCGCTCGCGTTTTGATGGAAAATGGGACGAAACTTCTCCATTTCTACGGCTGGGATGCTCTGCATGGGCCTCCTCCTGCAGTCGCCGTCGAAGGAGTCGATGCAGTCATTCATATGGCCGGCGAACCTTTGGCCGAGTCGCGTTGGAGTCCCGAACGAAAACGCATCATTCGCGAATCGCGCTCGCTTGGGACCCGAAATCTGGTTCGAGGACTCGCGTCGGTTCGTCCTCAGGTTTTAATTAGTGCGTCAGCAATCGGCTTTTACGGAAATCGTGGAGACGAAAAACTCGACGAAGGATCGAGTGCGGGCGCCGGATTTCTTTCTGAGGTTTGTCGGGATTGGGAGCGCGAGGCACTCGAAGCAGAAAAGATCGAGGGAATGCGAGTCGTTCGCTTGCGAACCGGAATGGTGCTCGGGCGAGAGGGCGGGGCGTTGCCGCGAATTCTTCCGATTTTTCGCTGGGGAGCGGGCGGCGTTTTAGGGAACGGCAATCAGTGGATGAGCTGGATCCATGAGAGCGATCTCTTAGCGATGATCGAATGGGCACTCGGTGAGGAGGATCTTCAAGGAGCCGTGAATGCAGTGGGACCGACGCCTCTGACAAATCGCGAGTTCACTCAGGCTCTAGCGCAGGCGTTGAGACGTCCGGCTTTGATCCCCGCACCGGCTGCAGCTCTTAAGTTTGCGCTCGGAGAGATGTCCGATGTGGTGCTTCACAGTCAGCGCGTTCTTCCTAAAAAGGCGATGGATCGTGGCTTTCAGTTTCAGTTCGAAGATTTCAGCGGCGCGATTCAAAATCTAGTCGCGCAAGACTAAAGAGCGCGAACTCTAAGCGCCTTCAGGCTTGTAGCGATCGGGATGCGAGGCTTGGCAGGCTTCCGTTTTGAGTGCGTTCGAATAGATCTTCGCGAGCAGCGGAAACTCTTTCTCAAGCTCGACTTCAAATCGAAGTGCGGCGTGGCATTGTGGAATCAGAAAGAGATCTGCCATCGTGATTTGATCGCCGACAGAGTAGAGGCCTGCGCTATCCTGAACCCATTCCGTATAAGCCGTTAAGCCATTTCGGTTCCATTTCTGGCACCAGGCTTTTCGCTCATTCTCGTCCTTGCTGACGGCCGAGAAAACGGGAGGGTTTTGAAGGGGTTGGATTCCGGAGTTCACCAGCTCAGATAGACGGCGCACATGCGCTCTTTCTTCGGGACTCCCGGGATTCAAGCTAGGCTTTGGGAATCGCTCCTCCGCCCATTCGATGATCGCCGAGGATTCCGTCAAAAAGCGACGAGCCCTCGAGACATCACTGGATTGGTCCAGAAACTCTAAAACCGGAACATATCCCATGGGATTGCGTGCGCGATGTTCGGGACGATCAGTTTCGTCGTCGAGCAAATTCACGGCAACCATTTCTGGCTTGATGTTTTTCAGCTCAAGCGCCCAACGGACGCGCCAGCTGCTGCTGGATCTCCAGTAGTGATAAAGCCTGAGTTTCATCGCAAGCCCGCCTTTTTAATCCGCTGCGACGATGGAGTTTTCAAGTCGTCCCAGCTCATCGACTTCCATCACGACTTTATCGCCAGGTTGGAGCCATTGATTGTCGGTGATCTTCGAGCCGTTGAGCTCGAGGAAACAACCTGTTCCAACGGTTCCGGAACCGATGACTTCGCCGGGATGAAGAGTGACGCCGTAGCTTGCGCGCTCAATGATTTGCGCAAAGGTCCAGCTCATGTCTTGCAGATTTCCGTCGGAAACCTGCTTGCCGTTGACGAACGCTTTCATTCGAAGGTTGTGGCGTTCGCCTGCGGCGCCGTTACTTGCGAAAGAGGCGAGCTCTTCGCGTGTGACGAGATAAGGTCCCAGAGACGTCGCGAAATCTTTTCCTTTGGCAGGACCGAGATTGAGCTTCATTTCTTCCATCTGAAGCGTACGGGCCGACCAATCGTTCATCACCATGTAGCCGAAGATGTATTCATCGGCCTGATCGGCTGGAATGTTTCGGCCTTGCTTTCCAATGACGACCGCGACCTCAAGTTCAAAATCGAGCTTGTCGCGCGCAAGTTTTTGCACAGCGATCGGTCCAGGGCCAGTCACCGCAAGATGGTTGGTGAAATAGAAAATCGGGAAGTGATCAAACTCCGGGATCATCGGCACGCCACGATTTCGGCGCGCGGCTTCGACATGCTGTCGGAACGCATACCCATCGCGCATCGAAGTCGGGCGCGGAACGGGAGAGAGCAAGGTGACGGAAACTTCCGGAGAGTAAAGTGAGTGAGGAAGTTTACCTGCTTCAAACGCAGCCAGGATCTGCTTGAGTCCAGGCTGAAAGTCTTCCCAGTTCTCGATGATCGATAAAATGTCGCAGGCTTCGTGCGAATGCTTTAGTGGCGTCGTATTGGGCTGAGTGTTCAACCATTCGACGGCGGCAGTCACATCGATGATTTTTGCGCTGAAGGGATCTTTTCCGCCGGTCCTCAGACCAACGCGTGCTGGTGAGCGAGGATCGTTCTTAGATTGAAAAGTGACAAACTTCACAGCAGAGCTCCTTGGAAGGCGAATTGAAGCAGATGGGTTGAAATGCAAACGCGGAGCCGTTCCTTAAAGTATTTGGAACAAGCCCCGCGTTTAAAAACTGGAAGACTAAAGATTACCAGTTGCGCTTGTTAGCGAAGGTGTCCTTCAAAGAACGTGGGAAGGACCAACGTGGCTTCTTGCTCGCTGGACGAGCTTTGATGTTCATGGGCTTACCCGTGAAAGGGTTGACGCCTTTGCCAGCCTTGCGTGCCTTGACTTCTTTGCGAAGGAGGGCGCCGATGACTGGGAAACGAACGCGCTCGCCGCCAGCAGCAGCCTTAGCAGCGTTGTTGAAAGCGGTTTCGATTGCGGCTTTGACATCGGAGCGCTTCAAGCGGACTTCGCCCTTACGGGTCACTTCTGCCGACTTGACGACGCTTTCGTAGACTTCGTTGATGAAAGAATATTTCGCTTTTTTCTTAGCCATTTTTTAGTCTCCTGAGATTTGTTGTAGGAGGCTTTTTCTCGTGCTGCAACTTGTTTTTTTGCATTTTAGAGAAAAAACACGAGAAATCCTGCGTAAAATCCGAGTCAACGCCTAGCCGACAGGCGCTAATCCACAGTCGATGGAATCGGCCGAAGCTGAAGTCCCAATCCGTGAATGACTTTTCGGATGATGCTCATCGCCTCACGTGGCTCGTCCGTGATGTGAATGAAGTCGAGATCCTCGCGAGACACCGTGCCCTGGGGAACCAGCGTGTTCTCGATCCAATCGTAAAAGCCTTTCCAGTATTCGCGCCCAATCAAAATGACCGGAAAGTCGTAGAGCTTTCCTGTTTGAATGAGCGTGATCGCTTCGGTCATTTCATCGAGCGTTCCAAGCCCGCCAGGCATGATGATGAAGGCGTAAGAGTATTTGACCAGCATCACTTTTCGGACAAAGAAATAGTAAAATGTCACGACGCGATCGAGATAGGGATTCGGCGATTGCTCATGGGGGAGCACGATGTTGCAGCCCACCGTTTGACCGCCGACTTCTTTTGCTCCGCGGCTAGCTGCCTCCATGATTCCTGGACCGCCCCCTGTCATCACGGTGTAACCCGCGCGCGCCAACAGCGCGCCCATCTCGCGCGCTCGTTCATATTCAGGATGCCCTTCCTTGAATCGCGCGGAGCCAAAGACGGTAATCGCGGGACCGATTCCATGAAGGCTCCAAAACCCCCAGAAGAATTCCATCCCAATCTTAATGAGGCGCTCGATCTCTCGAAGGTAGCCATGGCGTCCGGCAAGGAACTGCGCTTCGCTTTGTTTGTTCACGATGTTCCTTAAACTATCCAAGCTGCGGCGATACGATTTGTTTTCGGCTTCCATGTGAGTCCCCTGCGCTCTAAAGTGTCCTCTAAATTTTCAGGGGGTTTTCTAAAAAAATCAAAGGTTTTAAGGAATTGGCCTGTCGCTCGACGCAGCGCCGAAAGCTCGTTGTAGGTCGGGCTACGAAGTGTTAAAAGACGCGCCATGCGCGTTCTGCTTCTGACCCCTCCCATGACCCAGCTTAATACGCCTTACCCAGCGACCGCGTATCTGACGGGTTTTTTGCGTTCTCGAGGCGTCGATGCCGTGCAGGCGGATCCGGCTATCGAGCTGGTTTTGAGGCTTTTTTCTAAAGCCGGGCTGGCTCAAGTCGCTGAGATTTTAACCGAGCGGATGCGCTCGCAGCAAGAAGCGAGAAATTCCGCGCCGGAGTCGATTTCTTTTTTTCTTCGAGAAGTCCCTCGTTATCTTTCCTGCATTGAGCCGACGATTCGCTTTCTTCAGGGAAAAGATCCAAGCCTTGCGCTCCGAATCGTCAGCCGGGCCTTCTTGCCTGAAGGGCCGCGCTTTCGCGCGCTGACGCAGTTTTCAAATGATTCGGGCGAGCCAGTGCAAAGCCCGTTGGAATGGGCGTTTGGTTCGCTCGGTGTGCAAGACCAAGCCAAATACTTGGCGAGTCTGATGATCGACGATCTTGCCGACGTGATGCGACTAGGAATCGATCCGCGCTTTGAGCTTTCGCGCTACGGCGAAAAACTTGCGGCAAGCGCACCCACTTTTGATCCGCTTCTGAATGCGCTTCAAGCGGAGCCCACGCTCGTTGATCAAACGCTCGACGAGATCACTCGCGAGCTGGTCGAGCGCGTTCGCCCGGATGTTGTCGGGTTGACAGCGCCCTTTCCGGGAAATGTTTACGGCGCTTTTCGAATCGCGAAAGCCGTGCGTGAAGTTTCTCCGAAAACGACGCTGATCTTGGGCGGTGGCTATCCTAACACGGAGCTTCGAGAGCTTTCGGAGTCACGCGTTTTTGATTTCGTCGATTATGTCACGCTTGACGACGGAGAGCGTCCATTTCTTTGCTTGCTTGAGCATCTTCAAGGAAAGCGCACAAAGGACGATCTTTTGAGAACGTTTTTGCGCGAAGATGGCCGAGTTGTTCTGAAAAGCTCAAAGGGTGTTCACGATATTCCGCATCGAGATACGGGCACGCCGACTTATGACGGGCTCAAGCTCGATCAGTATCTTTCGATTTTTGAGATGCTGAACCCGATGCATCGAATCTGGTCGGATGGGCGTTGGAACAAGCTGACGCTTGCTCACGGCTGCTATTGGAAGAAGTGCAACTTCTGCGACGTGAGCTTGGATTATATCGGGCGTTACGACGCGGCATCGGCGGATCTTTTAGTGGATCGCATTGAGCAGATCGTAAAAGAGACAGGACAAACGGGATTTCATTTTGTCGATGAAGCCGCGCCTCCCGCAGTTCTGCGCGGACTTGCGACTCGATTGATCGAGCGCGGCGTGGCGATCACGTGGTGGGGAAATGTTCGCTTTGAAAAAACGTTTACGCCAGAACTTGCCGAGCTTTTGGCTCGCTCAGGCTGCGTCGCTGTCAGTGGCGGGCTGGAAGTCGCCTCGGATCGGCTTCTCAAGCTCATGAACAAAGGCGTTACGGTCGAGCAAGTCGCTCGCGTCACGCGCGCGTTCACGGAAGCGGGAATCATGGTGCATGCCTATTTGATGTACGGGTTTCCGACTCAAACGGAGCAAGAGACTTTGGATGCACTCGAGCGAGTTCGGCAGCTTTTTGAAGCAGGTTGTATTCAATCCGCCTATTGGCATCGTTTTTCCGCCACTGCTCACAGCCCAATCGGAAAACAGCCGGAAAAGTTCGGGATCAAGATTTTGCCGATGCCAGAAGTGACTTTCGCTCGAAACGATCTTCAATTTGAGGATCCGACGGGTTGCGATCACGAAGCGATGGGCATCGGTCTTCGCAAAGCGCTCTACAATTACATGCACGGCGTCGGCATGGACATGGATGTTCGGTTTTGGTTCGAGAAAAAAGTCCCTAAGCCGAAAGTGCCGCGTCGCCTGATTCAAAGCGCGCTTAGCCTCTCGTTGAGTGGCGCGATCGGCTAAAAATCAGCCGAGATTTTGCATCTTTTTTCGTTGCCGGCTGTGACGCTGGCATTGTGTGGTCTTGATCGATCGCATAAGGTGCTTGGACGGGTTTTGCCCGTTTCAGCGCCACGGAGGGTGTTTAATAGAGTGAATTTATTTAAAGCTGCGCGCACTGTGTTTTGTTTGTCCGCTTTGCCCATGCTGGTTCCAGTGCTGGTTTGGGTGATCTCGGTTTCAGCGACAACGGCTCACGCCAATACCTTGTCCGCGATCGGGGGACTAGGATTTGGCCGCAATACCGGCATGAATGACGTAAAGTCTCCTAGGCCGCTTTTGGGCGCCGAGTATATGCTCGATGTCGGCTCTGCGGTCCAGGTGGGCGGCTCGTATCTGGAGAACTTGCTGAGTTACAACACGGGCGAGTCAGGCTCGATTCGCGCCGTGGGGGTCGTCGGACGAGTACATTTCTTGGGACTCCGCGTCGGTCCTTTTGCGGACGGTCTCGTTGGACTTGGGCGCCGGACCCAGGGCCAAAACAGCTCAGGAAACAAGCTGAGCTATGGTGGGGGATTAGGGTTCGAATTTCCGCTCGTAGCCAATCTCAGCATGAGTCCCCACGTCGGCGTGCGCATGCTTCCAGACTCGGTCTCGAATCCGGAAAGTCGCCCCGTCGTCGACGGGGCACTCATGTTCTCATTACGACTCTAAAGGGCTGACTCTAGGCCTTGGAAGCAGGTTTGCTTTTAGGGCCCAGGTATTCCTTAGTGATCATCTTGCGCTTTCGGCCGACGTTTTCCTCGCGTTCGTCAGCCAAAAGCTGCTCAATCGCGCGAAGCTCGTCTTCCAGCTCCCAGCGAGCCAGAAGCGCGACCGCGAGATCTTCGTGAGTCTCGGCAGACTTCATGCTGTCATGAACCTTCAGCTTATGCCGAATGCCCAAGGAGCGCTGGATGAGTTCGAGTTTTTCAATACGGTCCATTGATTTGCTCATTTTGCGATCGCCTGGCGCAAGACATAGAGAAGAATTCCGCCGTGGCGGTAGTATTCGATCTCGTTCGGGGTGTCGATTCGGCAACGGGTCTTAAACGTTTTTTCAGAACCGTCGGTGGCCTTTGCCTTGACTGTGATTTCACAGCCTGCCGTGAGGTTCGCAAGTCCTTCGATGTCGAAGGTCTCAGTGCCGGTCAGGCCCAGGGACTGGTAGTTCTCGCCGCTCACGAACTGGAGGGGGAGGATTCCCATTCCAACGAGGTTCGAGCGATGAATACGCTCAAAGCTTTCGGCGATGACGGCGCGAATGCCTTGAAGCTTCGGTCCCTTCGCTGCCCAGTCGCGCGAAGAGCCGGTGCCGTATTCCTTGCCGGCGATGACGATCGTCGCAACGCCGTCAGCCTTGTACTGCATGGCCGCGTCGTAGATGGACATTTGCTTTCCTTCCGGAAGGTGCTTGGTCACGCCGCCTTCAACGCCTGGAACCATCATGTTCTTGATGCGAACGTTGGCGAAAGTGCCGCGAACCATGACTTCGTGGTTTCCACGACGAGCGCCGTAAGAATTGAAGTCGACAGGTTGCACGCCTTCGTTGACCAGATATTGGCCGGCAGGAGTCGATTTGCTGAACGAGCCTGCTGGAGAGATATGGTCCGTGGTGACGGAATCGCCGAGGATCGCTAAAATGCGAGCTTTCTTGATATCGGTGACCGCGTCAGGCTGGGCTTTCATGTTCTCAAAGAACGAAGGCTCCTTGATGTACGTCGACTTTGCGTCCCATTTGTAAAGATCGCCGGTTGGAACCTGGATTTGCTGCCATTGCTCAGGACCGGTGAAAACGTCCGCGTAGCTCTTTTTAAATTGAGCTTGTGTGACATATTTCTTCATGTACTCGGCGACTTGTTCCTGAGTCGGCCAGATATCCTTGAGATAGACTGGCTCGCTGTTGGAATCGAGTCCGATCGGGTCCTTCATGATATCGATGTTGACGTTTCCGGCCAATGCGTAAGCGACGACCAGTGGTGGCGAAGCCAGGTAGTTTGCGCGAACATTGGTGTTGATTCGGCCTTCGAAGTTGCGATTGCCCGAAAGAACGGCGGCAACTGCCAGGTCCTTGTCCACGATCGCCTGCGAGATATACTCAGGCAGCGGTCCGCTGTTTCCGATGCAGGTCGTGCAGCCGTAGCCAACGACGTGGAAGTTCAGCGCTTCGAGGAACGGAATGAGTCCGGACTCCGAAAGATAATCGGTCACGACCTTGGAGCCCGGAGCTAAGCTGGTCTTCACCCATGGCTTGACCTTGAGGCCCTTTTCGACGGCGTTCTTCGCGAGAAGCCCGGCACCGATCAGAACGCTTGGGTTCGAAGTGTTGGTGCAGCTGGTGATTGCGGCGATCACGACAGAGCCGTGGCGCAGATTGTATTGCTGTCCATCGGGCTGGCGAACTGGAGATGCGGCTTCGAGCGCGCCGAACGCCGTGTTCGTCTCAACGGAGGCCAGCTCAGGAGTCACTCCTGCTGGAGTTTTCGGAGCAGCGACCCATTTCGAATGAACTTCGGTATCCACCTTGATCTTGCCTTGAAGAAGGGTTGGGACGGCCTTGCGGAAAGACTCGCGAACGCTGGAAAGCGCGACGCGATCTTGCGGACGTGCAGGACCTGCAAGGCTTGGCTCGACTTTGCTGAGGTCGAGCTCAAGGGTATCGGAGTAAGAAGGATCGGCTTGGCCGGCGGTGTACCACATGCCTTGCTCTTTGAAGTAAGCTTCGACGAGAGGAACAATCGCTTCGCGGCCGGTGAGCTTCAAGAACTCGATGGTGACTTCGTCGACTGGGAAGAGTCCTGCCGTTGCGCCGTACTCAGGCGCCATGTTCGCGATCGTCGCGCGGTCAGCGAGCGTGAGTCCCGCGAGACCTGGGCCGAAGAATTCGACGAACTTTCCGACAACGCCTTTTTTACGAAGCATTTGCGTGACGGTGAGAACGAGATCGGTTGCCGTCGTTCCAGCTGGAAGTTTTCCGGTGAGCTTAAAGCCCACGACGTTTGGAATGAGCATCGAGCAAGGCTGGCCGAGAAGAGCGGCTTCCGCTTCGATTCCGCCGACGCCCCAACCGAGAACGCCCAGGCCGTTGATCATCGTGGTGTGGGAGTCCGTGCCGATGACGGTGTCGGGGAAAACCCAGTTGTCGCTTCCATCGAGACGAGTCATCGCGACTTGCGCCAGGTACTCGAGATTGACTTGGTGGCAGATGCCGGTTTGCGGAGGAACGACGCGGAAATTCTTAAACGCCTTTTGTCCCCATTTCAAAAACTCATAGCGCTCGCGATTGCGCTCGAATTCAAGATCGGAGTTCGCCTTGAGCGCGCCCACCGTTCCGTATTGGTCGATTTGAACGGAGTGATCGATCACAAGATCCGCAGGCGAAAGCGGGTTGATGAGATCTGGATTTCCGCCGAGCTTCTTGATCGCTCCGCGCATCGCCGCAAGATCCGCGACCGCCGGAACGCCGGTGAAGTCCTGCAAAAGCACGCGAGCCGGCATGAATTGGATTTCGGTATCTGGCTCGACTTTTGGGTTCCATTGAGCCAGCGCTTCGATGTCTTTTTTCTTCACGGCGACGCCGTCTTCGTGGCGAAGCAAGTTTTCGAGCAGGATTTTCAAAGAGTAGGGAAGTTTGGAGAGATCTCCCACTTTCGCCGCGGCGAAGGCTTTCAGCGAGTGGTAATGATAAGTCTTTCCACCGACAGTGAGGGTTTTTGCGGTTTTAAAGCTATTCAAATTTTGAATTTTCGCCATGACTTTTAGATCCTTTGTAAAATTGAGTAGTTCCGACGTTACTTCAAAACGTTGCCAATTTGAATTAAAACTACGAATTGACGCGCATGGTCAACTATGATACAGATGCGCACCTTGAGGGTTCAATCCGTGGAGTCGGTTAAATCGATCGTTAACCAAAAACTTTCTCTTGAAGCGTTTTCCCAGCTTTCCGGAAATCTGGCGGGTTATCCCTTTGTGAAGGTCGTGGTGGATCGACCCAGCCGCACCATCCATTTCATCAATAACGCTCATTATAAATTTCACGGCGTCTACATTGGCGAGACGCTTCTGGGCATTACGGAAGAAGAATTCGATCGAAATCTCGACGACTTCAATCGCAGCGTTTATCTTTCGCCGGACCGCAGATTTTATCTGGGAATCATTTCGCTCCATACCATCGGAGGCGCCGCTTCGATCGGAGGCCCCCAAGGAGACTCTCGCTTTTTCACGCTCGAGACGGTCGAGATCGACAACATGGATTCGGGAATGCTCAGGTTCTTTTACCGTACCGTCAAAGAGCATCTCGATCCCGCGCTTCCACTTCTTTTCAAGCCCGCCAACCATCTTCAAGAGACGATTATCTCCAGCATCGATCCCGCGGAAATTCCGCGCGTCTTTTCGCACGAGCTTTTTGCCAACTCGCGCTATGTGGCGCTGAACAGTGGTCGGACTCGTGGAAGGCTTCGCTCGTTCGCCAATGAAGCGGAGTATCGCCGCGCCATCTCGACGCTCGAATGGCACGACATCATCGTGATGCACCGAGTGCCCGACGATATCCCGCGCATCTCCGGCATCATCAACGCGCATCACACGACGCCGCTTTCGCATACCAACGTTTTGGCCTCGGGTTGGCAGATCCCCAATTCGATTCAACTCGGCGTTTTTGACCGAATCGAAAAAGAGAACCTCAACGGCGCGTGGGTCGAGTACATCGTGGATCCAGCGTTCCGCGAGATTCATCTCACTCGGATCGAAAAGCCGGCGGATCAAACCCACCGCCCGATCTGGAGCATTCAGCGAATCAAGCTCGAGGAGCCAGAGACGATTAACGTTCCGATTCTCAGCCTTTCGAAGCTCAGAATGAGCGATCGATATCGCTATGGAACGAAGGCCGCGAACCTGGGCGAATTATCGCAGATTCTCGAGCATGGATCCGAGCGCTTAACAGGTTTTTACAAAGTGAAGCGTCCTCCTCGCGCCAATCTTCTTTCCTATCTCGCTCATCACCTGGGCTTGCCAGAGGCAGCGGCGGCGTCGGAGATCTCTCGCGCGGCTTCCGATTATGTGCGAGCGCATATTCAGATCCCTCGCGGCATCGCGCTTCCGTTCTCTTTGCAGCAGGAGTTTCTCGAAAGCTCGCCGCGAATCCAGCAAGCGATCGGAAAACTCAAAATGGCGCTCGAGCTAAATGCGCGAGAAATCGATTCGCTTTGCCTGAGCCTTCAAGCCATGATCCGCGGCACGCGCCTTCCGGACCGGATTCGAAACCTCATCGACGATCATATTGCGGACCATTTAGCGGGCGTCTCAAGCTTCGTGATTCGAAGCTCCTCGAACGCCGAGGACCTAGAAGGTTTTTCCGCAGCGGGTATTTACGAATCGATCAATCATGTCACCCAGGTTGAGAACATTTTCCAAAGCATCAAAGACGTTTGGGCATCGCTGGTTTCGCCGAGAAGCGTTCGACTTCGCCAAGACGTCGGAATCTCGCTCGATGATTGCTACATGGGCGTGATCGTTCAGGAGGAGATTCCTTCGCAAATGGGCGGCGTTCTGGTGACGACCAATCCCATGAACCAAACCGGGGATTTCAGGAACGTCTATATCAATGTCTCCCTGATGGCGGATGCCGCGCAACGCGTGGTGGCCGGTTCCGAGACTCCGAATCAGTATCTCTACAACACCGTCGAAGGAAGCGGTCGCACGCTTTCGATCGGCGAGTCGGGCGTGGATCTTTCGATGGAGCAAAAGAGCAAACTTCAAACGCTTGCGCTCTGCGGTCGCCTTCTTCAGTCTCATTTCTCGCCGGACTACACCTTTAGCACTCCGATGGATATCGAGTGGATCGTCGGCGACGATAGCTCGATCTGTCTCCTGCAGCTGAGGCCCTACAAAAAGTGAAGCGCGATCTGGTTCGCCTGTACTACGGCTTTCAGATTTTCTTCTCGCTTCTTCTTTGGATTCCGATTTTTTACGAGTACCAAAAGCGAATCGGCTTGTCCGACGCGCAGATTTTTACGATTCAAAGCTTCTATTATACGGCGTTCTGCCTGCTGGAGATCCCGACGGGCGTGATCGCGGATGCATTGGGGTATCGATTCAGCATGCGTTTGGGGTCGGTGATTCTGGTCGCCGCCAATGCGCTGCCAATTTTCTTTTTTGGTTATTCTTCATTTTTGATTCATTTTTTGTTGATCGCTTTGTCCCGCTCACTGATCTCGGGCGCATCGAGCGCTTATTTGTATGATGGGCTGAGAGCTCTCGGCGCCAATAGCGCCGAGTATAAAGCAATCGAAGGCAACTCGCGCTCTTATGGACTTGTTGCCAAGGTTTTGATCTGGCCGTTTATCGGTTTCCTGATGGAATGGAAGCTGACGCTGCCCTACACGCTGACCGTGATCGGATCGGTATTTGCCGTTGTTTGTGCGTTTCTGCTGCCGCCGGATCAAAGGCCTGAAGGCGCAGCCACGGCTGCGAAGGGTGCAGGTTTTGGAATCTTTCGCGAGCTCGGTCAGCTGTTCCTTGTTCTTCCCAGAATGCCGATCATCCCGCTTTTGATGGTCCAGGGGTTGGGGGCATTCATTCTGCCTCGGATTTTGCAGACTAATCTTTTCCAGCCGATTCTTCACGGAAAGGGCGTAGCCGTTTCATCTTATGGAATCTGGCTTGCGTCAGCGAGCGTCTTTGAAGCCATCGGTTCGGGCTATCCCGCGATGAAAGCGACTTTGAAACGCTTTTCTGAATGGAGCGTCGTGAGCGTGCTGAGTCTTTTGCTCGCACTGACGTTGGCGTTGATTCCTGTCTCGGGACAGATTGGAACTTTGTCTTGTCTCATGATCTTCTCGCTTGCGGCAGGAATGATTTTTCCAGTGCAAAGACAATTGATGAACGATGCGATCACCCTGTCCCCTGAGGCATCGCGCTACCGAGCCACCGTTCTTTCGATGGAATCGATTTTTGACCGTGCGGTCTGTGCCTGGGTCGTGGGCGCTATCGGAGTTTATATTTCGCGTGGCGCGATCGATGAGTTTCTTTTTCTGTCTGCCGCGTTCTGCGCGGTCGGAGTTTTGATTCTCTCTGGGGTGAGTCGAAAGCTGACAAGCGTTTTGTATGGCTGAAATCCGACCTTCTCGCCATTTAAGCAAATCAGGAAAAACGGTTTTTATCCGGACTGCTTATGGCAAGGATGCGGCTAAGGTCTTGGCTTGCGCTCAGCAGATCATTGCTGAAAGAAAGTATTCGATGACATCGCCTGAAGAATTTCTTGTCGGGCTTGAACAGGAGATCGAACTTCTAGAAAGCTATCGGAAAGACCCCGGTCGATTGTTTATTATTGCTGAAACCGAGGATCGTGAAATCGTCGGAACTCTCGACTTTGCTCCAGGATCGTTTATTCGTCAGAGACATTGGGGTGAGTTTGGAATGGGAGTACTCGCCTCGTGTCGAGGCGAGGGGATAGGCTCGGTATTGTTGCAGGCGCTTTTAAGCTGGGCATCAGGACATGACCGTATCGAAAAGATCTGTCTATCCGTTCATGCCGATAACCCAGCTGCAATCGAGCTCTACAAAAAATTCGGCTTCGAAATCGAAGGCATCCGACGCAAAGAAACCCGTTTTGAGCCTGATCAATTCGGGCCGGATCGATATGTCGACACTGTCTTGATGGCTAAGTTTTTGGATCATTCTGAGTAAATCTAACCCGCACGAGCGTGTGAGTGATGAATCACTTGGTGATGGCCCCGGCAAACGAGCGTTAAGTTATTCAAAGTAGTCGATCCGCCTTTGGACAGCGGATGAATATGATGAATCTCGAGCCATCGCTTTTCAGTGCATCGTTTGCCATCTGGGTTGCGATGAGTGCACCGGCCTTGGTCTCTTAAGATAACCGAATGCTTGAGCCATGCGGGAATGATTCTTGGGTTGCTGCTTGCTTGTCCCGGGACAGGTTTTGGAGTCTTTTCTGGATGCTCTTTTGTAAGCGCATCGCGTTTTTGAGCGCGTTCTGCTTTTTGATGCGGATCTCTCTTTTCAATGTAAAGCGCCAAAGCAGCTTGAAGTGTTTCCTCAATGCTTGCAGCTTTACCAGTCTGAGACGAAACAAGATTTTGGACATGCTTGAACATTTCATGAAGCTCTTCTGAGATGCCAAGCTTGAGCTCAATTCTTTTCTCAGAGACATAGCGTGCGCTCTCTTGAATACGAGTTTCTGGAAATTCTTTCGCGATTTCTTTTTCAAGCTCTCGTTTTGAGGAAGTCGCCGCAGCTGAAAGCCATTTCTTCTGATTCTCTTCAGTCAAAATCGGCGCAATCATTCTTGCATTTGAAACGCTGATTTCTTGAGATTGAACCATCTCTTGAAGCTTTGGCACTTCTTGTGATTTTCGAGCGATCGCTATGAAATTATAAGTGACGTTCTCGGAGAGGTCGAGGGAGTGCGTGGCATATTCAAAAAGGCTTTTATATCCAAGCTCGCGATAACCTCGGCTTTCATCGATTTCGCGCAGAACGGCAATGAGATCGCCCTCGGCTCGAAGGTAGGTTTTTGCGATTTGAACGGCTTTTTCGTGAAGAGATTGGAAATCAGTTTTCA
>CAZCBS010000034.1:0-20113 GCA_964496965.1 uncultured Bacteriovoracaceae bacterium
ATCTCATTGCTTATCTTGCAAAGCTTGGATTAAAAGAACTCGATCCGGCTACGCACGAGACAAAGCGATAATCAAACACAACGACACCATCAAACGCAGCTACGCCATCGGACACAGCCACACCTCCAAACGTGGCTGTTTCACCAGGGCAGATCACTCCGGCGCCGAACGAATCAGCGCGTCAAAGCGCTCGTTCAAGCAACTCCATAAGATCAAGATATATTCCGCGATCGCTCGTAAGGGCCGTTTGGAAAAGAGACGAAAGCAAATGTACTTGGGTCGATCCAAATACGGGCCGAAAATGCGGGGCGACTTACAAACTGCAAATCGACCACATCGAACCTTTTGCGCTGGGAGGGAAAACGGAATTTTCTAATCTTCGACTCCTTTGCGCGCAACACAATCTCTATGAGGCCGAACGCTACTTTGGCCCTCTACGCCCAACGGCCTGAACCGGAAGGAATCAATTCGCCGAGCGAATCAACTCGATGTCGCAGGAGAGAACTTCCGCGCCCCCCACGGTGCCAACACAATCGATGGAGCCGCCGTAAACAACTACGGCAACGCCGGCGGTCTTCGTTTTGAGAGAGTATTCGTCGAAATCTTCCTCGAGACTTCGCACAAGCTGCACTTTGTAAGAACGATTGTCCCAGCCATAAATGCCACCGCTGAGATGCGACGTTGAAGTGTCCTTGGAAAGCTTCACGGGCTCTTGTGACATCGTGCGATCAGTGAGTGTGCCCGAAGAAGTTTTTTTCACGTGATCGATCGAAGCATCGAGAGAGCTGACATAGATAAATTCGTCGCTCTTGCTTTTGCAGGTCCAGACTTCACGAAGAACAGGCTTCGAATAGGGATCGCTCCATGCGCTTTGGCTCGAGGCTGCAGATGCGATCAAGAGAAAGAAAACGCGAGAGAGTTTCATAGGGCCTGATCAATATGACACAACGCGTCTAAATGCAATTCTTATTTACTTCTTGTAGAACGACGAATACAGGTCTTCCTGAGGCGGAATTCGGATCTCCGAAGCATCGCTTTTCTCTGTAAATTCGACGCCATCCGCCTCGACCACGGCCAGAGGACTGGACTCGTTGGACTCCCCCATCACGTAAACTGCGGCGACCGAGACCGCATCCAGGACATTGACGTGAGTCATGGCCAAAGGACGCCCAAAGAGATCATTTTTTCCGACCAGGTTTCGAGTGGCCTTAAAGCCGTAATGAGAAAGCCCGATTCCGGTCACGCCGCGCCTCAAGGGATGGGTATGCGAATCCGTGATGATCACGCCCAGCTCTTTCAGTCCGTAATGAGATTTCAGGTGCAGATAAAGCTCGCGCGCGCTGGCGTAAGGATCTTTCGGAAACAAGATATAACAGCCGTCTTTCGCGTTCGACTCATCGATCCCCGCAGCCGGAATCAATATCCCATGTTTAATCGTGAGGGCTGTTCCGTAGCGGCAATTCGCGATCCACTCATCGCATTCGGCTCGCACCAGCTCCGCCTTGGACGGGACATTTTGCCGCGGCACGATCGCCGATTCGGCGAGCGAAACGATCTTGGAGGTCACGCAAACAATGCTGCGCTCCCGAAACTTTTCTCGAGGCAAATGCTCGACGACAAAAGAAGCGAGATCCTCGCCTAATCTGAAAATCCGAGTTTGAACGGAGCTTGCTTGAATGGAAGCCAAGAGCCCTGCCGATTCGATACGCGATTAAAAATCGCCTTCGTCGTCGAAGTCGCGCTTGATCGTATCGATCAATGCATCAGCGTTTTCACCCTCGACATCAAAGTCATCCACGCTCTCATCCAGATCGAGATCGTAGATCACCTTGGCGAAGTCCTTGTCGCTTGCGAGATCCTGACGGATCGCTTCGATGTATTTGTCCGGATACTTCACGACCAGCTCTTCGATATACTGGTTGAGCTTGCCTTCCTTGAGGATGAGCTCTTTGCGCTTAATCTTTTTCCAATTTTTGATGTAGTGAAGACGGCAATATCCAGCCGTTGTTGAAAGGCCTTCGCAGGCGACTTCACGACAAACGCTTTCAGCATCCGCAGCCATATTGCGCGAGCTCAGAGACGAGCCGCTGTTTTTGGATTTGGACGCTTTTGCGGAAGCGGCTGGCTTTGGAGCCGCCGTCGCCTTGGTGGCTGGAGCTGCTTTAGGAGCGGGGGCTGCGCTTTTCTTGTTGCCGGCCGGAGTGGGTTTCATCGAAGTAGATTTCATAGGTGTCTTTTGTGAAGCGTGGTGCGAAGCTTGAGATGCAGTCACTTTGCCAGCGGGTTTTTTAGCCGCAACAGCTTTGGCCGGAGCCGGAGCCGCCGCCTTTTTCTTTGCGTCTTTATCTTTAGAGGAATCTTTACGTGCGTCTTTACGATTGCCCATCAAGCTTTTTGCTAGAGCTTTAACCGCGGAAATCTTGGACGCGTTTTTTGTCGAATTCGTAGATCCCATTCTATTTCACCCGCATCTTCACCCGCATCGTCAGGCGGGCCCTTTCGTAATCTAACTGTAACAGCTCAGGTTCTGTAACGTGCTGTAATAGGACGTCATTTTCTACTTCGCCGTTTTGAAACGATAAATCAATTAAAAACCGGCGAAACCGGTCAGTTTTGTCGAGGCGGGCAAAGCCCGCTACGCGCTCGAAGAATGAATCCTTTTTCCAACTTAAACTTTCATGTTACGTCAGTTGGGGTGCCACGCCGCAAAACTGCCGTCAAGGACAAACAATACGCGAGTAGCAGGCTCTGCCCGCCTCGACTAGCCACTACGCCCGGGAGCATCGACCTGCACTTCCATGGAGCGTTCGGCATCGATTTGATGACCGCTGCTCCTGAAGCCATGACTGAGCTCTCCGAGCGACTTTGGCAAAGCGGGCTTTCTGCTTTCTGCCCGACCACTCTTTCAGCCGGCGCAGATGAGCTGGCGGCCTGCGTCGGTCGAATCGGACCCTGGATTCGAAAGAAATGGTCTCAAAAAAGAAGTTCCGAGACCCTTCCCTTAGGAATTCACCTGGAAGGACCGTTCATCCACCCTCATTCCCGCGGTGCCCATCCCCTGGATGTCATTCGGCCTGTGAAGCTTTCTGAGCTCGATGATCTTTGGGAACTCAGTGAAAATACGCTGAAAATCCTCACCATCGCGCCAGAAAACGTAGACGATTTGAAGGCTCTGACCTCTTGGTGCCGCAAACGAAAGATCATCCTCTCTTTAGGGCATTCACGCGCGACCGAAGAGCAGGCGGCCCACGCCTTTGATTTAGGCTTTAGCGGAATCACCCATGCCTGGAACGCGCTTCCCTTTCATCATCGCGCCCCAGGCCCACTGGGAGCCGCACTCGGGCGCGAAAACGTTCATGTGGAGCTGATTATCGATCAGGTCCATGTTTCCCCGACCCTCCTCGAATGGACCCGGAAGCTTCATGGAAAAGAGCCCGTCTGCTACGTTTCTGATTGCGTACCAGCCGCCGCAACCGCAGCTTCCGATGAAACCGGGCCTTGGACTGCCTTTGGATCCCTTCAAATCCGCCAGCAAGACGGGGCCTGTCGGCTGGCCGATGGAAGCCTAGCGGGCGGAGGGCTTTTGCTTCCTCAAATGATTGGCCGCTATCTCGAAGGCGAAGCTGAACGAACCGGCAAGCCCCTTCGCCAGCTCCTCAAAGAGCATTCACGCCACTGGTCCAAGGACCCCGTACGAGCGCTGAGATTGCCCGCTCCGCTTGAAAAAAGGGCCATTTTAGGCCGTGTGGAATGGTATTTAGATCATGGCCACTTGGCCGCAAGGCGTTAAGGGCTGGCTCATGACTCCCCTTGACGGAGCAGGACAGGACAGTTAATGTCCGACAACTCCGGACTGGCACGAGATTATATGAAAATTCATCTACATGAAATTACTGACCTTGAAACCGAACTCGACTTTACGCAAGACGAGCCATGGGTTCTAAAAGCCGTTGAAGCGGTCGACGAAGTCATGGAAGAAACCGCGGGTCTGAGAAAGCTGAATCCAAGCGCTTCTGCGGCAAATCGGACTCGTCCGGTCCATGCGCATTTCTCGCTTCGCAAAGTGGATGAGGTCGTTGTCGTTCAAGGAAACGCCGACACCCAGATTCAGCTCATCTGCAGCCGCTGCGCAAATCCATTCCAGCTTAAAACGCATCCTCATTTTTCCGCGCTTTTTTGCAAAGATCCTGTCATGGCGGGCGTCGGACATCTTCAAGGAAAAGGAAAACCAGGCGGACAGAACAAAGGCTTTGCTCGTCACGCTCACGACGAGAGCTTGGACGATCCAAAAAACGAAGCCAAAGACCTCGACATCACTTATTTGTCGGGCGACACGATCGATCTCAAAGAAATTTTGACGGAACAGCTTCAGCTTCAAATTCCATTTCAACCGCTTTGCCGTAAGGAATGTAAAGGCATGTGCTCGAACTGTGGAGCCGACCTCAACGTAGGTCGCTGCGCTTGCGCCAAGGTGACAAGCGATCACCCCTTTGCCGCGCTTCGGGACATGAAATTCTGATGCCGAGTTTAATTCTCGATGTGATGGGAGGTGACCATGCCCCACAAGCCACGCTCATGGGCGCTATCGAAGCTTTACCTGAACTGGACCGGCAACCCGGCCCCTGCGATTTGGTCCTGGTGGGAGACGAAAACGTCATTCGTCCCCTTCTCGAAAAACGGCCCTATCGGCCTCTTGCAGAAGCGCTCGAAAAAGGGGCTTCCCGCTCGGGCTGCCGGGTCAGCCTCCGTCATGCGCCTGAAACTATTGACATGGCGGATTCAATTCGCGCAATCCGGCGCAAACCCAATGCATCCATCAATGTGGGATGCCAACTGGCTGCGGAGAGCTACCAGCAATCGAAAAAAGCCGGGGCATCAGCGCCAGCAGCGTTCATCAGCGCCGGCCATTCTGGCGCAATGATGACTTCGGCGCTCCTGAACATGGGGCGCCTGCGCGAAGTCGAGCGTCCGGCGATCGCAGTGAAGCTTCCAACCCTCAGTCCCGACGGCTGCGTCTTGATTGACGTCGGCGCCAACGTGGACTGCAGGCCTGAGCATCTTCGCGACTTTGCGATCATGGGGGCCGCCTTCGCTTCGGTTGAACGCCGCAATCCCGAGCTGCCTCGCGTGGGAGTTCTTTCAAATGGCGAAGAGCGCTCAAAAGGCAATGAGCTCACTCGCGCGGCCGCGGAGCTCATCGAGAAACTTCCATGTCTTCAGCCCGGGCCAAATGCCATCGGCCAGTTCAATGGCTATGCTGAAGGAAAAGAGATTTTCAAAGGACAGGTCGATGTCGTTGTCACCGATGGTTTTGTCGGCAACGTCGTCCTGAAATCCGTCGAAGGATTAGGCTCGGCCGTCGTCACTTTGATGAAGCAAGAAGGCAAAAAGAACTTCCTCAATATCGTGGGATTTTTGCTTTCAGCGGGCGCTTTCCGTCGTTTGAAGAAAAAACTCGACTATGCCGAAACCGGCGCCGCGCCTCTTTTAGGGGTAGCAGGTTACGCTTTTGTCTGTCATGGTCGGTCCAATGCGAGAGCGATTAAGAATGCGCTTCTTCGTGCGAGCACGGCCGTTCAAGAGCGGCTGATCGAGCGCCTCGAAGACGCATTGTCCACCATCGAGTCGCCCGAAGTACCCGTAGAACGATTAAGAGAAAGTGAGCAATTAAAAAACCTATGAGCACCTCGTCGTTGCCTTACGCGTCCCGCATTACCGGAACGGGATCGGCATTCCCGGAAAAACGTCTGACCAATGACGATCTTTCAAAACTGGTGGAAACCAACGACGAATGGATTCGAGAGCGCACCGGGATCACCGAACGTCGCGTGGCTCGCCCGGACCTCAACGAAGCCGACAAGAACTCTTCGCTCGGCGCGCTCGCCGCGACCCGTGCGCTTGAAATGGCGGGAAAACGCGCTGAAGACATCGATTTAATTCTCTACGCGACCTGCACTCCGGACACTTTGATTCCTTCCACGGCTTGCTGGCTTCAGAAAAAAATCGGCGCGAAAAACGCTTGGGCGCTCGACGTGAACGCGGCTTGCTCGGGATTTGTTTTTGCTTTATCGTCGGCGGATTCGTTCATTCGCAACGGTCAGTTCAAAACGGCGCTCGTGGTCGGAGGAGACCTGCTTTCTCGTTTTACGAATTGGGACGATCGCGGGTCCTGCATTCTCTTTGGAGACGGCGTCGGCGCCATGGTCGTTGAGCGCACCAACCCTTCCGACAAGCACCGTATTTGCTCGTCTCACTTGGGATCAGACGGAACGCTTTGGGATTATTTCCATATCGTCGCAGGCGGATCCAACTTGCCCGCCACGCCGGAACTTCTCGAGCAAAAACTCGACAAGATGCAAATGAAGGGCCGCGAGATGTTCAAGGTCGCGGTCAAAGGTCTTGCCGACTATGCAGCGCTTGCGCTGGAGACCAATGGAGTGACGAAAGATCAGCTCGACTGGCTCGTTCCGCATCAAGCCAATTTGCGAATCATTGAAGCGGTCGCAAAACGCCTCGAATTTCCGATGGAAAAAGTGATCATCAATATCGATCGCCACGGCAACACTTCGTCCGCAACGGTTCCTACGGCATTTGATGAAGCCGTTCGCGACGGTCGAGTGAAATCCGGTCAAACGGTGCTATTTGATGTTTTCGGCGCGGGTCTCACCTACGGCTCGATGCTGATTCGCTGGTAAGTTTTAAGACTTTTTGAGGGGAGAATTTCAATGAGCCAGATTTTTGCGCTTTTTCCAGGTCAGGGTTCACAGCACGTGGGCATGGCCAAGGATCTTCACGAGAATTTTAAAATCGTTCGCGAGGCTTTCGAAGAAGCATCCGACGCCATCAGCAAAGATCTTCGCAAACTCTGTTTCGAAGGTCCGGACAGTGATCTCGTTCTGACGGAGAACACTCAGCCATCGCTTTTGGTTTCTTCTGTAGCGGCTTTTCGCGTGGCGGAGAGCGAATACGGCTTCAAGCCATCGGCGGTTGCTGGACACTCGCTCGGCGAGTACTCCGCGCTGGTTGCCGCAGGCGCCTTGCCTTTGGCCACCGCGACTCGTTGGGTGCGTGAGCGTGGAAAAGCGATGCAGATCGCCGTCCCTGCCGGCCAAGGCACGATGGCCGCGATCATGGGAATGGAAGATGCGCAGATTGGATTGCTCTGTGAACGAGCCACCGCATCCGCGAAAGCCAAGCGCTCCGCGGGCGAATTTTCCGAGCTCACGGTGGAAGCTGTGGTGGAGCCAGCCAATTTCAATTCGCCAGGCCAAGTGGTAGTCGCGGGATCGACCGATGCCGTGGGCGAAGCAGTCGCTCTGATTAAGGCTGGCGGCGATTTTGCGGGAGGAAAAGCGATTCCGCTTTCCGTCAGCGCGCCTTTCCATTGCAAGCTGATGGCCCCTGCTCGCTCGCGCATGGCCGAGCTTTTCAGCCAAGCTCGCCCCGAAGAAAAACCCAAGGCGCTTTTGGCTCCCTACGTTCCAAACCGCACCGCTCGCATGACTCGCGAGACAGGTCTTGTGTTTGAGCTTTTGGTTGAACAAGTCGATCATCCGGTTCTTTGGAAGCAATCGATCATGGGCGTGCTTGAATCGGGAACCTCGACCTTTGTCGAATTCGGCCCGGGCAAAGTTTTAACCGGTCTGGTGAAGCGCATTTCCCAACCGATGGGAAAAACAGTTCAGCTTCATCAAATGAGCGATGCCGCTCAACTCAAGGCGCTTGAGCCGCTTTTGAAAGGATAAGGAAACTCACCGTGACGACTTCTCAAAAACCCATCGCACTCGTGACTGGCGCTTCGCGCGGCATCGGCGCCTCGATCGCTGAAAAACTCGCGAAAGACGGCTTTCACGTTCTGATCAATTACACTTCGAACGAATCCAAAGCTCGCGAAGTTCAAACTCGGATTCAGGCCGAGGGCGGCAAAGCGGATCTTTGCCAATTCGACGTTGCGAACTCCGCGCAGGTCGACGAAAAGTTCGACTGGATCGCGAAAACTTTCGGCCCTCTCGCTGTCTTGGTGAACAATGCGGGAATCACCATTGATTCTCTTTTGATTCGCTTAAAAGACGAAGACCTCGATAAAACTTTGAATATCGATCTCAAGGGCGCCATCTATTGCAGCCGCGCCGCTTCCAAACAAATGATGAGGGAGCGCAAGGGCAGCATTATCCAAATCTCGTCCGTGATTGGAGAGAGTGGAAACGCGGGACAAGCTGCTTATGCCGCTGCAAAAGCGGGAATGATCGGCTTTGCCAAAAGCATGGCAAAAGAGCTTGCCAGCCGACAAATTCGAGTCAATGTTGTTACGCCGGGCTTTATCGCGACCGATATGACTGGGGCCTTGACGGATGCGCAAAAAGAAGCCATTCTGCGGACCGTCCCGCTCGGAAACTTGGGTCAACCTGAGGATGTGGCCAATTTGGTCGCATTTCTAGCCTCGTCGGCAAGTCGTTATATTACCGGCCAGGTCATTGGAGTAAACGGCGGGCTTTATATTTAAGTCAGTCTGTTTTTTTTAGCAGTTATCTGTAGTCGTACTTTTTGTACTTTTTAAGGAGAGAAAATGTCTGCTTCCGTTGAAGAAAGAGTCAAAACCATCATCTGTGATCAACTCGCTGTTGAGCCAGAAAAAGTCACTCAGACGGCTTCGTTCATTGACGACCTCGGCGCCGATAGCTTGGACATCGTTGAGCTTGTGATGACGATGGAAGAAGAATTCGACCTCGATATTCCAGATGAAGACGCTGAGAAGATGAAGACGGTCGGTGACGTGGTGAAGTACATTTCCTCCAAAGCCACTCACTAAAATATTGATAGGATGAAACGGAAATGACAGGACAACTCAACGATTTTCGCGGCCGCCGCCGTGTAGTCGTTACTGGAATCGGAGCTGTTACTCCTCTCGGGCTTACCGCTCGTGAGACCTGGAGCAATGCGCTTGAAGGTCGCTCAGGAGTCCAGCAAATCTCTCTCTTTGACGCAGTCGGTACGGGTAGCCCGGTCACCATTGCTGGCGAAGTGAAGGGCTTTGATGTCACCCGTCCGGTTGGTCCGTTTCATCCTGTTCCGAACTCCGCGGAACACACTGTGATTCAAGCCGCAAACGCGAAAGACGCACGTCGCGTCGGTCGTTTTGTGCATCTTGCGCTGGCCGCAGGTCTTGAGGCTTACGGTGATTCCGGACTCGATGCGGTCCGTTCTCAAATTCGCCCAGAACGAATGGGAATCAATCTCGGCGTTGGAATGGGCGGTCTTCCTGAGATCGAATCCGTTCACAACGATTATCTAGCCAAGGGATATCGCCGAATCACTCCTTTCTTCATCCCGCAAGTCATTGCCAATATGGCCTCGGGTCAGCTCAGCATCTTGCTCGACTTGAAAGGCCCAAATCTTTGCAACGTCACGGCTTGTACTTCCAGCGCGCATAGCTTGGGCGAGTCGTTCCGTCAGATTCAGCGCGGCGACGCCGATATCATGATCGCAGGTGGCGCTGAAGCGGTGATTTCAATTTTGGCCATCGGTGGCTTTGCCTCGATGAAAGCGCTTTCCACGCGCAATGAAGAGCCTACGCGAGCATCACGTCCTTTCGACAAAGACCGTGATGGTTTCGTCATGGGCGAAGGCGCGGCAGTTCTCATTCTCGAAGAATACGAACACGCAAAGAAGCGTGGCGCGAAAATTTACGGCGAACTCAAAGGCTACGGCCTTTCGGCTGACGCCTATCACATGACCTCCCCTTCTCCAGAAGGAGAAGGCGGTGGACGCGCAATGAAGATGGCGCTCGATGACTCTGGATTGAACCCAGAGCAGATCGGCTACGTGAACGCGCACGGCACTTCAACCCCTGCGGGTGACGTTGAAGAAGCACGCGCTGTGGCACGCCTCTTCCCACGCAGTTCTGAACATCTCCACATCAGCTCGACGAAGTCGATGACAGGCCATTTACTCGGCGCAGCGGGTGCGATCGAAGCGATGTTCTCGATCTTTGCGATTCGCGAAGGTCGCATTCCTCCAACGATCAACCTCGAGAACCTGGATCCAGGTTGCGCGGAGCTTAAGCTCGACTTTACGGCGAATCGTACGGTCGAAAAGAAATTCGATTACGCACTTTCGAATAGCTTTGGCTTCGGCGGCACGAACGGATCTTTGATTTTCGGGAAGATTTAAGTACGCGCCTTTTTGCGCGCTTGTATGAATACGTAAGAGATTAGCGCTTACACTCGTGCAATGAACGGTCGTGCGGACTGGATGTATTTCAACATCATTCAATATCCACCCAATCGATGTTCAGACAACTGAGTTTCTCCGAGCCCGATTGATCCACGACCTTGCCCCAACGATCAATAACATCAAGGAGCATGGCTTTGATTTTCTCGCCATCCTTTTTGGAAATCACTGCGGGCCCCGTGAAAACAAGCTCATCAGACCTCAAGCCCTCGAAACATTCCATCGCCTTGAGTCGCCAGTTAGAGTGATGGCGATTAATCAGTGGCGAGTCGCTAGCCACATGCGTTCCTTGAGGACCGACATGGATGCCATCGTCTTTCATCACGCACAGGCCGTTTTCGACGAGAAACTCGCTCACCTTTACGACGAGAGACAATGGAAGACCAAGTCGCGACGCCAATGCGTCCATCGAATGCAATCCTTGGATCGCTGTGCTGAGACGAATGCCGCTGTAATACCAGTGGGAGTAAAACGTGGCTTTCGCGCTCTCTGAAAGTTCGACATGTTTGGGCATACGATTCTTGATTTCCGTGCCCTGCTTGCGAACTCGGCTGAGTTGCTTTTTCAACTGTTGCCGCAGCCTCTCGGTGCCCGCTTTCTCGTAAAGGACCAGCGTGAGAAAGTAATCGCTTTCAAGTTCGTTCAAACCTAGATACTCGCACAACGCGCTTGCGGCCTCGACGCTCAGTTCACGATCGCCCGACATCACCTGACTCAGCATCGAGGTCTGAATCTGTAGATAGACCGCGATCTTTTTGAACTGTCCGTACCCACCGCGAGGCTGTTTCTCTATCCAGTGGCCAATAAAGTCTCTGTAGTGATCAAAATCGAAAACGGACATAGTTAAGCAAAGTGATAACTACTTTGATCACATTTCACTAAATAAATCTAGAGTAACATGACTGCACGTCATAGATCTCCATTTGAAGGCATTACGACTACAAACTGAGTAGGTAAACTCGGCTTGCACATAGTTGACTATTTTGGCATGAACCAATTCGACTTCCTCCGAAGGGGACTTCTTTATGAACAGAGTTTTATTTGGATTTTTGTTCCTCGTGGCTTCATCCACTTTCGCTGGTCCTCGAGACACCGGCGGTGGCCACTCCGTTCAAATGCCCGATGGGTCCTGGGTACTCGCGGATCGCTTTGCCGCAGACCTGACTAACCCGTTTGGAGAAATCGAGGGAGTCGAATACCACCTTTCCACTGACCTGGTCTCCGACATCCATCGGGCGATTCGCGTTCTCACAAGATCCTACGCCGCCGATAAAGCTGAAGACTTCGCGAAAATGGAGATCTTTGATACCGATGTTCGTTTCATCTTGGTGAACGAGCTCCCCCTCCATCCCGCCTGCAATGAAGATCCAACACTTCCGAACCTTCCGCCCGAACTAGCCGTGAAACAGGCCGCATGCACAGTGCAAATGATGACTCTCATTCGCGCGGATGTTTTCGCCAAGCTTCCGCAAAATGAAAAAGTCAAATTGATCATCCACGAGCGATTGAGAAACTGGAACAAAGGCCAACCTCTCATCGTGGTCGCGTCGATCACGAACGGCCTCGGGTTTGCCCTGGATCTAATCACGCAGCAAGCGCACGGGGAGCATTTTCAGCTCTCATCATCTGAAGTCGGTGTTCTCAGAAATCTTTTGATGGCAATCAATCGATCGGGGCTCGGCACGAGAGAAAATCTCCACAAAATCTATCGGGTCGCTCAAAACGGCGGAGGATTGGAGAATCTCGTCGATTATTGCAGTACGAATTGCAACCAACATCTTCGCCCTGGATCCGTGCTTGGGGCAGGATCTATCATCATAGGCGACACCGTTCTAGCCGAAGGCGCGCAGGTTTTTGAATCGACTCTTCGCCTCGAACAAGGATCGATTCCCCCCGGGATCATGATCAGAGGATCAAACTTGGCCATCTGGAAACTAAAAACAGAACCGGGTGCTTCGATCCTGAACTCGGATGTCGAGGTCTATTCATTAGGATTAGCATCCGGAGCTCTCATCCAAGACAGCATGATCGATGGCCGAGGCTACACTCTGGATAACAAAAAACAAGAAGGACAACCGTTGCGCTCCGTCACTGAGATGACGCTTGGAAAGAATGCAAAGGTCTTTTCCAGCGTGCTGAATGGTCGAATCCTAGATAATCCCATCATCTTGGCCGACGAAGCTTCTCTTAATCAAGTGAACCTGGTTTTCGGCTCAACAGAACCGTACGAAAAATCCGTCTTTTCGTATGTCAAGAAGGCCGACTTTTCGCTCGCAAAGACATCGTTAAAGTTAGACACAGGCTCAAGCCTCTCCCATGTCGCTAAAAGCTTCGTCTTTGGATCAGAACGCCGATGCAGTGACTTTGCTTGGATCACGGGATGCAAGTATGAGTCCCCCTATTTTGAAGTACAAAAAGGATCAAAGCTAGACTTTCAAGACATGCCCATGAATGCTTATTGCCCGGCAGGAACGGAAATCAATTTTGTCGGCAGAATCATCGTCTCGACAATCGATGATCTCAAAAACCCGGGAAACCTCTGCCAGCCCATTCGGTGGTAAAATATGGCGAGGTAGCTCAGGGCTCTTTCCATGGGCTACCTCGCGATCATTTGATCAAAGCCACATCGCAAATTCCTAACATTTTTCTGATACAATCCGAAAGGTTAAGAGATGAAAACCTCGTTGGGGGCCATTTCTTTATTGATGATATTGTCTGGACTTCAGGCACTTCCAATTCTGCTGCCGCAGCAATCTTACGCGGCGGAGTCCTCAGCTAGCGTCAAAGCATTGTCAATAGACGAACTGAAGTATGAGATCTCCGATCATCTTAAGCGTGTTGATGAATTCAAGTTCATCGAGCAAGAAGCAAAAAAACTCGGCGTGCGCGCCTGGCTTTTTGGCGGAACGGCCGCAGGCTATGCCCACTATGTCAAGTGGGATCTCCTGCGAGAGAAAGGCGACCCAAGATTTCAGCCTGATCGTTTCGATTACGACTATACCAATATCTATCGATCGACTCAGGATCTCGACATCGTAATCGACGGCTCCCCCCAACAAGCCGAGACACTTCAAAATGCGTTAACTCAAAAATACCCTCATCTTCAGGGAAAAAAAACAGCCTGGGAAGTCCGGCTTCTCGCCCAAAACATGGGAGATAAGCTGGCGATCCTGAACAACCCGGACTTCATGAATCAGCACACGGATTCAAACTCCACCGGCATGATCGAGATCACGAAACCAAAAGACGGAGAACTGGCCGTGAGAGACGTTCGCGACTGGAACTCCAATCAGCCGCATTTTTTAAAAGACATTCACGAAGGCGCACTTCATTATTATTTTTCCCCGACTCATGACACGACAAAGTTTGCCAAAGAAGGACGCAATCCTCCAATTTTGTCAGTCATCCGTTACCTGACGAAAGCCTTTCAATATGAGCTTTCGCTCCGTCCCGAAGACATCGCTCAGATCAAAAAAATAATTCAAGAGTTCGACCCCAAGCAATCCCCTCAAAACGCGTATGTTACCCATTGGATCGAAAAAAACGCTCAAAAGCTGATCCAAAACGCCGTCAACATTGAGTACGCATGGGATACCCTGGAAGAAATGGGGCTTAGAAAAAAACTTGAAGCGCTTCGAGGCAATACTCAAGAGCTCAACTCGCTCGCCTGGTGGATGAACAAAGCGCCTTTGCGCACCTACGCAATGGGTACAGGCTCCGGGAAAACCGCAAAAGAACTCGGGCTGGATATCCTCGCCCACGAAACCACCAGCTTTCTAGCTTATGAAAGCATTACTCGCGCACATACGGGTGATCCCAATGTCTTGATTTCACGGCAAGGCACAGCGGGCGAGACGGCTTCCTTTGGTGATGGATTTTACGCACGGACAGGTCGAAAAGGAGCTCGTGGAACCGGCCTGACCATTCGGTTTCATCTCAATCCAAATGCACGAGAGGGCACGGACTTCGTTCGTGCGCCTGATCACGACTACATTGTCGTCAAGAACAAGTCTGCATTGAAAGTCATTCCGGAAAGCTTGAATATCGGCCCAATCGAGTACTTTCAAATGCTCGCCCGAGGCAACACCGGGCTAGGTGAAGAAGATCGCGGGATTGCTGAGAAACTGAAAAGGAGAATTGAATCTAAACTCACAGCCCTGAGCGAGGCTCAAAAGGTCGAACTTGTAAAAATTGTAAATGAGCGCATCCAATCATCCCAAAAAAACTCAGCTCCTTTTCTCATGGAGTGGTTCTCGCTTCCGATTTCTCTGCAGCATCCCGACTTGCTGAAAGCGGTCATTAAAAATGGAGCCCTGAATGATGCCGACATCAATTCCATTATTTTGGGTTCAGATTGGAAACAGCACCCGGAACTGAGACGACTTGCGAGCGAAGCGGCACTATCAACCCTATCCCCCAAAGATCTTCGAAAAGCCATTTGGCGCGAAGAGTCCATAACTTCGAGAATGGGTCATTGTATCGTTGAAACGCTAAAAAAAGATAAACAAGTGGACGGCATGAGTTTAAAGAGACTTGGTGCGTTCTTCGGAGGCGCTTCAGCACTCATAGCCTGGAAAATTAATGTCATCACCCAAGATGAGTTAAAATGTATCAATGCGGCAGCCCTATTTGATTTCGAAGACTTGAATTCGAAGGATCCGAAAGCCTGCGAGGATTATCTCAAAATTTCCTGCATCGCGGAAAGAACTAACGCGGCGATTCCATCGTTCTGTAAAGCCCTTGAGAACCTCTTTCCTCTCAAAGCGCTCACCTTGCTACGAACGAAAGGAGTCGTTGTTAACGAGACATCGTTACAATTCGTGACGCAGTTTCAAAGCAAGGAAAAACTAAGCTGCTTAAAAACAGTGATGCAAGAACGGCCTTTTTCCTATTTTCAACAGCACGCCCATGAGCTTTGCCGCTAAACACTGGCCCCTAGCTAGGATTGTGGGGTAAAAAACCGCCGTTCCTCTGGCACAAATCAAGCCCTTGAGTTAGGCTCGCATTCATATGCGCCCACGCGTTCTCATTGCCTCGGATCACGCCGGAGTCGAACTTAAAAAAGAGCTTCAAAAAAGCCTTACCAATTGGGAATGGATCGATCTTGGTCCTGCTCAAGCGGCTCGAGTCGATTATCCGGATTATGCTGAGACCTTGGCTCGAAAAATCGCAGCCGGAGAAGCAGAAAACGGCATCCTGATTTGTGGCAGTGGAATCGGCATGAGCATTGCCGCCAACAAAATCCAGGGCGTGAGAGCCGCAGTGGTCGAGAATCCCATCGCTGCACGCCTGGCGCGGGAGCATAACAATGCCAACGTGCTCTGCTTAGGCGCACGTTTTGTAGCGCCTGAATACGCCACTGAGATCGCGGCAACATGGCTCATGACAAAGTTCGATCCCAAGGCCGCAGGCGGACGCCACCAAGGCCGCATCGAAAAAATCACAAAGCTTGAAAGCTAAAAACGGAGGCTAGGACGATGAGCACTTCAAATTCCAACTTTTTAAAAACCCTTTCATCCGCCGATCCCACCATTCACGGATGGATTCAAAAAGAGCTCGGCCGCGAAGAAGACGGCCTTGAAATGATCGCTTCCGAAAACTACGTCAGCCGCGCCGTTCTCGAAGCGCAAGGCTCGGTTCTCACCAACAAGTACGCCGAAGGCTATCCTGGCAAGCGTTACTACGGCGGTTGCGAATACGTCGACCCGATCGAGTCGATCGCGATCGAGCGCATTTGCAAAATCTTCGGCGCCGAAGCGGCAAACGTTCAACCTCACTCCGGCTCACAAGCCAATATGGCCACTTATCTTTCGCTGATGCAACCCGGCGACACGATGGTGGGAATGAGCCTTTCTCACGGCGGACATCTGACGCACGGAAGCCCTGTGAACTTCAGCGGCAAGCTCTTCAAAATCGTCAGCTACGGACTTCACCCCGAAACGCATCGCTTGGATTACGACCAGATCCGCGATCTTTGCAAAAAAGAGCGCCCCAAAGTCCTGGTGGCCGGCGCAAGCGCTTATCCAAGAATCATTGATTTCGAAACCATGGGAAAAATCGCGGACGAAGTCGGCGCGGCTTTCGTCGTGGATATGGCCCATATCGCGGGACTCGTGGCAGCAGGTCTTCACCCATCCCCCGTTCCACATGCGAAGTATACGACCTCAACCACGCACAAAACCTTACGCGGTCCTCGCGGCGGATTGATCTTGGCTCGCAAGGCCGAGGACATCAAAGCGGTTAACTCGCAGATCTTTCCAGGCATCCAAGGCGGCCCGCTCATGCACGTGATCGCAGCCAAGGCCGTTGCCTTTGGCGAAGCGCTCACTCCTGAATTTACCACCTATCAAAAGCAGATCATTCAAAACGCCAAAGCCCTTGCCGAAGCTCTGATGAGCAAAGGCTTCAAACTGGTCACCGACGGCACCGATAATCACCTCATGCTCGTGGATCTGACCGCCTATGGCGACGGAAGCATCAGCGGGAAAGACGCCGAAAACTGGCTCGACCATGCGGGAATCACGGTCAATAAAAACACCATTCCCAATGAGAAACGAAGCCCGTTTGTCACCAGCGGAGTCCGAATCGGGGTCCCTGCCATTACGACCCGGGGAATGGGCACCTCCGAAATGAAACAGATCGCAGGCTGGATCGACGAGGCCCTGAAAACCCGGGGAGATGCCGCTCGCCTGGGTCAGATTCGCGCCCAAGCTCGTGAACTTTGTAAGAAATTTCCTCTTTACGGTTCTGCGCTAGCGTAGACGCAGGGGATCATGATAAGAGCCTAAACAGCTCTTTTTATGAAATGTCCCTACTGCTCTGCCTCTGACACCAAAGTCATCGATTCCCGTCTCAATCAGACGGGCGATTTGACTCGCCGTCGCCGAGAATGCCCTCGTTGCGAGGGTCGTTTTACGACCTATGAGCGCATCGAAGAGATCATGCCCGTTGTGATCAAGAAAGACGGCAGACGCGAGCCTTACCATCGCTCCAAGATGGTCGACGGCATTCAAAAAGCTTGTTCAAAACGATCCGTCCCCCAAGAGCAAATCGAAGCCGCCGCAAACTTCATCGAGAAACGGATTCAGTCTTTTGGACTCAAAGAAGTTCCCGCAAGAACCATCGGTCAGATGGTCATGATCGAGCTCCATAAGCTCGACAAAGTCGCTTACGTTCGTTTTTCATCGGTTTACCGAGAGTTCAAGGATGTCGAGGAGTTCGTCGCCGAACTTCAAGAGCTTCCTGAAGAGCGCGGCACCGAAACCCCGCAACAGGAATTGCCTCTATGAAATCCCGTCACCGCGCGCGCGAAATCGCGCTTCAGATTCTTTATCGTTACGATGTTCCTCAGCAACAAGGCACGCCAGCGCCGTATTCTGTCCCTCAGGGAACGGAGCTTTTGAACGATCTCGTTCGCCACTTCGATCATTTCCAAGTGGACGATGGGCTTCGCGAGTTCGCAAGCCAGCTCGTGGCAGGCACTCTTCAAAACATGAACGAGCTCGACACCACTCTCGAGCAACATGTCGCGAACTGGAAAGTCGCGCGCTTGGGCTTCGTGGACCGCAGCCTTCTTCGCATGGCGGCCTACGAGCTCAAATACATGACCGAAACTCCCGCTTCCGTCGTCATTGACGAAGCCATTGAACTCGGTAAAGAATTTGGCACCGAAGACACCCCTTCTTTTGTGAATGGGGTCCTGGACGCCTTGAAAAAACACTATAGCTGAGCTTTTCTTGCTCACCGCCCCAAGCTCCGGTTACACTCTTGTCTAGGGATCAACCGAGAGAATGGGACAAACACCGAAGTCGCAGAACCAGCATCATTACGAGCTTGTGGAGCAGGCCCCCGAGCATGCGCTTTTTAGCGCATTGGACGGCATGGTTGCGACTTTTTATACCAACGAGAGGCCTCTCCAGGGCCTTGCAGGCCTTCTGGATTGGCATTTTCACGGCGCTATCTCGACCTATCTCCGCGCAGGCGCCATGAGCGGCGAAGCCGGCGAATGCGCTTATCTCCCTCTGACCCTTGCGGGACGAGTTTTTCATGTCCTCCTCGCCGGCGGCGGAGCTTCGCCCGCTCCGGGAAAGCGTCAAGAGCCTGACGCAGAAACATACACAGCGCTTAAAAAGAATATCCTGTCCTTGAAGATCCCACGCCTCGGCATCTCTCAATCCGACTTCGGAAACGCCTCGCGCGACTCGATCACACGACATTTCAAGGAGGTTCCGCTTTGGATCGTTCGATGAAGAAATCGTCTCGACTCTCGACCGCCGAATGGGAAGCCCTTCTGGCGCGAATCCAATCGCCTTCCAAGGAGCTTGAAGCCACCTTGGCCAAATCCAATTCGAATCTCATCGAAGCGCTTTCAGGACTGGAAGAACTCGAAAAGCTGACGCAAATGCATCTGGCGCCCCCCGCGCCGATTCTTCCTCCGGCTCCAGCAGCAGGCACCACCCCCTCTCTTGCGCCAAACACATCGGCGACCGCCGCAACTCCTCCAGCGCCAGTCAAATACCAAACTTCACGCGAAGAATACGCGCCCGCGCTGAACCAAAGCGCGCTCGTCGATGCACTTCTACAATATCAGCGTAATAAATCGGCTCGGCCCCCTCAGACTGAAAAACGCCCAGCACCGGGTTTTACTCCGATGCAAATCCCCATGATCGAAACCGAGCCCAAAGCGGCCCCCCTGGGTCGCGCGGCAGCGCCAACCGTTCGCTTGCCCGTGCTTCGTCTCAAACCAGGAAATCCTCATGGCGACGAGCAAAGCTGAATCCGAATCCATCGAACGCGTCCTGCAGCGCATGGAGCGCCCTTGGCAGCAAGCCGGCAAGTCCGATGCTTGCAGGCTTCTCAGGCTTTCTTTGATGCGAGAGCTGACGCGCGTGATTCACACGCTTCGCTCCGAATGCATGGCCACCGATCGCTCCGATCAAGCCGAAGACCTCGCGCACCGCGAGAACTACTTGAACACTTATTTCCCCATCATGGATCTTTCGAATCTTGGGCTTTCTCAAGCGTTTAGCCAGACTTCCCGAGTGGCAAAGCCCGTGGGCAAGCCGGGCAACGCGGTGTCGCTTCCCGCTTCGGTCACAGATACCGTAGGAGCCGGCAAGTTCACTCGCCAAGATCGGCGCTGGGAAAACGAAATCGCGCAAGAGGCGGTTCGCCAGGAATGGGAATTCTGGCAATTCGAAGCCTCCACCGAGATTCATCAGGTCGAGTCATTCGCGCGCGGCTTCTCGGATAGCATTTGGCCTCGCGGCGTCGTTCTCTTTGTCGAAAGCGACGGCTTTTTGAAAATGTCGCAAGACAACTCCCATCTCGCCTACTGGCGCGGCCGATGGCTCGTCGTCATGGAGCCTCGCGCTCCCAAGCCCGAGACCACGGGACTCCAGCCCAGCTGGCAAAGACTTCATCCACCCCAACCTACTTCAAGCTGAGCCAAAACGTGCGCCTCGTCGAATTTCTCATCGCCTTGCTCGAAGCCCATTCGGAAACCCTGAAGCGCCTCGCCGCGCTTTTTGGCGAAGAAAACCTGATTCAGCTTCTGGAGATGGCCGGCGACGACGAAGACGCGCGTCCCGCTTCGGCATCGAATTCGGCCATAGCCCCTCCACCGATCAAACTCGTTCATCCTTCATATTTCGATGCCCCGTCGCCTTTCAGCGCAACCGAATCCACTTACGCGGAGCTCGAAGGCGCTGTCCGAGAAATGAACCTGCCCGCGTTCCTTGAGTTTCATCTCTGGGCTTATCCTCATTATCGTGCGTTTATTGAAAGCCCGATTGATCTGAACTCGCGGATTCCAGGTCCCGGCGGCGAAGCCGGAGCCGCGCTCGTCGACGAGGCCGTTACGCAAGCCGATGCTTGGGTCAAA
>CAZCBS010000035.1:0-20034 GCA_964496965.1 uncultured Bacteriovoracaceae bacterium
GAGAGGTCGACCTGTCCGATCGCCTGATCCATTCCCAGCTTCTCTTTTGCCCATTCTTTGGATTCGATCGCGCGGATCGTCGCCAGGACTTGGCCTGCGAAGGCTTCGTGGATCTCGTAAAGATCGAGATCGTTCCAGGTAATGCCGGCTTGCTTGAGCGCGCGAGGCATGACGAACGCCGGTCCGATCAATAATGGTTCTTTATGAATATCGACCGCCGCGGTCGCGAAGCTTCGGATCACGCCCAGGGGCTTTAAGCCGAGATCGCGGGCGCGCGACTCGGACATCAATAAAATGGCCGATGCGCCGTCGGTCAGAGGCGAAGCGTTTCCGGCGGTGATGGTGCCGTCTTTATAGAAGACCGGTTTAAGCGTCGAAAGTTTCTCGAAGCTGGTGTCGGAGCGGATGTCGGTATCGCGCTCGACGATCTTTCCGTCCGGAGTCGCGACAGGAATAACATGGGATTTATAAAAGCCGCGCTCCCAAGCGTTGTGCGCTTTGAGATGGCTTTCGACCGCATACTTGTCTTGTTCTTCGCGTCCGACTTTGAACTGGCGGGCCATGAGGTCCGCGGATTGACCCATGGTGAGGCCCGTTGTCGGCTCTTTGATTCCTGGTGCATGAGGAGCAAGAAGAGCGGGCTTAAACTTCGTGAAATGCTGGAACTTTGCGGCCGGTGTTTTCATTCGGGCAAAGTCTTGGAAAAAGTCCGTGGCCTCTTGGCTGAAAAGTGCGCGAATGCTGCTGATGGATTCGATTCCGCCCGCGATTCCCGCTGAAATCTGGCCTGCGGCGATTTTGCCCGCGATAGCCGCGGCGGCTTCCGCGGAAGAAGCGCAGTAGCGATTGAGTGTCGTTGCCGGAATGGTTGGGGGAAGTCCCGAATCAAAAGCCGCCTCGCGAGCGACGTTCGGGCCGTCGGCAGGAGCGCTGACGATTCCCATGTAAATTTCTTCTACAACCGAAGGATCGATGTCGTTCCGCGCGACGGTTTCGCGCAAGACGATGCCGCCGAGAACTGACGGAGGCATTTTTTGATAAACCGTGCGGGCGCGAGCAAAGGGAGTTCTAACACCACCAACGACGACAACGCGATCTTGAGCCATAGTTTTTCGTTCTCCAGTGCTCATCATATCATTCTGTGGTCACCTTGTGGCCATCATTATTGAAATGAAGCAGCGGATAAAAATGAAATGGGCTCAGTTGGAGGTCACGCTGGCTTCGGCCAAGATCAGATCGATGGCGATCAAAAGGCTCTCGATCGACTGGCGAGCCTCGGGAAGAGGGCGGAGCCGCGAAGCGCCGCTTTCAGGAATGGCGCGTTCGGCAGCGGTCGCAAGCTCAGTCAGATGAGTAAAGCCGAAACCCTCTCCGCCTTCGCGAAGCTGACGAGCCTCGTTACGGAGTTCCGACCAATTGCGCTCAAGCAGCATTCGGCGCATCCGCTTCACGCGATGCGAAAGGCGATCGACATATCGACGGCGCACTCGCGCCTGGATCCCTTCAAGGGAAGGTGGGTCGGTGAGTGGCGAATTTTCGAAATGCTGGGATGGCTGAATGGGGCTTTTATAGAACATGTGTATTTTCAGGTCGTCTTCGGGTCACTTAGGCGGCAAAGACCATTTTGGAGAAGAGCAATTCCCCAATCCGTAGGTCATCCGTTTTACATAGGTACCATCCACGTTCATCACATAAATGTTGGATTGGCCAGTACGGTTTGACGAGAAGACGAGAAAATTTCCATCCGCGCTGAAGCTTGGGTCTTCGTTATTGCCCTGAGCTTTAGTGAGGCGCTCGATATTGGTGCCGTCGGGATTCATGATGAAGATATCGAAATGCCCATCGATATCACCGGCAAATCCGATTTTGTTGTTTGTCGGAGACCAGGTTGGAGTCGCGTTGTAATGACCGGCGTAGGTGAGACGTTTCACATCCGAGCCTTCGGCGCTCATTTTATAGATCATGGGTTGGCCCGAGCGAGAGGACACAAAGGCCAGCGACTTTCCGTCTGGGCTGTAAATCGGGTCGACATCGAAGCCAAAGGACTTGGTGAGGCGAGTGACCGTGTCGTTCGCGGGATTGAAGGTGAAGATCTCTGGATTGCCGAGAAAGCTCATCGTGAGAGCGATGTGGCCGCTGCCGTCTGGGTTGTACGCGGCACCGCTGTTGATGCCTTTGCGGTTGGAGATCACGCGATAGGTGCTGGTTCGGAAATCAAATTCGAAAAGGTCGATGTTTTTGATGTTTCCGCGATGTTTTGCGTAGACGGAGTAAGCCAGCTTGGTTCCGTCCGGGCTCCAAGCCGGAGCAAAGGCGATTGAATGATGTTGGGTGACTTGCTTCACGTCTTTGCCGTCAAAGTTCATCATATAGATTTCTTTGCGGTGATTTCGCTCACAAGTCATCGCGATCTTGGTCAGAAAAATCCCGCGCTGCTGAGTCAGTGCCTCGACGATTCCGTTCGCCAGGGAATGGGCCAAGGTCCTGGCATCCGACTTCAGCGCGACATAGCGTTTTCCGAGAAGCTGTCGGGCTCCGTAGGTATCGTAGAGATAGGACTCGAGAACGAGATTTTCATTTTGAGTGGAGAGCTGGGATTTGAGCAAAAGCTTGGCGCCGATGCTGGTCCAGTCGGAAAGCTTGAACTTATCGAGCGTGATCCCGGCCGTCGCTGTGTTCTCGACAAATGCGGAGGAGCCTAGGAACTTGAACATGTCCATGAAGGTCAAGTCGTCGACAACGATGCTGTTGATCTCTTTCGCGACCGTTGCGAGCTCGCGGTTGTCGCCCACTCGGATCTCAGGGACGGCGATCAGGG
This sequence comes from uncultured Bacteriovoracaceae bacterium, assembly GCA_964496965.1. Classification (GTDB taxonomy): domain Bacteria; phylum Bdellovibrionota; class UBA1018; order UBA1018; family UBA1018; genus CAZCBS01. The sequence goes on from CAZCBS010000035.1 coordinate 2,819, forward strand.
CTTTCTCGGACTTTGCTTTTCCGACGGCGATATACGGAGTGTCGCCTGCGCGGGCGAGGGAGGAACGGATGACCAACATAGGAAAACCGGGGTACGGAATGAGTTGCATTCGCTAATCATAAGTGAAACTCGGCAAAAATTCCAATTTCGCTCTAGTGCCCTTTAGGCTCGCTTTGATGAGAATAGGCGATGCCGTAGTCACCGTTCGGAGATCCGCCCCGAACGTGAATATAACTCAGGAACGCAAATGAAATCGCGGCTTGGGCCAAGCACGCAGTGATCAGAGCCGCTCGGCCGAAGCGCTGGTTTCGTTGGTACAGTCCCAAGCATCCCAGCCAGAGGAACTCGAGTGGAAAGGTAAGGATTAAATAATGTCGATAAATCGTGACTCCGGCCAGGGTCATTAAAATCCCAAACCCGAAGAACGAGCCGCTCAGGACATGGGCCCTTCGAGAAGTCATTGTAAGCGTAGCGGGCTCTGCCTGCCTCGACCCTAGAAGAGTCCCGATCTTGCCGTTTTGCATGCTGAAGAATCGACGGGCGGCTCCCGTAATGATCGCGACTCCGGCGACGATCGCCAAGAGGTGAAGAATGGCTACCAGGTAAGTCGGGTGATCGCCGAGGAACGGGAAACGCAGAAAATCTTTGAAGTCGCGGCGAAGCGAGTAGTCGAGTCCGGTTCCGGTCGCATCGGTCACCCAGAGAGCCCAGTATTGCAGCGAGAGTTTTTCCGAAAAGCCCGGCGAGGAGTGCGGGTTTTCGTGCATGTACTTGAGCCAGGGAATCAGTGGCAGCGCTCCCAGCACGCTTCCCGCGAAATAAGCGCCCCATCGGGTTTGCTTTCGCTGAGGATCAAAGGCCACGGCCCAGATCAAAAGCGCAAGACTAAAGAAAAATCCGGGCATATGAACTTGGCCGAGGCAAGCGCCGAGCAGACCCCAGATAAACGCGTAGATTTTTCGATCTCGTCTCAGATATCCGATCAGCGCGATCATGCTGAAGAGCGGAAGCGCGGATTGCGCCCAGATTTTTCTCTCAGTCAGAACCGCAAGCGGATTGAGTGCCGCGATCGCCGCGCCCCACATCCAAGGTTCGCGTGTCTCTTCGTCTTTGCTGACCCATTTCGCGGCAAAGACGGCCAGAAGAATCAGCGCTAAGCAATTGAGGGTCTGTACTCCGCGAACGAGCGCAACCGGATCGGTCGCTTGAAAAATGCGCGCGATCGCCACAAAAAGCCAGATGCTCATGCCTGGATTCAGGGTGCCGACTCCAGACGGCATGCCCAGCATCGGCCAGGGCTCGCTGACGCCGATTTTTTGGGTGCGCTCGAACATATAAAGCTCATCGCCCTTGTATTCCATGTCGGTTGCCCAGATGAGGCGAAAGACGATTCCGATGAGAACAGCAAGCGCGAGCGCCCAGTATTTGAGCTGAGGTCTTTTGATCGTTAGCGGCATGAGCCCACTCTAATACACAATGCGCGAGCGAAAAAACCTAAAGCGGAAAGCCGACTAAAATTCCGTCGACCAGAACGGTCGAGACGACGTCATCGGGAGGAGCCGGAAATGGCTGGCTTTCGGAAACCGTTCTTTTGACCGCGTCGTCGAACTGCGCGTTGCCCGAAGGTTTGATGAAATGGAAGTTCCGAAGCCTTCCGCTTCGATCGATGAAGAGCTGCACCTTCGCGGAGAGCCCTTGGTTCTTGAACCAGATCGGGATCTCCCAGTTGTTTTGAAGGCGGTCGCGAACGGAGTCGTAGTAGTTGGCGACGTCCGACTCGACGGCGTCTCCGCTGAGGCTCGATCCTTTGGAGATTTTATTGCCTTTGATCAAAACGGAACTCGCCGCCGAGGTCTTGCGTGGTTTTGAATCATCGGAGATTTTGTCCAAGGCTCGGATGCGATCCAAGGCGCTCTTGAGCTTTTTTTCGCGGTGTTTGGTTTTTTCTTTCTCGCGCTGAGCGGCCTGAATCGGCTTAGGCTTGAGCACCATCTCGTCCGGTTCGGCTTTTTCCACGGGCTCGGAGGCCTTGGGGATTTTCAGCGGTTTGGGGGGCTCAATCTTTTTTGCAGCGTCTTCGGCTTGCTTGAGGGCTTTTTCGATCGCGTCGTTCGCGCGCGAATCGGGAGCTTTCTTTAAATCTTGTTTAAGGAGATCCGGAAGTCCGACGACATCGACGCGCAGGGTGGGTACGAGCGAAATCGGCTTGCCAGGCAGGACTACGGCTCTGATCAGCAAAAGCAGCGCAAGCGAGATATGCACCGCGACCGAGATGCGAAAGCCTCGGCCCAGATCCTTATCGTAAGCGTTTTTTGGCGCAGCTGGGAATGCCATAGTTCAGTTCTAGAGATGCGAGCTTTCGCCTGGTTGGGTGACGAGTCCAACGCGTTGGATCTTGGCTTGCTTCACTTCGGCCATCACTTGCGCGATGAAACCGTAGGGAACATTCTGATCCGCTTGAATAAAGACTTGCACATCCGGGCGCACGGCTTGGATAGCCTGAAGTTTCTTGAAGAGAGTGCCGGACGCGATCGTGTTTCCGTTGATCTGGATCTGACGCGATCCGTTCACGACAAGAACGAGTTGTTCGGGGACTTCGCTCAATGAGCCGGCGTTCGCTTTAGGAAGATCGACTTGCACGCCTTGTTGCATCAGCGGCGCGGAAACCATGAAGACGATGAGAAGCACCATCATCACGTCCACGAGTGGCGTGACGTTGATCTCAGCGAGAGTGGACGGAGCCGATAAACGGCCTCCTGCCGATGAGCCGATTTTCATTCCCATGCTTATTGCTCCTTGGTTCGGACGCCGGAGCCGGCAAGAACGCTGCGTTGAATGATGTTCATGAAGTCTTGCGAAAAGCTTTCCATGTCAACCGATACGCGGCGAATCTGGCCAGCGAAATGGTTGTAAGCGACGACAGCGGGAATCGCGGCCCCGATTCCGAACGCGGTCGTGATGAGCGCCTCGGAAATGCCTGGTGCGACGACTGCCAAGTTCGCGGCTCCGGTGGCGCCGATGTTTTGAAAGGCGTTCATGATGCCCCAGACGGTTCCGAAAAGGCCGACGAACGGGGCGGCGCTGGCGGTCGTGGCGAGCCAGCCGACGTTTTTCTCAAGGGTCGTGACTTCGGTGTTCGAAGCGCGAACCAGGGCGCGTTGGATGTTCTCGATTTTCTCGATGCCGGCGTTGGCAAGATCGTCGCTCGCGAGTTTTTTAAGCTCGCGCACGCCAGAGCGAAACACCATCGCGATCGGAGAGGACTGAAAGGTTTCCGTTTTGTCCATGATCTCGTCGATCGTTTTGCTGTGCCAGAAAATCTCCAAAAACGAAGCATTTTCGGCGGTCACGCGCTTGAGCGAGGTCCACTTGGCGAAGATGATGGTCCAGCAAAAGAGCGATGCCATCAAAAGCACCAAGAGAACGAACATCGCCATCGGGCCCGAATGGCTGATGAGATCAAAGAAACCCATTTGTTGCGCGGTGTTTGTGGTTTGCATACACCCGAGTCTAACCGAAAATTTCGTGAGTTGTTAGATTTATGACGGCCTAAATTTAAGAAGCCCCGAGCCGACGGCGATAACGAATCGTGCCTCGCAAGATGTCGAACACGATGAGGAGCTGGAAGGCGAAGCTCGCTAAAGGTCCTCCGGCGCCTCCCGTGATAAAGCGCAGTGTTTCGCCGTAAGTACTTTCAGGAGCCCAGAACTCCGAGGTCGATTCGGGAGCAAGCGACTGATATTTGATCAGAATAAGTCCGGAAAACTCATTCCCTAAAATAGGAAGGCTTAAGAGCGCCTGAAAAACGACCAGAAGCGCGGACCAAAATCCCGCCGCTAAAATAAAATCGGCCGTCAGTGCGCGAAGTCCAAGAGCCAGGGCGATCAAATAGAGGGTGAGAGCTTGCATCCATCCTAGGTCAAATTGGTAGAATTTCATTCCGACAAACATGGCGCCGGTAAACGCGACAGCGGCTACGTTATGCCAAAACTCGTTTGAAGGAGATGTGGCATCCATTCCTCCGCGTTGAGTTAGGCACTTAAGGATGCGCTGACGAAAGATGAACTCTTCCAGGTACACGAATGCGATGGTCGAGACGATTCGAATCAGAAGCGATGCCATGGCCAGCGGGGCCTGGTCGGCTTGAATGAAAAAGCCTAAGTAGCGATAAACTCCGCCCAGCAAGAAGGCCAGCGTGACGCCCGCGGCGAGAACCGCGCCATGCATGAATCCGGGAAGAAACCGCGATTCAATTCTTTGAGGTGAAAAAAACTCGTCGTTTGTTTTGGCGAAAGGTTGGAAAACCCTGAGGAGTACGACATAGCCGCCCGCGCAGAGAGCGGCCAAAGTCAGCTCGCTGGAGCTTAAGGCTTCGTTCACATCCTCTAAATGGGAGTTTTCCGCTCCGCCGGACGAAAGGACGAAATAGGTGACAAACGTCAGGCTGATGAACTTAAAGAGAGTCGACCATCCGAGATAAGTCACGAGAATGGCGAGGGATTGAGAAAGCCCGGGAAACCGCGCCGTCAATTTTTTGATGGAATCGATCTGATGGAAAGCTTGAACTTGTGCCACTTCACTGATTTTCGCCAAAATCCGGCGCTACGTCACCGGAAAATGTGTGTTACCCTTGAAATCAGGGAAATCAAGGCTCGGGAGCCTCTATTTTAAGATGATTCAACTGATTGGAGTCTCAAAAACCTATTACGGCGGAAATCGCGTTCTGGATCGATTGCAGCTCGAGCTCAAGAAGGGCGAGTTCCTCTATGTGATCGGCGGAAGCGGTGCTGGCAAATCGTCCCTGCTGAGAATGCTGGCGACGGAAGAAGCTCCGACTTCGGGAACGCTTTCGATGTTCGGATACGATCTTGCGAGCGCGGCGCCTTCGACGCTTCGGGCGATTCGGCAGGTGCTGGGCTATGTGCCGCAAGAGGTTCGCCTCATTCACGACATGAGCGTCTACGACAATGTCGCGCTTGCGCTTGCGACTTCGGGGCATCGAACCAACACCGCTCAGTGCCGTAATAAAATCCACGAGCTTTTGGAAAAACTCGGGTTGATTCAGAAGCGCCATAAGCCGGCAAACATGCTTTCGGGTGGCGAAGCTCAGCGTGTTGCTGTTGCGCGCGCGCTGGCCAGATCGCCTGAGCTCATCGTGGCCGATGAGCCGACTGGCGCGCAAGATCGCGATTACACCTGGTCGATGATGGAGCTCATTTTGCGGGCGAACGTGTCTGGCGCCACCGTTGTGGTTGCGACCCATGATCGCGAGCTGGTGAGAAGAGTGAAGAAGCGCTGCGCCGTTCTTAAAAACGGAAACCTTAGCTTTGAGGAGGCCGCATGCTTCTATTAAAGGTGGCGCTCAGGCCTTGGAGGCTTGCTCCTTATAGTCAGTTTTTTTCTGCGTTCGCGGTAGCGTTTCTTCTCTTGCTTGCCGGGCTTCTGTTTTGGATTCAGCAAGGTCTCAATCCAGTGCTTGCGAGATTGGAGCAAGAGCAGGTGATCACGGCTTACGTCAACACTTCGGTGCCGCAGACGGATGAGAGCAAGATCGTCGATCAGATCCAGGTCGCGCTCGGAGCGCATGCCGAGCGGGTCGATCTCAAGCTGGTTCAGGCGGAACAGTTTGTCGAGCAGATCAAGCAGACGTATCCGGATCTCGGTCGCGAGCTGGAGGAGCTAGGTCCTGAGACTTCGGCCATCGTGCCTCGCTATGTTTCGATCTCCGGTTTGATGATCGATTCAGCTCTCGATAAGATTCGAGCCATTCCCGGAATCGAGTCCGCCGATAGCTCTCGCGATCGCAATCGTTCCGTCATCGGCGCGTTCGTCACGCTTCGCTGGGTCGCAAAGGTTCTTTCCGCCGGGCTATGCTTGGCTCTTCTGACCGGTCTCATTCACCTGGCACGCACGAACTCTTATATTCATCGCGATGCCGTGTCGCTTCTGCGACTTTTGGGCAGCGATGGCTTTCAGCTTCAGCTACCTGGGATTCTTTCGGGTGTTTGCGTCGGAGCTTTGGGCGGAGTGCTTGCTCTTGCGGGTTGGCTCTCGGCGGGGCTCTGGCTCTCGACTCAAGTGAAGCATCTTTCGCCGGTGCTGCGGAGCATGCCTGCGGCGAACCCGCTGCATGGAATGGTTTTGCTGATCCTGGGAGTGACCATCGGCCTCATGGCAGGCCTGATCGGAAATCTCGCTCGAAAGGAAAGTTGAGCGCATGGAGGCGAGGGGCTGGATATCGGCATCCGTGATCTGGTCCGCTTGCGGGCTTTTCGCTTCCGCGCATGCCGCGACTTCGGTTGAGCAATTGGCGAAGATCCAGGAACAGGTCATGGTTCTTGAAAACGGCCTGGTGACGCAGATCAAGGCCAATAGCCAAGCCAAGGCGAATCTCCAGAAGCTTCAGGCTTTGATTCAGCTTCAGCGCCAAGAGCGCACGATCGGTCAAAAGCGGATGCAAGAGCTTGAATCCACGGTTCGTGAGCTTGAGGTCAGGCGAGAGACACTGAACGAAAGAGTGGAGCGCCAGAAAAAATCCGTTCAAAAGTTTTTGATCGCCATCGAGAGCTCGACGCGTTCGTCGATGCCGACCGGTTCTTCGCTCAATCTCGAAACCGAAGCCAATGAGGAGCCAAGAAGAAAGCTTCTCGCCAATCTCACGAGCCGCAGCCTCAAAGAGCTCGAGATCCTCAAGGCGGACCTTTCGGATGCTGATCATCTCGAGACTCGAATTCAAGAGGAGAAGCAGCAGCTTGCGAACTTGTTTCAGGATCTCAACGAGCGCGAAAGCGTCTTGGAGCTGAATCGCCAGCTGCAGGTGGATCTGCTTCGGAAAAATCACGCTGAACGAGTGGCTCAGCTCGAAAACTACCACAAGCTCAAAGCTTCACAAGCGCAAGTCGAGACGCTTTTGGGCGAGTTCAACGCTCGCAAAGAGCTTGAAAAAGCCGTCGAAACAGAGCGAGTCGCCAATCGTGAGATCTATCGAGGCGAGTTCGCCAAGCTGAAAGGCCAGCTCGGTCTTCCCGTCGTGGGTGGAAAGATCATGACGTCGTTCGGACGTGCTTTCGATCCGAGATCCAAGCTCTATATCTTTAAAAAGGGAATCGACATCCAATCCTCGAAGGGGCAGGCGGTTCAAGCCATTTTTCCTGGCAAGATCGCGTATTCGGGAGAGCTTCCCGAGTACGGCCGGGTCGCGATCGTCGATCATGGGCATCAGTTCTATTCTCTTTGCGCCCATCTGGGCGAACTGAGCAAAAAGCCTGGCGACTCCGTGGCGGCCGGCGATGCCATCGGTTTGACGGATGAAACAGGTGTTGTGTATTTTGAGATTCGCGCTCGCAATGTCCCCGTGAATCCGTTGCAGTGGCTTGCCGATTCGTTTAGCCTTAAAAGATAAGGAATCCTCTCATGACCTCTATTCGATCCTTCGTTGCGTTCAGTGCGCTTGTGATGTCCGTTTCGTTTTCGAGTCTCGGTTATTCGGCCCCGCTTGGGGAAAAGGCCGCGGGAAAAGATACGGCGAAAGAGCAGGCGGACCAGGCGGAGAGATACAAGAACCTCGAGTTATTCCAAAGCGTGCTTCATTACGTCGAGGCCAATTACGTCGATCCGGTCAAGAACAAGGATCTGGTCTACGGCGCGATCAAGGGAATGCTGGAGACTCTCGATCCGCATTCCAACTTCATGGTTCCCGAAGTATTTCGCGAGATGCAGACCGAGACCAGCGGCAAGTTCGGCGGGCTTGGGATCGAGATCGGGATGAAGGACAACGTTCTGACCGTTGTCTCTCCGATCGAGGATACTCCGGCTTGGAAAGCGGGCATCAAGCCTAATGATCGAATCGTCAAGATCAACGGTGAAAGCACCAAAGGGATGACTTTGGTCGAGGCCGTCGCGAAAATGCGCGGCGAAAAGGGATCAGCCGTTAAGCTTGGAATTTATCGCGAAGGTTTTGATAAGGTTCGCGAGCTGAGCGTGAAGCGCGACATTATCAAGATCGCCTCCGTGAAGAGCGATGAGCTCGGACCAGGCTACGGTTACATTCGCTTGAGCAGCTTTACTGAAAGCGCCGCGGCGGACATCAAAAAAGCGATCGCTAAGTTTGAGGGCAAGGAGAAGCTTCGCGGGCTTGTTCTCGATCTTCGTTACAATCCGGGCGGGCTGCTCGATCAAGCGGTCGAAGTCTCTTCGCTCTTTATCGACGATGGCGTAATTGTTTCGACCATCGGAAGAAACCGCGATCAGAAGGAAGTCAAATACGCACGCAAGGGAATGGCTCATAAGGATTTCCCTGTCGCGATTCTTGTGAACTCGAGCACGGCCTCGGCTGCCGAGATTGTCTCGGGCGCGCTGCAGGATCATCATCGCGCAATCATCATGGGTCAATCCACGTTTGGCAAAGGCTCCGTTCAGCAACTCATTAGCTTGGGGAGCGATTTAGGTTTGAAGCTGACGATCGCTCGTTATTACACTCCGAGCGGAAGAAGCATTCAGGAGAAAGGCGTTCAGCCGGACATTATTCTCGACGATTTTGATTCCAAGCTTTTGGCTCAAGCAAGACTGAAGTCCGAATCTTTCCGCGAACGCGATCTCAAAGGCCATATGGTCAATACCGACACCGAAAAGACTCCGTCGCGCGACGAGTTCAAAAAGGAAGAGCTTGAGTATTTGGGTAAGTCAACCAAGGGCAAAGATTCTAAAGAAGCAAAAGATGTGAAAGAGGCTTCGGGCGATGACGACCTGGCGCCTCTGAAGATGAATCCTCGCGAAGACTACCAGGTTCGCGAAGCGCTGAATTACTTGAAGTCTTACGATGTTTTCCGTAAGTTGTCGGTGATGCCGGCCCCAGTTCCTGCGGCCCCGACGGCCCAATCGAAAATTTCGTCGGTGACCACGGCTCAGTAATCGATTCAACTTATGAGCAAAGACGATCTTCCGCTTTTTTCGTACGCCGCCTTTTCCGAGGAAGAGGCGCCTCAAAAAACGCCGAAGGTCGCGGAGCCTGAACCTCCAAAACATTGGACGGTGACTGAGCTGACGCAGCAAATTCGTGGGTTGCTCGAGCCCGCGTTTCGCCAAGTTTGGGTTCAAGGTGAGCTGAGCAATCTCAGGCCTGCGGCTTCAGGCCACGTTTATTTTTCTCTCAAAGACGAAGGAGCCAGTGTTTCGGCCGCGGTTTTTGGTTGGGGTTCCAAGCGTCGCCCCTTCGAGCTCAAAGATGGGCTTCAGGTCCTTTGTCGCGGCAAAGTTTCTGTTTATCCTCCGAGAGGAACCTATCAACTCGTTGTCGATCAGATCGAGCCTTTGGGTGCTGGCGCTCTTCAGGTCGCATTTGAGCAGCTCAAGGCTAAGCTTGCCGCCGAAGGGCTTTTCGATCCGCGTCGAAAGAGACCGCTTCCCGCGTTTCCACGGCGGATTGCAGTCATCACCTCTCCGTCAGGTGCCGCTATTCAAGACATGCTCAATATCTTGAGGCGACGTGCCCCGCATCTTCATGTATTGGTGATCCCGGCGCTTGTTCAAGGAGATGAAGCTCCTAAGCAGCTGGTTCGCGGGCTTGAAATCGCCAATCGCCATCAGCTCGGCGATATTCTCGTTTTAGCGCGCGGCGGCGGAAGCATGGAAGACCTTTGGTGCTTCAATGACGAAGGATTGGCTCGCGCGATTGCTTCCTCTAAAATTCCGGTGATCTCCGCCGTCGGGCATGAGATCGATTTCACTATTTCTGACTTTGTATCGGATCTTCGAGCCCCAACGCCGTCGGCAGCGGCAGAGATCGTGAGTGGCAACTGGGTGGATGTCAGTGCTCGTCTTCGGGATGCGCAGATGCGGCTGGGTTCGGCGATCGTGCGCGATTTGCAGATGCGCCGCCGCTTGCTTGAGCATGTTTCGGCTCGCGTAGTGAGCCCTCGGGATCGTCTGCGCGAGCAGGCCCAGAGGTGCGATGATCTTTTTCTACGACTCGAGCGCGCGATGAGAACGCGACTTGAGCGCAAGCATGCTTTCGTGGAACAATGGATGGGCAAACTCGATGCTTTGTCCCCGCTTCGGGTTCTTGAGCGCGGTTACTCGATCGTACGTACGGATGAGAACGGCGTGATTCGAAGCGCATCCCAAGTTCAAGAGGGACAGAGGTTGAGGATCACGTTCCATGATGGAGAATGCCCGGTTCAAGTCATTTAGCGTTTTGAGTGTCGTCGTTGCTTTGATGATTGGCGGAAGCGGCGGTGGGTCTATTGCTTTCGCGAACCCTGAATACAAAGCGGATCTTTCGTCTTCGGATGTGATCGACGGATCCGTTGTTTTGATCAGCGTTCAAGTTCCCAAGGGAATGCTTTCGAGCGCGGATGAAGTCACGGGGCAATTCGAAGATACAAAGTTCTGGTTTTATCCGGTGCCGGAAAGAGGCGAGGGCGCCTTTGAGGCGGTTATCGGCGTTCCGCATAATCACACGCCCGGCGCATCCGAAGTGAAGGTATTAGTGAAAGGCGTTGAGCGATCGCTGCCGATAAAAATCAGCGACGCAAAATATCCGTCCGAGACTCTCAAAGTCAGCAATCGCCACGTCAATCCGAAGAAAAAAGATCTCGAACAGATTCGGCGCGATATCGAAGACGTTGGAAAAATCTATTCGAACATTACGAAGCAGAAATACTGGAAGGGTCCTTTTGTTCTTCCAGTGAGCAGTTCCGTTACCAGCGTTTACGGCACGAAGCGAGTATTCAACGGCAAGATGCAGAGCTTTCACAACGGGCTTGATCTTAAGGCTCCTACCGGCACGCCGATCCACGCTGCGGGTTCTGGCGTGGTCGTGTTAGCTAAGAGTCTGTTTTTTACGGGCAACACGGTTCTCATTGATCATGGGTACGGCGTCGTTACTCTCTATGCGCATATGAGCGAGCTCAAGGTGAAGAGCGGCGATCGCGTGGAGGCGGGGCGCCTTCTGGGGCTTTCTGGAATGACAGGCCGAGCGAACGGACCTCATCTTCACTGGGGCGTCGTGATCAATAAAGTGAAAGTGAATCCTGCTGATTTTTTAAAGGTGATTCGATGAAAAAAGCGATGGGCTGGATCTTGATGCTGGCTGCGATTGAAGTGGCGCAGGGGGGCCTGACCGAGGCGCATGCGGCACGCACTGCGGTGGTTGATGTGGACAAGACTGAGATGCTTCGTGGCCCGCAAAAAGATTCGCAGGTTCTGACTGTTTTGAAAAAGGGTCAGCATGTGACCGCGAGTAATTATCCCACCGAGGGCTATTATAAGGTGAGAACCGTGGATGGCACTTTAGGGTGGGTCAAGGCGAACACACTCGAGTTAGGTCCAATGCCCGATTTGAAAAACTAAAAATATTCTTTAATTTCAATAGCTTGATTAATTTAAATAAGTGGACTATTTTCGTACGATATGGTTAACTTATCTTAACAGGGCTAATTAAATTTGTTTTTTGGATGAGGTTTATCCTATGAACAAGCAACCTAAGATCACTCGGAATAAGTCGAAACGGGCGAAGTCTGCTACGTTTTCAACGATTGCGCTGATGACCGCAGGCAGTCTTCTTGCGGGATGCGAGGCCCCTGATAAAGCCAAAGGCGGGAGCACCAGCTCATTGCCTCCAGGCTGTTATCTTGAGGAGTTTCCACGACTGACTCAAACGAGTCAGTCTTTGGATCTTCTTTTCGTAACCGATACGTCGGGTTCGCTGGAAAATAAGAAAGCAAGAATCGCTTCTGGCATCGATTCTTTTGTCGAGAGTCTATCTCCATCGATCGATTATCAGATCGCGGTGATGCCAGCTCACGGCAGTCGCGGCTCGGCTTCCGGTCGACTCTGGAAATATCGCAACAATCCTTATGTACTCAGCTCGAAGACGATGAGCGTCTCGCAGATCAGCAAGGCTTTGTACGAAAACTTGGTGGAGGCCCCAACGGATTATTGGGCGGATGGCGGCGAGGAAGGTTTGTACTCGCTTGATCGCTCCATGGATCAAGGCAAGATCGACGCGATTCGCGCGCAAGGATTTTATCGCCCGAATGCGGCTCTGGCCGTGGTATTTATTGCGGATGAAAACGATATTTGCGCCGTTTATCCTGCTGGCGTGAAACGCGTGCCGGATCCGGAAGGGCTTGAGGAAGACGCCTTCAAGCGCGATTGCAAAGGAATCACTCCAAGCGCCGTGTATCAGCATCTGCTTCAACTGCAAAACGGCCGTCCTCTGATTGTGAGCGGCATCTTGTATAACGATCTTAAAACGGTCCCAGCTAATGGCGGTCAAGATGAGTATGGCTACGGCTATATGGATCTGATCAAACTTGCCGGAGGCATTTCCGTCGATATCGCCAAGGGTGACTTTAACGAAGGGCTTGCTCAGATCGGCGAGTTCAGCTCACAGAAAATGCATTCGACTGTCGACTTCAAGCTGGCGAATAGCCCGGTCAATCCTTCGTCGATTCTCGTTACGCTACGGAACTCCAGCGTGCACTGGAGCAGTGACCGATCGAGTGGCAACGACAAGGGCGGTTGTCAGTGCACGCAAGAAAAACGCGAAAACGGATCGACTCGCCATTGCGAAGCGGATGATCGATCCAAGTTTGCCCTGAGCGCTAGCGCAACTCCCGGCACTGCGCCCGGCAAAGTCGATGGTCGTAGCGTGGATTTCGACTTCAACGATGCCACCAATATCGTTCATATCTTGGATGAGAACGCGCCAGAGCCTCTTGCGGAAATTCAATACTGCTTGAAGCAAGTGGCGCCATCACCAAGTCCTACCGTGACTGCGACGCCATCTCCGTCGCCAAGTCCGAGCGTGACGCCGTCTCCAACTCCGACGGTGACTGCGACTCCGTCTCCTACTCCTACGGTGACGCCAAGTCCTAGTCCTACGGTGACGGTGACGCCAAGTCCTAGTCCTACGGTGACGGTGACGCCTTCTCCGTCGCCAAGTCCTACGATAACGGTAACTCCGTCACCGAGTCCAACTGTGACTGTGACTCCAGATCCAACGCCGAGTCCTACAGTGACGGTTACTCCGAGTCCGACAGTAACTCCGTCTCCGTCACCAAGTCCTACCGTGACTGTGACGCCAACGCCGGATCCAACGCCATCACCTAGTCCTACGGCAACCGTAACGCCGGATCCAAGTCCTACGGCAACCGTAACGCCGGATCCAAGTCCTACGGCTACGGTGACTCCGGATCCGACCCCGACTCCGACGGTGACTGTGACTCCATCGCCGTCACCTAGCTCTACGGGTTGCACCGGTCCGTTCTGTGGACCGGGTTCTGGAACCTAAGGCTAAGTAGCTCTGCTGCGAGTCAATGAAAAGAGCCCCGTCTGAATAAATTTCAGATTGGGCTCTTTTGCGTTGCGGTCGTTCGATGCGGATATCGCTGCCATTTCCATTGCCTGTGTTCTGAATAGTTACAATAAGCTGCTTGCTAACCCATTGCCCCGGTGATATTTGAATTTTCGTGAGAGCAAAAAAAGAATCCTATTTACCAGGCTTCGACAAGAAAGCAGGAGCCAAGTACGGAGGCGAGCTCTCGCTAGGAAAACGTAAAGCTTTCCGCCCCATCGATCCAAAACAAGCTCTTCATGTGACTTTAAAGTCCTCAAAAGCGCGCGGCGCTCTTTCAATGCTTCATCCCAAGCATTGCAATTCCATCGAAACTTTCGTCCACAAAACAGCCAGGCGCTGGGGCGTGCGAGTCTATCGTTTCGCTAATGTGGGAAATCACATTCACCTATTGATCAAGGTCCCCACGCGCGAAGCTTGGAAGCGATTCTCAAAAGAGCTTTCAGGAGGAATCGCGCAAATCGTCACTGGGGCTCAGAAAGGCCGAGCCGTCCCGCGAAACGCAAATGGCAAGCTCCCTGAAAGTGCCCTCCGGGCCTTTTGGGACCATCTTCTTTACACTCGAATTGTCAGCTTTGGACGCGATTTTGATGGCGTCGCTCGATATGTGATCAAAAATCTTTTTGAAGCAGCTGGCGTGCCGATGAAAAAGCTTCTCGATAGTGGATTTAAAATCCGATTTATCGATCGAGATGGGGCCATTTCTGGAGCGCCGTCATAAATTAACTCGCTTTGCGGTTAGTGTTCACGGAGTCGGACGAGAAACTGTGTCACCGAGTCCCTCTGCACACTCAATCGAAAGCTGAGTTCGTTCCGCTTTTTCTGAAGCGGGGACAGTGATGATGAGAGCAGACGCGCCAGGTAAATAGATTGGGGAACGCGCTTGAGTGGTCTTGCCATCCGGACCGACAACGGTGACCTCGATCAACTGAAAGTCGCTTTCTTCCGGAGTGACGTCTTTCGCGGAGACTTGAAAACTCAAGATTTCTTGCGAGACCCCGTCCGGTTTTACTGAGATTTGAGCCTCGAGGTGGACGTGATGCAGCGGAAGATCGTTATAGAATGTCAGAGCACGTGCCTGACATCCGACGTCGGCGAACGCGGCTTGTGAGCTCAGGAGAAGCAACGCTCCTGAGAGACCTAATAGCGATTGAAAGCTGTTCTTCATTTTTTTTGCAGTTTTCTTAGCGTAAAAATATTTTTTCAGGTGTTGGATCCCAACGATACGATTTGTTGATCTTCATATCAGGATGATCAGAAACAATCTTCGAAATTTCTGATTTTCCGGACTCCGCTCGAGCGCAAGCTTGAGCTATTTCGGGATTTGGAATCTGGCTTTCGAAAAACTCACGGCAAAAATAAAGACTCTTATAAAGCAAAGCGATTCGATTCGCCGCTTTTCCGTCCGGATCAGAGGGCGCTTTCGACACGGTCACTGGCAAGACCCGATTGATCGCGTCTAATGATTGCATGCGAATCACTTCGGCATCGTGGAACGAGCAGTCCTTGCAGGAGCGAGCGATAGAGTTGAGAATATGCGCTTCAACCGTATGCGGCCCGTTTAGGTTTTGATCGCAGGCTGCTGCACCGGCGTAATCATGTCCTGCCGGGCAGATTGCTTGTAGAAAACCAAGACTTCCTCCGTTTCCGTCCGAGTGCCGTGCTTCGTGAAAAAACACGCCCATTCGATACGCGAAGCGCGCTTTGGATTGCTCGGGCTCGTCTCGGAGTGTGCTGATTTGTTTTGAGAAAAGACCTTTCCCGATTTGAATGATGCCGACACGAGGGGAGTCAATTGTGACATCGCTGGCGCCTGGAATGGTGAGAGTGAAGATCGTCTGAACATTCTTCGAGACGACATAGAGCTGTGAACCGAGATTTGCCATGACGATCACAGGCTTGCTTCTAAAGAGATTGAAAAAAAACTCTCGCAAATCTGAGAGAGCCTGAAGTTGATAATAAGCTTTGATGTGCTTGTCCGGTTGATAGTTCTCATTTACGACATAGTGAACACGCTCTTTCAGCCAGTTGAGCACTGATCGAGGCGATGAATCGTTCAGGCCCATGACGGATAGAAGCTGAGAATCGGGATTCGAGAACTCGAATTTTTTAAGATCCTCAAGATCTTTTGCCATGAGATTGTACTGGTCGCTTGGGATTTCTGAGTCAAATTGAATGCCGGCGACAGGTGGGTAGCTTTGTTTGCTCATGCTCAGGGCGAGGAGGCTCATTGCCGAAAAAGAAAGAAGACGAAAATAGCGAGTCAAAGGGCACCTTCTTAATGCTTAATGGTTACTTACAAAGTCGGCTAACGATCGGATCTTGCTTGGAATCGATTGAGCTTCTTCTGGCGTTTCTGGAGCACCAGATTTTTCTCGTAGTTCTCGGTAATGCGTGTAACAGAGCGCGCGAATCGAGTCTGGGCTTTCTTTTTTATCTAAGCACTGATGATAAAAATAGATGCCCTCCTGAAGAGCTTTTTCTTTGGCACTTGAATTTCCTTCGGCATGCTTCAGCTTGAAATCGAGCGCCTCCGCGACGTCGCCTAGTTTGTCCGCGGCTTCCATGATGAGGGCGGGAGTGTGATGGGTTTCTTCTGGGCTCAACTGGCGAAGCGCGGCTTTGGTTGGAATACTCTCAAGGACGCGTTTTGTCAGCGCCTCAAAGCTTTCATTCGAGCCTTCGTCTTTTTTGATCTGGGAGGAGCTAGAGTGATTGGTCTTTGTTGAAACGACTGCATTGGCAGAGGCAGCGGTTTCTTTTGGGAGCGCGACCTCGGTCGTTGATGGCGTTTGAGGTGACTGAAGAAAGATCCATGCAGCGACCAGAGCTAACGCTAGAGTTCCGAAAATGAGCGATTTCTTTGAAATATACATATAGAGTAAAAAATTCTATTGGATCTTCTTGAGATCCATTTCGATATCGAACTTTCCCTCAGGAGTCGGATCCCAATCCGTCGATTGGATTACTGGTATTCGATAAGTACCGTTCTTGATCTCCTCGGAAAGCTCTTTGAACTTGGAAAGCAAAGCGCAATTTTTCGCAAGATCGTCGGGAAGGCTTTGCTCAAGGCCTAGGTCCGCTGACATCTCGCAAATTCCCGTCAGCATCTGAGTTTGCTTGACGATCGCGATCGGATCTTTTTCGGGATCCACGATTTCTTTTTGAACTCGGCTTGCTAAATCGAGTGCCGCCGCTTTCAAAATTTCATGTTCTTTGATTGAGCATTGATCGCACGAGCGGTCGACAGAATTGACGAAGTGCGCTTCGATCGAATAAGGACCGTTAAGATTTGCATCGCACGAGGCTTTGCCGGCAAAGGCATGTTCTTCCGGACAGATCAAGTGAGGGAAACCTAGGTGGACCCCGTGTCCATCGCTGTGTCGCGCTTCGTGAAATAAGGCACCCAGTTGAAGCGTGCGTCTGGCGTTTCGAACTTCGGAGGACTTGCTCGCGCCAATTGTTAGGTCGTCGAATAAGCCTTCGCCGATCTTGAGCACGCCGGCGCGCGGCGATTTCAAAGTGACTTCACCGATGCCAGGCAAATACATGGAGACTAAAATTGAGTTGGACTTGGCGATGCTGTAAAAGCTTGAGCCCGCGTTTCCCATGAGGACGGAGACTTCCGTTTCTTTATTATAAGCGTCCTTCCCGCCGTATCGGACGGGTTGAATGCCGGCTTCGGGGAATTCGAAATTTTCGCTGATGATCTGAGGTTCGATGTTGTAGTTTTGATCGACGATGAAGTGCACGCGCTCTGTAAGCCATTTGAGCAAAGAGCCAGGCGCCGCGTCGGTTAGACTCATGATGGAAAGCAGTTTCGAGTTCATCGCGCGAACCGCTTCTTCCGTTTTCTTGA
>CAZCBS010000036.1:0-19616 GCA_964496965.1 uncultured Bacteriovoracaceae bacterium
GCCAGGGCCTAAGGTTCTTGCTGAAAAACTCCATGTTCGGGCAAAAGACGTGGGCAAAATGGAACATCGACTTTCGGGTCGAGGGGCCGAGCTTTCCATTGATGCCCCTGTGGACCGGAACGATGAGGGCCCCTCTACCACCCATGGGGAACTTCTATCGGACGGCAACGAGCTTGCCGATGAGCGCCTGGCTCGAAACCAGCTGGTTCAGATGATCAAGGATCGCTTGCCCCAGTTTCAGGAAACCCTAAACGATAAAGAGCGCAAAATCTTGACCGAGCGCCTCCTCGCCGAAGAGCCTAAAACTCTTCAGGAAGTTGCCGACCAATACGGCCTGACCCGGGAACGAGCGCGCCAGATTGAGACCAAAGTCATTCAAAAGTTGCGTGATTTTCTCAGACTTGGCTTGGAGTAAAGTCCCAGATTTCTGCTTTACAGGCCATGGCCGCCCATGTTAACCCCCATAAAAAAATAATAGGAAAAACAATGGCTGGAAAAACAGTAATCAAAGAAAAAAAAGCTGCAATCGTTAAAAAATTCGCTCAAGGCTCGAGCGATACCGGTTCGACCGAAGTCCAAGTGGCTTTGCTCACGAATCACATCAACGAACTCAACGAACACTTCAAGGGCCACCCAAAGGATCACCACTCTAAGCGTGGTCTTTTGAAAATGGTTGGCCAGCGCCGCCGCCTCTTGAATTACCTCAAGAAATCGGACACTAAGCGCTACTCCCAGCTGATTTCTTCCCTCGAACTCCGTAAGTAATTCGAGTTCAGGAAGCAAGCTTCGTTCTGCGCAACTTTAGCGGCATTACGACTCAATTAGGCTTTAGATGGCACCTTGCCCGCCTGATCTCTCAGGTAGGCAGGGGTCTATCCATTCGCCGACTTCTGTAATTACTGTTCTCTCTGAAGGAGACCTTATGATTCATCGTGTATCTTGTGAGATGGGCGGCAAAACGCTGACCATCGAAACGGGCAAAATGGCTAAACAGGCAGACGGTTCCGTCTTTGTCAGTTACGGCGACACCCGTGTTCTTGTCACTGCCTGCTCCGCTTCGGAGCCTCGCGCGGGCGCTGACTTCTTCCCCCTCACTGTCGAATGTGCTGAAAAATTCTACGCTGCCGGAAAAATTCCTGGAAGCTTCCACAAACGCGAAGGCCGTCCAACTCAAGAAGCCACTCTTTCGGCTCGCTTGATCGACCGCCCGATTCGCCCTCTCTTCCCTGAAGGCTACTTCTACGACACGCAAGTCGTAGCAACGGTTCTCTCGGTCGATCCAGAAGCGGATGTCGATGTCGCTGCAGCAGTAGGAACGTCGGCAGCTCTTGCGATTTCGGACATTCCTTTCAACGGACCCACGGCAGCTTGCCGAATGGGCCGTATCGATGGCCAATACGTCGTCAACCCAACCTGGGAACAGATCGACAAGCAAGTCACCGATATGGAAATCATGATCGCAGGCACTAAGAACGCCATCATGATGGTCGAAGGCGGCGCTCGCGAAGTTCCAGAAGCGGAAGTTCTCGAAGCCATCGTTCGCGGCCACAAAGAGATTCAAAAAGTCGTCGCTATTGTCGAAGAACTGCAACGCCTTTGCGGAAAGCCAAAGCGCCAGTTCACACCAGTGACGGTTGAGCCAAGCTTGAAGCAAAAAGTCGAAGGACTGGCTAAGACTGGACTTCAGAAAGCTCTCAAGACCAAGGAAAAGCACGCTCGCTATGACTTGGTTGCGCAAACCAAGAAAGCGACTCTTGAAACGCTCGTTCCGGCTTCTTTAAAAGAATCTCAGCCAAAACAAGCTGAAACCCTTGAAAAGGACGTCAAAACAGCTTTCGACCTCCTTCAATACAACCTGATGCGCGAAATGATTCTCTCTGAGAAGACTCGCATCGACGGCCGCGATCTCAAGACGATCCGCCCGATCTCGGTTGAAGCAGGACTCCTGCCTCGTACGCACGGCAGCTCTCTCTTTACCCGCGGCGAAACGCAAGTTCTCGCAACGATCACTCTGGGCACCTCCGACGACGAACAAATCGTCGATACGATGTTCCAGAACACCATGCGCAAGTTCATGCTCCACTACAATTTCCCTCCGTATAGCGTAGGTGAAACCGGACGCATGGGCGGCCAAAGCCGTCGCGAAATCGGCCACGGCGCTCTTGCTGAGCGCTCGATCAAGGCGATGATGCCTGCTTACGAAAAGTTCCCGTACACGGTTCGTATCGTTTGCGAAACGCTTGAGTCCAATGGCTCGTCCTCGATGGGCTCCGTTTGCTCGGCTTCGATGGCACTGATGGACGCTGGCGTGCCTTATTCTAAGGCAGTTGCTGGTATCGCCATGGGCCTCATTAAAGAAGGCGATCGCTCCGCGGTTCTCTCCGACATTCTCGGTGACGAAGACCACTTGGGCGACATGGACTTCAAAGTGGCAGGCACCCAAGAAGGCGTGACTGGCATTCAGATGGACATCAAGATCGAAGGCATCGACGAGAACATCATGCGCACAGCTCTTCAGCAAGCGCGCGAAGGACGTCTCCACATCTTGGGAGAGATGGCAAAAGCCATCGAAACGCCAAAGGTTGAGATGTCGTTGTTCGCTCCTCGCATCACGACGATCACGGTTCCTGTCGACAAGATCCGCGAAGTCATCGGCTCCGGCGGCAAAGTCATCAAGGACATCGTCGCTCAAACCGGATGCAAGATCGACATCAACGACGACGGCAAGATCAACATTGCAACCAATGACGCGAAGGCCGCACAAAAGGCAATCGACATCATCAAGGGAATCGTCGCGGAAGTCGAAGTCGGCAAAACCTACAAAGGCATCGTCAAGAAGATCGTCGATTTCGGCGCATTCATCGGCGTGATGCCAAACCAAGACGGACTGCTCCACATCTCTGAAATCGCTCACGAACGCGTCAACGTCGTGACCGACTTCATGAAAGAAGGCGACGAAGTCGAAGTGAAGGTCATCGAAGTCGACAAGTCCGGAAAGATCCGCTTGTCTCGTAAGGCCCTCTTGCCTCCTCCTCCAGGCGGCGTTCCACAACGCGGCGAAGGCGGCGGTGGAGACCGTGGCCCACGCGGTGGTGGCGATCGCGGTGGACGCGGCAGAGACCGCGCTCCTCGTGGCGAACGCCCACACGGCGCACAAGGCGGCAATCAGTAATAGAACTAGCTAAAAAGCCCCGGCTTTCGGTTTTTGCCGAAAGCCGGGGCTTTTTTATTTTGAGATACAGAGTTTTTTACAGCAACATCCAACTCATCGTCATCCCAAAGGATGTCGTGTCCAGAGCGATACGTCCGCCGGTATAAACATTGAGGTAAGGATTCACTTCAAGGCTCGGCGTAATGCGCCAGAGAACCCCCGGCTGAAAATCCGTTCCCTCGTTATCCAGCACCCCCGCATCTGCGCCATAAGTATGACTCGCGCCCATCTCGTAGAGAAACGTAAACGCGAAAGATCTGCTCAGCGAATAATTCAACGAAGGCGCGAGATAGAGATCGAGGTCATTACCTAGCCCAAGCTTGCCGTAATGATTGTACCGCGCTGAAGCGTAAAGTCCCGGACTCCAGCGACTGTTTTCGATCGTGTAGCTGAAGTAATGAAAAGACTGAAAACCCACCAACATGTCATTGAGGCGTGATGCGTCCGAAACCGCGAAATGAACACGTGCATCGCCATACCAATTGAATCCACCGATGTTCAGAATCGAATTGTTCGCAATGCGAATCGACGGATCTTGCATCGCCAACTGCTGGCTGGGCGCACTAGGCGTGTAAGTAAAATAACCCGTCGCTGCGACCGAATATCGATCCGAAATATCGTATCCAGCGGTAACAAAGTTTTTCAGGAAAATCGGGCGATTGGTGTCTTTCTCGCGATAGGGCCCCGTTTGAAAGCGAGATGGACTAGCCACGGACGAGCCATAGAAAATTCCGTAATAGTTCATCCAAATTCGATCTTTAAAGGACCGATCGCTGACGGAGTAGTTGGCATCGTCCGTTTCCGGACCTTCGTCTGTCGCCTCATGAGCACCGACCTCTGTAGGATCCGTTTCTGTTTCTGCCGCTGCCCGTAATGGAAAGAGCGAGAGCCCCAAACTGAACACCGCGGCGTTCGCCATCCATTTCCAAGAAACCTGATTTTGATGCATCTGTTGACCCCCCAGATAGAGGTCAGCACAAGCAAGGGGCTTGCCAGCCCTGGGTCGGCTCAACGAACGCGAATCATCAAAACATCTTGCACGTTCGAGCGAGGAGAACCTGGCTTAGCTTTCACCAACGCTCCCAGTTTAGACAAAAGCGCGGCGGATCGATATTCTCTCAAAGCTCTTTCTACCTTCGCAGTTGAAAGCAACGCGAACCTCTTGGGAAAGCTCTCAGAATCCATCCAAACACCGGCGGCGCCCGAGTTTCCATCGCTTCCGTCGCTACTCATGGCCAGGATTTCGATTCGTCCTTGAAGCACCCACGGCCGAAGATGATGAGCAATCGCCAAGGCCAGATGACTCTGTCTTCCGCCCTTTTGCGCGCGAAGACGCGAGCCTTTTCGCACAGGCAGTCGAACGGATGGCTCACCTCCGAAAATGAAGACTCCGCTTTTGTTTCTGCGCAGAGTCGGTTGCAGTTCTTGGATTGCGGTCTGCATCCAATTTTGCCAACTGCCAAGGCGGCCCGATGAACAGTGAAGAACCCGAAGACTTCTGCCTCGGGCTTCGTGAGCGAGCGCTTTTACCCAAGTTGAATTATCAGCAAGAACTCGATGCGGGATTTTTCCATCCCAAAAAGGACCGCTTCCAACAACAGAAGGCCCCAAAGGAGCGACATCGGAAAGAACAAAAACCTTCGCGTGCACCTGCGGCGCAAGACGAGACAGCCAGCGCGCCGCGCCGCCGCCCTTGAGCTGGCAAAGCTCGGTGCGCTTCGCATTTAATTCCCCGATGTCTAGAGCAGGCAGCAAAAGCTGGTCGAGCAGTTGCAAGAGCTGCACTTTGGTCATCTGAAACTTTGGGAGCCAAAGCCGACTCGACGCGCCTCCCGATAAAAACACCGTCAGGCGGCGTGCGTTCAAGCGCCTGAGCGAATCGAAAAAATCGAGAAGCGCACTGCCAGCTCGAAAACTCCCCTCTCCCGGCAGCGGATGTTCCGCGGCGATCCAGGGTCCGATTTTTTTTGAATCACTTTTTGGGTAGATTCCCAAAATCGTTTTCTTACGAAGCTCGTCTCGCCCGATTCGAGCCTCAATTCCCGCAAAAAATCGCTCGGAAGCCTTTCCTACGAACAAAAAGGCATCCACATTTAGGGCTGCCTCAGGAACCGAGTTCAAAAGGAATACCGGGTCCACACAGTGGCTTGAGGAACTTAACAATTGCAATAGGCTGTTTTTATTCATTTATTTGATAAAAATGAAATTTTGAGGTGAATTCAATTTTCAAGCTATAATATTTATATATGCCGATTGGCAACGCTTCAGACCAATGGATTCTTGAGGTGAACGGGAAAAAGTTCGGCCCGTACACCATGGCTCAAATCCATGCCCTGGTTCAGCATCGAGAAATCATGGGCGAAGACAAAGTCACAGCTCCGCATCTCAGCGGCAAATGGATCTCTGTCTCTGAATTAACGAAGGCGCCACAGCCGACGCAAACCGTGTCAACGACGCCTGCCACCGTTCCACCTCGTCCCGATGAGCGTACTTTAACGTCGATCATGGCGCCGACGCGTCATCAGGAACCCCGCAAATCCAGATCCGATGCGATTTTAAACCTGTTCGAGATCTTGCAAGCAGCGCGGGAGCGAAAGCCTCAAACTCCATCCGCTGTCGGACATGATATCGTTGAAATGCCGCAGCCTATACGCACCTCCTCTGGAGGAGGCCTCTACTGGTTTGCGGTGCCTGCGATAGTAGCGGTTGCGGCCTTTGCCTGGAGGATGTCAGGCTCCTCTTCGACTCCGTCAGTCGCTGATGCTGAAGTCAGCACAAACGTCGCCGCAAAGCCTGCTCAAACCCAGCCTGTCGCGCCAAAGGCCATGACTCCTCAAGCTCCGGCCCCACGTACTGCAGCGGCTCCTGCTTCAGTGAAGCCTAAAACGATTGCCGCGCTTCCTTCAAACTTTTCGGCAGGTTTTTCGGCCGGGCGCCAGCAGATTCGCCCCGCCCAGTCTCCATCCACAGTCGCTGATCGCGATAGAGAAAGAGAACGCGAAAGAGAGCTCGAGCGAGAAAAAGAACGCGAAATGGAGCGAGAGAAAGAACGCGATGCCGAGTACGCTCGTAGCTACTCGAGCAGTGAACCGAGCCATCGCGATCGTGAGCGTGAACGCGAGCGCGAGACTGAACGCGATCAACGGGACCGGGGCGACCGATCCGATCATTCCGATAGGGCCGAGCGGGCAGACCACACCGATCGAGCGGACCGTGCCACGGCGTCAGTGAATGGATCCTCGAACGAAAACGTCCTGCCTGTGACGGGCGGCATCCCAGTAGACCCCTCCGCCCTGAGTAACGAGTAAGAGAGTAACGAGTCATCATTTTCCAATAGACGCTCCCGCCAAAGGCAAAGTATGCCTAAGACTATATGGCTAGCACGCGTCGAAGAGGCTTATTCATCACCTTTGAGGGAACCGAAGGGGCAGGCAAATCCACCCTGATTCAGGTTCTGGCGAGCGAGCTGAAGCGTCATTTCGAAAACCAAGGGATCCACCACCGGGGCGTTACGGTGACACGCGAGCCCGGCGGCAGCACCGTCGCCGAAAAAATCCGCGGCGTCATCCTCAACGAAGAAATGGATCCCTGGTGCGAGCTTTTTCTTTATGAAGCAGCGCGCGCAGAACATTTAGCTCGCACGGTATTTCCGGCGTTGGAGCGCGGAGACTGGGTTCTTTGCGACCGCTTTACTGATTCCTCCCTTGCCTATCAGGCGCATGCGCGAGGACTGCCTTGGAAAGAAGTGAAGACTCTCAATCGTCTGGCCACGCAAAACACCAAGCCCGACCTCACGGTTTTGGTCGACATCGATCCTGCCGTGGGACTTGCTCGCGCCCGCGATAAAAATCGCTTTGAAGCCGAAGGCGTCGCGTTTCAAACCAAAGTCCGCCAAGGCTTTCTCAAATCCAAGAAAGAAGATCCAAAACGCTGGATCGTGATTCCTTCCGCAAAAGGGACCCCCGAAGAAAACGCGCGCAAAGTGCTGAAAGCGCTTCTAGCTCGTTTTGAAAAGAGGGTTCGCAAATGAGCCAGAAATCGCTACTCCCTCTTCCAGAGGCCGCGATTCGCCATCATATGAAAACACTGGATAGCCCCATGAGAGAATGGCGCGAGAAAAAGCGGATTCCTCCCGTGCTTTTGATTACCGGCCTTCCCGGCGTCGGAAAGCGCTCGATGGCCTGGTATCTTTCACAGTGGATTCTTTGCGAGCGAAACGGAATTCAAACGCCGCAAGACGACGGCCAGGACAGCCTCTTTGGAATGGCGGCTCCCTCACCCGCCGTCGAAATCGATCCCCATTCCGAGCCTCGCCCCTGTGGCGAATGCTCCAACTGCGTGAAAGCGCTTCACGGCACTTGGATCGATTTCACCGAGATCGAATCCGAAGATCAAGACTCCGAAGGCAACGCTTCAGGCGCGCTCAAAATCGAGCAGTTCCGAAAGCTCAAATCCTCTCTTGGATTTGGGGGACATGACAGCGCGTATCGCATCGTTTCCATTCCCAATGCAGATCGAATGACGGTTCAGGCCGCGAACTCGGTTTTGAAGCTTTTGGAAGAACCCCCAGCGGGTTGGATTTTTCTTCTGACCGCCGGCGATTCGTCCCTCATGCTTCCGACGATTGTTTCGCGCTGTCAGACGATCCGGCTCAAGCCATTTTCTCGCGATACGATCGAAGAGCTTTTGCGTCTAGAGCAAACAGATGAGCGCAAGATCCCGATCTGCGCGGAGCTTGCTCAAGGAAGCTGGGGCAAAGCGATTGCTTGGACTCATGCCGAAACTTGGGAAAAGCGAAAGCTTGTCGTCGATTTTCTGCAAGATCCCAAGAGCCAGCTCAACGCCATGGTGGATTGGGCGTCGCTTGAGCCACGTAATATGGACCGAATGATGGATCAGATGGAAAGCCTTGCGTCCGATCTCATTCGTTGGAGTCTTTCGGGCGTCAATCCATCCGCGGCACCGGGATCTCCGGAGAACTATCGCTGGGTCAACTCAGACGCCAAGACCGCTCTCGTTCAAAACGCGCGCGGCGCGCTCAAGCTCGGACACGAACGCGCTCGCGCTCAGTGGTTATCACGCGCGGAGCGGTTAGCTCGCGCGCGCGTGGAGCTCCAAGCTCCCATCAATCGCAAACTTCTTGCTCAGGACTTGCTGATGCCTTGGCTTGCGACTGACTGACATCCACTGGATCGGTCAAGATCGATTAGCGACGCGCATTACAAGTTACGTCCTCGAAGATCTGACGGTAAACCTCTTGGTAAGGAACGTTGGAATTGCGATTGAGCAAAAGACTACGAATCTGCGCAGGGCTGAGCGTTCTTCCGTACGGAGTCATAAAAGCGTAATATGCGCTGACGCTTCTTGGGCCTGTGAGCTTGAGAGAGACCGTGCCACCGAGTTGTGTGCTTGCAGCAATCGATGGCGTCGGCGAATCGAACATGAGACCGTCATTGATCACGAATGGCATGGTGCCCGCCGCGGTCGCGTAAACACCCGAGCCTGTCGCACGACGGGTCGGAACCGGTTTTAAGTGATCGCACCATGGACCAGGTCCGTCCATCTCAAAGTCACAAGCGTCATGCATGACGATTGGGCCAAAAGAAAGAGATTGAATCACGACCTGACAAGCACGGCCCTGAGTGTCAACTCCGTTGAAGACTTGAGCAGCCGAAGCGCCTTGAGCCAAGAATGCCCCCACAATCGCGACAAATACCAATAGTTTTGTTTTCATTTACTGATTTCCTTTCAATGGTGTGCTGTACTCGCATCGAAATAAGGGCAAGTAAATCGCATAGTAAACATGTTGTTATTCACAAACAGAATGCTCGAGTCGCGAGTCACAAGTCGCGAACCAAGCCAAGCCAAAAAAATAATGAGAAATACGATGACTCGGTCAACATTATTACACAAAAATTAAGTACTTAATCTAACGCGTGCAAACCGGAATGCACGCGACAACTACCTCACATCAAAAAATCACGAAATACAGATAATTTTTCACACTTTTCTCTTGACCCAGTTGGAAAATAAAATCCGACTTTAGAAAAGTCTTTTCAAGATAGCCCATAACTCCACCGCAAACAGTACTATTCCGCCCTCCACTCACGTACTCAAATCAGACCGATCCCGATCGCATGCATCACTCATAAAACGCGCCCTTGCGCCAGCTAGGCGCCTCGGTTTCATTTCCAAAACTCGTGCTAGAGTTCCTCTCGCAAAAGAGGTGCATTTATGAATTTCAAGTCATTCTCAAACACAGAACTTCTCATTCAACTCAAACTGAAAATCGAAAACGAACGCAAGCTTTTGATGGAGATCTTACACACGCTTCGAGAGGTCGAGGCGAGAAAGCTTCACTTAGAAATCGGGTATTCAGACCTGTATACATTTGCCATAAAAGAGCTCGGCTATAGCGCTGGCGCGGCACACCGTCGCATTTCTGCTATGCGTTTATTGAAGTCAGTGCCTGAGATCGCGCCAAAACTCGAAAGCGGAGAACTTGGCCTTGAGAACGCAAGCCAAGCTCAAGTCTTTTTTCGCAAAGAAGATCAACGCAGAAAAGAACAAGGCGAGCAAAAACTATCTCTCGAAGAAAAGCGCGAAGTCGTTACCGAGCTTTTTGGCAAGTCGACTCGCGAGGGCCAACGCGTTCTAATGGAACGATCTCCGGATGTCATGATTCCGACTGAAAAGACTCGCCCACTTCCTGAACAAAAAACTTTAGTTCAATTCGTCGCTTCCGCAGAATTGATGGCGAAACTTAAAGAGCTAAAAAATCTAATGGCTCATAAAAACTTCGAAGGCCGGATGGATGTATTGATCGATCAGATCGCTGATCTCGCACTCAATCAGTTAAGGCCAAAACCTGAACCCACTTCAACTCAAGTCTCAGCACCGCCTCTTTCCGAGCAAGCAGCAATCCCGGCGCCGGGGGTAACAAACTCTATGCGGCCCACGACTAAACGCTCCCGTTACATACCCGCTGCAGAAAAGAGAAAAGTTCTACTGAGAGATCGAAAAGGCTGTACGTATAAAGACCCAGAAACAGGACGAGTGTGCCAATCTAAACATGGTCTTCAACTTGACCACATTGTCCCGTTCAGCCGCGGCGGAGAAAATACTGCCGAGAATCTCACCCTACGTTGCGGCGCCCATAATAGATTCAGAGCCGAGCGGATGGGCCTCTTCCGTCCAGCTTCGTGATCAGTTGTCAGTTTAGGTTAAGCACAACCCAAATGACTGAGCAAAAACAGAAACGGGCAGGCGCAGGATTCAACCTGCAGCCCGCCCGTTTTTAAATCAAGTCGAACTTGAGTGCTCGAGCTTACTGACGCACTGGATCAGAAGCGAGAGAGCAGTCACGACGGCGCATGACCGTTTCGTAACGTACTGGACCGGAGCGGCCATCCACTCTGACATTATAAACGTAGTTGCCCTTTTCGGATTTTCTATCGAAAATCGCATTGACCGAATAAACTTTCGCGTGGAAGTCTTCGCGATATTGCGCTTTCGCTGCTTCTTCAGCTTCGTTTGCGCAAACATAGTTACTGCCGGCGCCGTCATGATATCCACCGCTGTGGCCAGGAACGACATTCACCCAAACACTGACGCGGTCGCGATGAGCGAATGGACCTTCGTTATTGGAACGAACGATCAAGTCGATTTGGTTCCAGCCCATATCGAGCTTGTCCGCGGTGATGGAATAGCTTCCATGATAAGTGCCTGGACGACCTTCGAACTTGTATACTTTTCCAGTCGTTTCGATAATGAAGTTTGAGCAGTATTCAGAGTCACGGACAATCAGATTAATCTGATTGGAGTCACTGCCGTGAGCTGCAGCTTGAAAGATGCCGCCTTTCGCTTCGATGGTGCCACCGCAGCTTGGGAGAGAAACTTCTCCGCCGTTCATGTCGATACGCATTGCCATCGCGGAGAAGCTCGACATCAAAAGAGCAAACAGCACTAATACATTTAGTTTTTTCATTTGAGTGAATGTTCCATATCCGTAGGAGATGATTCTCCCTTGAACGCGATGGAACCCTTTGTAAGTAGGCAGGTCTTCGCTTTATTAACGCAATATGTCAATAGGAATTTCAGGCAACCGCACTTCTGGATCGACAATATCAGCAGGATCCGCAAACCGAAGCCCCTCACGGGATCCGCCGTAGAGATCTTGAACAAGCCGATTCTGAGCACATACTGTTCGGATCGTCAAACTCGACGTAAGCTGCGCTCACCTGGTCTTCAACATTCCGGTACTCGAATCGAGAAATCCGACTTTCAAAGTAGTCCCGATATCGCTTGCCATCGACCTTTCCGAAAATCTCGCGAAAACGGAGAGCTCTGCGCACAGGAAGATGGACAGCCATCCAGCAGCGGTTTTGAGCATGAGATACGCCTCCGCCGGCGGAGCTTAGTGTATTATACTAAATAAGTAAACTATTATAATGTTTTGCTTAAATCTTGAAAAAATCGATATCCAGACAGTAAACCTCCTCATCTTTCGCTTCACGAATCAAAGACTCGGCATCCGAAAGAAGATGAAGGATCATGCCTCTAATTTTTTCCGCGACATCCTTAGAAATGCAAATCGGGCCTGAATAATGAAGGCTTTCCGGCTCTCTCGCTTCGAGCGCCTGCATCGCTCTGAGTCGCCAATTCATATGGTGCTTCGAGATGATGGGAGAATCCGCTGGAAGGTGGATTCGGTTGAGTCCAGGACGATACTCTTTCCCATCCGACGTTGAGAGGCCGACACCGACAAGAAAATCCAAAACATCTTTGATGAGTGGAATGGGGAGCTTGAGTCGCTCCGACAATCTCTGCGGAGTTCTCAATCCTGGAAGCAAGAGCAGAACGTGAACGGCGGCGAAGTACCACGCACTGTAGTAGGTCATCTGATCTGCCTCAGAAAGGCCCTTTTTAACGCCAATTCTTTCTGAAATGACTCGACGCTTGGCGCGCATCTGATCCATCTTTTTGCGATGAAAATCCCTTAGACCTTTCGAGCCTGCTCTTTGGTAGTCCAACAGGACCATGAAGTAATCAGCTTCTTCTTCTCGATGCTCTAGAAAGGCGTTTACGATGACCGCATGTTCTTGGCTGAAATGCGCGTCTCCCTTCAACACGAGAGAGACAAAGGCGGGTTGGCACTTCAAGGCTTCGGCAAGACGCGATCGCCGCCCCCGCTCCCCTTCCGCGTCGAGCGCGGCGGTTAAGTATTTCTTATAATCATCGTATTCAAAAATATCTTTAATCATTTACTTAAAAAACATTACCGATTTTAATTAATAAAATCTATCTCAAAGACGCAAGGCAGCATAGAACCCACCCTGTCCAGCGCGGAGCCCCGGGGAACCGGGCGGCACCCGCAAACCAGGGTTCCGTGTCTGGCATTTAATTGTTGATGTTTTTAGTATGTTACAGTAGTCATCCGAACGCCGCCCAGAAAGTCGAAATGTGTATGACAAAGTCTCATTGGGTTCTCTCGTCGCTAACGGGTCTTATGGTTGCAGGTCTTTTGACCGCTTCGCCATGTCTTGCAGAGAGTTTTGCAGAGAAAGGCGGAGGGAGTACGGGGGGTGGAAACTCAACAACTGATCGCTATCGGGATGTTGAACAGTTTTTTGGCCGAAATAGTGAGACAGTAAAAAATTATCTAAAAGATTTTTCGGACCAGATTTCAAAGTATCAAAGCGAGGGAGAGTCGTCTGCGCTCCTTCAAGACGTAGTCGCTCAAGGACTCATGGAGGACATCGATCAGTCCAAATACATTTTCAGCAAAAAATGCACTGAGGACGGCGATGAAAAAGACGCATCCACTCTTCGCGGAGTCAGAAACGCTCCGATCTGCATCAATATTCCAAAGCTCGTTCGAGACAATGCGTCCAAAGCCGAAATCATCGGGCTCATGATGCATGAGCACGTAAGACACTTTGGCATCGAAGATACGACAGATGCAGATATCCATCCGACTGCAGTTTTTGTCACTGATCGAATCGATTATCTCCATGTGAGTGGCTCATCATTTACACCTTCTACGAAGTTTCTCTTAAAAGACGCCAAAGTCACCATCGCAGACTTTGACTTTCTCTTTGCAAAAAGAATCATCCTTGAATCGGTCAATCCAAAAGACGCTCATCTGATCATTGAAGAAATCCAGGGCCATTGCCCAACCGGCCCTCTCTACGACAATGACAATGTCACCTTTGAATTCAAGGTCGGAACAAAGATTCCATTCAATCAGACCCTGAAAGCAGAAGGAGGTTTTTGGGGAATCTCGGATACTTGCCAAATCAAATTCTCAATTGAGAATTCTTACGGCAAGGCCGAGGTGCCAGGAACGTTTCAATTGAGTCACCATATCCCTTTGGACGCCTTGAAAGTTGATCTTTCGGACAACCGCCCTGCGAATTAAAGCCTGTATCAATCGACAGTCTATCCAAACAGCATGAATAGGCCCCTGTGGCGAGAGTTCGCGGGGGCCTACTTCAGGCGGAAAGCTAACTTATTCCCACCCCCGACGCCGGACTGTCAACACAAGGCCGAAAGAATTCAAGACTTGAAGAAGAGTCGACAGACGCACTGTGGACTTACCGTTTTCGAGATCAGAAAGAAAACGAGTTCCGACCCTGCACATCGCCGCAGCATCAGATTGAGTGATGCCCGCTTCTTTTCGAATTTCCCTCACTGCCTTACCCAGCGTGATGGCGCTATCGACTTTTTTTGAAAGAACTTTTTTTGCTTTCTTCATTCAGTATTCCCGATCGGGAATAATACCTAAGGCGGAAAACCAATAGAAAGCTTAACCGCGCTATATTCCGGATGAACCGATCCATCGCGGCGACGAACGATCAGATCCGGCTCCACCCAAGTCTTTCCACGAAAAGCCTCAGGCAAGTGCTCAGAAAGCACCATCGCAAACAAACAGAGAAGCGGCGGCTCCCCTTCGCGCAGGACGATCGGTCTGCGGCGAACGATCGTGAATCCGGCCTCGCGCGCGCCTTCTTCGACTCGCGCGAGCTGTTCTGCCGGGTTCATCGGGAAAACGCAGGCAAACCATCCGCCGAGCGCGAGATGCTTTGCGGCCGTGAGGCAATAGTTGGCCACTGTTCCACGGACTTCGAAACGGCAGGCGATTTTCTGAGGGTGATCGCCCAGAACGCCAGAGCCCAGCGGAAAATACGGCGGGCTTCCTAAAACGAGATCGAATTTTTCGTCGACGCCGATGACCGATGGGTCACGAAAATCCCCTTGGCGAATTTCGTAGCGATCGGTGAGTCCGTTGTACTGCGCTGATTTTCGCGCAAGCCGGACACTCTCCTCTTGCGCCTCGACAGTCACAAAACGCGCGCCCGGGAGGCGCCATGCGGCGACCATTCCCACGGAGCCGATCCCGCTTCCGAGATCGAGCGCGGTTCGCGCGGTCGGGCAATGACTCGTGCCATACCAAGCGGTCAGAATATCATCCGTCGAAAACCGATGACCATCTTTGAGCTGAAAAATCCGGAAATGACCACTGATGGCGTCGAGAGATTCCCCCTCGCCTGCTGTCATCAACTCCGCCGGCGGAGTCACTTGAGGGCCAGGTTTTGCCCAGCCTTTGAAAAAATCACCGTTGCTTAACGCCATCGAAACATCCACGAACCCGTAATCAAAAATACCGCGGTCATTCCAACCATGACGGCAATCGAGGGAGCGACTTGTATCAACGTCGCACCTTCCGTCATGATCGCCCGAGCGCTATTGATCATATGCGTGAGCGGAAAAGCAAGAGCAAGCTTTTGCACCCAAGGATGCGCGCCCTCCAGCGAGAACCAAACTCCCGAGAAAAACATCATCGGCCACGAAAGAAGATTGAGAATCCCGCCCGCGAACTCCTCGCTCGCCGTCCGGCTGGCCATCAAAATTCCCAGCGAGATCAAGCAAAGCGATCCCAGCAGAAAAACGATGAAGAGCGAAAAATACGAGCCCTGCATCCGGAAATGAATCAACAGATCGCAACCGATGTAGACTGCCACCGTCGTGACCGTAAGAAGAATCAACCGGGACACGACCTGGGCGAACAAAAACTCAAACGCCCGAAGAGGCGTTGCTTTGAGCCGCTTGAGAACTCCGTTCTTTCGGTAGCGAACGATGTTGTACCCCACGCCAAAAAGCGCGCTGAACATCATATTCATCGCCAGTAGCCCGGAGATCAGCCAATCGACGTACCGGATCTCTTGGCCTTGCACCGTCTGCTTTTGAATCAACAGCCCCGTGTCTTTGAGGGTCTGCCCCATCAGGACTTTTTCGATGAGATAACCTTTAGGCGCGCTTTCGTTGATCCAGTATTTCAGCCCTCGCCCTTCGGCGCCGACTTGGACCACCATATCGATCTGATGGCGGCGGAGCTTGGCGAGCGCGCCGTCGAGGTCCGGAGTATCAATAAATTGTGTGTAATTTGTCTTGAAGAACTCGGGCACATAGAGCGCTTGATGATCCACCCGAGGACTGACCGCCACTTTGAAGATATCCTGATTTCCGCCGCTAAACGCAAAACCAAAGCCCAAGACGACCAAAACAGGAAAGAGGATATTCCATCCCAGCGCCGAGCGATCCCGGACGAATTCCTTGTTTCGAGAATGCAGAACCGCGACAAACCGAGTCCAAAAAGCTTTCATGAGTATTATCCTCGCAGATCCTTTCCGGTCAGTTCGATGAAGAGATCTTCCAAAGTATGAGGCCTGACTTTCATTCGGGCCACTGAGACGCCCGCATCAATCAAAGTTCTCAAAGTGGAGTTCACATCGCTGGTCTTAATCTCCACCGTGCCGTTGCGGTCGACGGCATTCCATCCGTTCGCGCTCAAATCGATGCAGACGTCCTCTTTCGGCAATTCGACAAAAACCTGGTCGAAATGTTTTTTCAAAAGCGCATCAGGCGCGTCTTGAGCCAGGATCTTTCCGTGATCCATGATTGCGATCTCATCACAGAGAGCATAAGCCTCATCCATATAGTGAGTCGTCAGGATGATTGTTTTTCCTTGGCTTTTGATCTTTCGCACCAGGTCCCAGAAATTTCTTCGCGCTTGGGGATCGAGGCCGGTCGTTGGCTCGTCCAAGAAAATGAGATCCGGGTTATTCACCAAAGCAATCGCAAGAAGAACTCGCTGACGCTGTCCTCCCGAAAGCTGATCGGTGTCGCGATTCAAAAATTCCTTAAGCGAGCAAAGCTCGATCAGTTCAGCGAGATTGGCCTGCTCCCGATAAAAACTTCGAAATAGCTCCAGGGCTTCTTGAACCGAAAGATAATCCTGAAGCGCCGTGCTTTGGAATTGGATTCCCGTCTTTTGACGAAACTGTTCGTTAAAGGAAGTTCGCCCGCCTTCTCGAAAGATGGCCTGTCCCTGAAAAAAGATCTCTCCCGAGGTTGGCTCCGTGATTCCCTCAATGACTTCTAAAGTCGTGGTCTTACCGGCGCCATTTGGCCCCAAAAGGCCGAAACAGACCCCGGGTCGAATACTAAAGCTCACCCCGTTTACCGCTTTCACAGCGGAAGTATAGGTACCATCAGGGTTTTGCGCCCGGTGCCTGCCACGTACTGGGTAATGTTTGACCAGGTTCTTCACTTCTAAGATGGATTGCATACGGCCATTCTTGTTTACCCGCCGTTTTTGGTCAACTCATAATAATCCTGTGGCGGCGAGATCAGGTTTGGGATTAAAAGAATCTTAGGAAAACACACCCATGGTTCTCAAACGTGCAAAACGACTCCTCTTAGGGGAGCCGCTTCTTAGTCATCATGCCGCCCACGAAAAAATCCCAAAGTGGAAGGCGCTTTCGACTCTTTCATCGGACGCACTCTCCTCCGTGGCTTACGCGACGGACGCTATTTTGGGAGTTCTCATTGTTGCCGCGGCGACAGTTTGGTCGATTCCGATCGCAATCGGCATCTCGCTTCTCCTTCTGATTTTGACCGCCTCTTATCGACAAACGATCGATGCCTATCCAACGGGCGGCGGCGCCTATACGGTTGCCAAAGAAAACTTGGGAACCACCGCCGGCCTCGTCGCGGGCGGCGCATTGCTAGTCGATTACGTTCTAACCGTGTCCGTGTCGATCGCATCCGGCGTTGAAAATATTTCGTCGGCCTTTCCATTTTTGAATAACCACCACGAGAGCGCCTGCGCCGTCATTATCTTGATCGTCACGTTCTTAAATCTTCGCGGCATTCGCGAATCCTCGACGATCTTCGCCTTTCCAACCTATTTCTTTATCTTTTCCATTTTCGTGATGCTCGGAACCGGGGCGTTTAAACTCGCCTTTGGACTCGCGGGCCCCGACACCTCTCCGGTGCTTCACAGCGTTTATCCGGCCGTTGGACCGATCTTGATTCTCAGAGCCTTTGCCTCGGGATGCTCCGCTCTGACGGGGGTGGAAGCGATCTCAAACGGGGTCACGGTTTTTCAGGCCCCCGAGCCTAAGAATGCCAAAGCCACGATGGTTTGGATGGCCGTCTTGCTCGCTGCTCTCTTCTTAGGAATTACGACAACCGCTCACATCTTTCAGCTGGTCCCTACCGAAGACCAAACTTTGATCTCGATGTTGGGTCGCAGAATCTACGGCGGCGACTCGATGCTTTATTACAGCACGCAGGCAGCAACCGCCCTGATCTTGTTCTTGGCAGCCAACACCTCGTATGCGGACTTCCCTCGCCTTGCTTCGCTTCTCGCTAAGGACCGATTTCTTCCTCGTCAGCTCGCTAGCATGGGAGATCGCCTGGTCTTCTCAAACGGGATCATCGGCCTTGGGATCTCAGCCCTTGCGATTATCATCGTTTTCCATGGTGAATCGATCCACATGTTGCCGCTCTATGCGATCGGCGTGTTCCTGTCGTTTACTCTTTCGCAGGCGGGAATGGTCGTTCACCACATCAAGGAAAAGGAACAGGGCTGGCGCTCGTCGCTTGCCGTGAATCTTTTGGGCGCGATCACCACCTTCGTCGTTCTTTTGGATATCACCTGGACCAAGTTCGCTCACGGTGCCTGGGTGGTTGTCCTGGTCATTCCGGTCATGGTGTTTATCTTCAATCGGATCCATCGCCATTACTTGAATGTCGGCGCTGAACTGACTCTCGTTGGAAAACTTCCGCCCGCTCGGTTCGAGAAAATCAAGCACACGGTCATCATTCCGATTTCGGGAATCCATCAAGGCGTGATTGAAGCGCTTCAGTACGCGCTTTCGATCTCCCCCGATGTTCGAGCCTGCTACGTCGAGATCGATGCGGAGAAAACAAAATACGTTCAAGAGGAATGGGAACGATGGGTGCCTGGCGTGCCTTTCGTGGTTCTCAAGTCCCCTTATCGTTCGGTGGTTCAACCTCTGATCAATTACATCGATGACGTCGAGCAGACCGCTCACGATGATATGGTGACCGTGGTTGTTCCTGAGTTTGTCACCTCGAAATGGTGGCATAGCCTATTGCACAACCAAACGGCTCTTTTTATCCGCGCGGCTCTTGCGCTCCGGCGGCGTCGCGTGGTGACGAGCGTTCGTTACCATCTCAAGAGCACTTAAAGAAGAAATCGAATGCTTCATCTTCACGGGATCTCTAAGCAGTTCGGATCCAAGGTGCTTTTCACCGAAGCCGAAGCGAATTTCGGGCATCGCTCTCGCGTGGCCTTGATCGGGCCAAACGGCGCGGGCAAAAGTACGCTGATCAAAATCATCTTAGGTCTCGAGCAACCTGACTCGGGGCAAGTGACCCGCGCTCAGCATCTGGCAATTGGGCACCTGGCTCAGGAAGTCCCGAAGTTCTCAGGCCGTACCGTCCTTGAAGAAGTCATGCGCGTCAGCGATCGTCGCGATGATCTGCTTACCGCCAAAGCAGAGTTCGAAGAGCGCTTCACAAAATCCGAGCCTAGCCCAGAAGAGCTGGAACGCTACGGCCGAATCCTCGAAGAGCTTGAACATCTCGACGAGTATCGTCTCGAGTCCAAAGCCAAGGAGATTCTCTCCGGAATGGGCTTTAAGCCAACGGATTTCACTCGCTCGCTCACGGAGTTCAGCGGCGGCTGGTTGATGAGAATCGCGCTATCGCGTGTTTTACTCATGGATCCCGATTTGCTTTTGCTCGACGAACCCACCAACCATCTCGATCTCGAATCGCTTCTCTGGCTGGAGCAGTTTCTGCGCTCGTTCCAAGGCGCTATTCTTCTGGTGAGCCATGACACCGAGTTTTTAAATCGCGTCGTGAGCGAAGTGCTGGAGATCGATCAAAAGAAGCTTTGGAGCTATCGCGGAAATCTCGAAAGCTACGCTGAGCAAAAGCAACAGCGCCTCGAGCTCTTGCGCTCTCAATACGAAAGCCAGCAAGCCAAGATCGCGGATATCGAATCGTTTGTCGCGCGTTTCGGAGCTAA